>NZ_JBVVPM010000108.1:0-11313 GCF_055811255.1 Bradyrhizobium sp. MI1.11
ATCCTGCATTCCAAAAACAGTCCACAAAGTCAAATGCGATCCTAGCTCAATCGCTTAGCCGCTCTTCACGGACGACTAGATATGTCGCTGCGCCAACCGACGCGACGGGCCATGGGCGAGACAAGCGTCTAAGGGCTAGTTGGCCGAAGATATGAAATCGACGAGCGCCCCGACAATTTGGTCGGGGCGTCTCAATTCAAGACTACTGCAACATGAAGAGAGAGAGAGAGAGGTCGATGTCTGAATTGGGTCAAAGCAGCCGTGGACGCCAATTTGGATCGGCGTTCGGTTTACCCCTGACAGCCGACATGACAAGCGTTCAATCGACCTTCGGCTAAGGGCCAAGACCGGAAGTAACGACACGAAGTTGCGGCGTAAGCAGAGGCAGCGTTCAATCCGACAGACGAGGAATGCGACGTATGGATGCGAGCGCGATGGGATGTGAGGCAAAGGCGTTACAGCCTTGCTCGCCGAGCGGGCGCGATGCCCCATGACTTAAGGCAGCGCCGTCAATGCATTTCTGAATTACACCGGCCGTTTTAGCCACCAGACCGTAGCAAATACGGATCCAAGGACCCAGCTAATCGGTCCGCCACCTGTATGGCGGCCGGCGTGGACTGCTTTTCGCGAAGCGAGCCGACGGAATTCACGACCAGCCCACTACCAGCAACAACAGCTATCGCTATCGCAGCGAGATATTTGGTCCTCATGACGATGATCCCCTTTTATCGCCCCATGAACTAACCGGGTACTCTCAGAAATGGTTCCCGAACGCTGCGGCCCAATGTTTTCGGCCGGATCGGAAGTTGCTTCCATGGCGCCAGCGACTAGCCGCTGGGCAGGTTCCTCCTTCGGAAGGAAATCAAGGAACGAAAAGGTCCGCCAAGCCTTAGAAACACTGAGGCCGTCGCTCGCCGGTAGTAACACGGCGCATGTCGCGGATAGCCAAAGGTCGTGACGAACGACCCGCTGTTCTCAATACAAGCGCTCGCGCAGATAGCCAAAAGCGACGGTCTCCGGTTCTATTCAAAATCGCCAGCAGTGCCCCGATCGGTTGCGGGAGGAGTGCACGGCGTGCTGGCCGAACCGAAGGCTCGGTCATGCGCAACGGAATTGACATTGACCACATACACAGTCGGGCCATCGTTCGAGAGATCGGCGAGAGACTACGTGCGTCGCTGAAACCAGAGCCGGAAGTACCGGCGGGCCTGAGAGCGCAAATCGATCGGCTCCGCGAATTCGAAGCGGCCGAGCACTGGAACAAGTCGCGCGGTTGAGCCGCAATCGGCTCGGCCGAACATGGATGTACGATGCCGCCGGTGAAGCTTTGTGCATCGTCGATCTAGAATGACTACGGTAAGCGCAATCCGAATTGATCGGCAAAACCGTCGTTGGCGCGGCCGCGCAGCGTCGGAGGGATATCGATGCCGAGCGCCTTGACCTTCGAGAACATCGGGATGCTACCGGTCTTCAACCCGGAGGTCTGCAATGGGTGGTCCTTAGCTGAGCGCTTAGCGTACGTCCGCTTTAATCAACTCGTCAGCCCTCGCGACCAAATGCTGAGGAACAGATAGGCCCATATCTTTGGCAGCTTTGAGGTTGATCGCAAGATGGAATTCGCTCGGCCCTTCGACGGGCAAATCACTTGGCTTTGCCCCGTTGAGGATCTTCTCGACGAAATAAGCGCCCCGGCGCCATATTCCATCAATTGTCGGACCATAGGCAAGCAGTCCGCCAATCTGCACCCATTCTCGATATTCATGGGCGTTCGGAATTTTGTTTTCTATTCCGAAGTCGACAATCCTCTTGCGATCAAAGACGAACATCGGATCGGTGACAGTAGTCATCGCATCAATCATCGTATCCTGCCTTTTGCGCAGGATTGAAGCAAACGCGACCTCAAATTCCGGCGGTGAACGAACTTCAAACGGCTGCGCTTCTATTCCCAATTTTTCAAATGCGGAAGAAATACTGTTGAGATGATTGCTGGCGTGAGAGGGAAGCGGATTGTAAAGAACTGCCAACCGCGAGAGTTTTGGAACAATTTCTTTCAAGAACTCGACTCGTTTGACATCGCGATCAGGCGAGAGATTGTCGATACCCGTAAGGTTCCCGCCAGGATGTGAAAGAGACGAGTATAATTTGGCTTCAACGCCGCCGCGGCTCGAGAGCACGACAATGGGAATTGTCGCAGTAATCTTCTGCACCAAAAGTCCGGGGTAATTTCCCACAGCCACGATCACGTCCACATTCTGCCGGACGAGATCGGCAGCCATCTCGGGCAGAAGTTCCGAATGTCCTTTTGCCTCCCGCCATTCGAGGGTGAGATTGTTGCCCTCCGAATAGCCGCGATCACTTAATTCGCGGACGAAGCCGTTTACCCAAGGATAGCTGCTCAAATTAGCCGTCAGATATCCAATTCGGTAAATCTTTTTAGATTGCTGCGCTTGAGCCGCCAGCGGCCACACCGCAGCGCCGCCGAGTGCCGTGATGAACTCGCGCCGCTTCATGTCTGATGCCTCCGCAAAGCCTAGAGACAGCCTATGACTCGCCTCAAACTAACACATTGGAACCGACTGGCTATGACCTCTGCTACAGAATCTCGAATAGGCATGTCAGCCACGCGATGTCCGGTCCGGGTCAAAAGCGTCGGTCCAGCGCTCCACAGCGAACTTCCGGTCTACCCCTCTGAACCGACATATAGCGGCACCGCGTCAACGGTAGCGAAGGGCCAAAAGGCGACCTTCACTCGGACGAAATAGCATAGTAATTTGGGTGCAATTCCATGACCGGCGTCGGAGGCCGATGAGTTTCAAGATCACACTTGTTTGCAGTGGGATCGATGCTTCTGCTGGGGCGATAGCCGCACAAGACATCGAAGCTGAATTCCGCGATCACCGTCGATGGCATCAAGCTGTCCACTGTCGTTATGAAAACGGGACCTTGATCCTGTGCGGGAAGAATGACTTTGATAGAGCTGGATTGGCACTTCTTGACGAGTTTGGCGACTGTCTCTCCGCGTACCTTAAGGATCACGGTGCTGTTCGTGTCCTCTCCGTAGAGACCGCTTAACGAGGGAACCACCGCTGTGGGAAGTCTCCTATGGGTCACAAGCGGTCCTCGACCGGCTGCGCAGGGCAGGTCAGCTCTGGGCCACGAACAGACTCCTTGCTCTTGCCGTGTCCAAGAAAAGCCGCCTCGCGGCGGCCAGATGTCGGAAATACATTTCGATCACTACGCTAGTGCGGACTGCCGCAGAGCCTAGGCTACAATCGGCCGGTGATCCGGTAGACTCGCGCCTCGCCTTCGACGCCGCGCAGCGGCGCCTCGAACTCCTCGACATGGTGGCCCGCCAGCAGCTGGCGAACAGCGGGCGCGGTGTAGAGTGCTTCAGTGAGACAGATTTCGCCGGCGTCGGCGAATGATTGCACCCGCGCGGCAATATTCACGGTCTGGCCGAAATAGTCGAGATTCTCGTTGAGGGTCACGGCGATGGAAGGTCCGCAATGTGCCCCCATTTTGAGAATGACGGCCGGCTGGCCGTGCTTGGAGTTGAACTCTCCGATGTCCCGCAGAATGTGCAGCGCTGCCTCCACGGCATCCACCGGCCGGAAAAACGCGGCCATGACGGCGTCGCCGATGGTCTTCACGATGGCACCGGCATGCCGATGGGCAATTGCGTCGAGGAGAGCGAAATGTTCGCGGACGAGAGCATAGGCATTAAGATCCCCGAGGCGCTCGTAGAGCGCGGTCGAACCCTTCAGGTCCGTGAACAGGAACGTCACCTGCCGAACGCCGAGGCCCTCCTCCTCATCCACGCGCTCTGAGCGGAAGAGCTTGCGGAACGTCTGACGCGTCAGCAGCATCCCGCCCGAGACGTAGGGATCGAATTCGAGGGTCGGCTTCTCGGGCATTTCCAAGGTTTCAGGTGGCCAGTTGATCAGGAGCAGCGAACCGCGCTTAGGGCCGGTGTTGCTGATCTCGAAGACCACAGGCCCCGACGGCACGGCCGAAACGGCGGGCGTGAACCGCTGCCCGTCATAGGTGGTACGAATGATCGTCGGAGTATTCGGCATCTGCACGGCAGTGGGATCGAGCGCGACCAGGAGCGTAAAGCCCGCCTGGGTCTGGACGTTGACGCCTGAGACCGCGCCCGGCCCAATATCGGTCTGCAGCGTCGTTGTCAGACCGGACGGCAGATAAGTCATTCCGCGAACGAAACCGCGCAAGACATCGACAAATCGAGTCTGTCCGCCGGGCAGCCGTCCGCTGTTGGCGAACTTGAGCTTCCAGTGCAGATCTTCGATCGAGAGATTGTCGACGTCATACAAGGCGAGGCGCCGAATTTGCGGCGAGACGGAGAAGGACACTTCGATGAAGTCGTCGAGTTCGGTCTGACCCTCGATATCGCAAAGCCCGCAGACGAAATGGCTCCGGAGCGCATGGAGCCTCCCGAAGCTTTCCAGCACCAGACCCGAGTGGGGGCAGAGAATGTCCCAATGCATGTCGACCAGCCCGGCGCGAGCGGCATGGAGAAACAGATCGATCGACTCCGGCTCAGCCACACTGCGATCACGGGCGAACGCCAGCGGATTGGCACGGTACAGGCTGACCTCGTCACCACTGCGGATCAGCGTTTCGAACTTGGAGATTACGCGCGGGCTCCAAGTGCGGGCCTGCTCGATCTGCGTCATCTTGCTTTCGAGAAGACGCTCGTCAATGGATGTCATCGATCAGCTCCTGACGATGGCAATCTATCAGCTTCGCCCGGTCCTCGCGAGCCATCCGATGCCGCACGGCCTATTGTACTGCAAGGATTTTCAATCCGCCCATGTCGCTTATGGGTCAAAGGCAGCCGGCGGCTTGCATGATCGGGTCGGCTCATCTCCCGGAAGCGGCCCTCGCAGCGCTCTAACTGAGGTCGGTCACGGGCCATGTGTGTGGAAGTCGTTCGTACACTGGCTACTCGCAAGCCGAGCGAGACGGATCGCTCGGCTACAATTTTAATTATGGCAGCCCAGAAGTCGTTCCTGATCAGATCAATCTCACGCTGCTTTCACCAGCACGTCAGTCAACCAATCCGGCTCGGCGATCATAACGGAGTGGCCAGACGTCGCGTTTTCGAGGACGGTCCAAGAATTATCGGACTTGCACTCCCCTGCCGCTTTGTCCAAGGCCGCTAACTGGAATTTGGGTAAGCGGATGTAGGTTTTCTTCGCGACCTTTTCGCGTGCGCCGGAGAGCTTCACAGGTTGCAGCCATGTGCCAATCGGTTGAGGAGTTACCTTCGATAGAACCCAAGCAACGTCTTTGGGGTCGCTAAAGGCCGCCGGGGGGAGCGCTTTGGGAGCCGGACGGCTGATTGCACCCTCCTCTATCGGGAAGGAGACCAGGTCTCGGAATGACTCCCCGTCGGCCGGCTTTATTGCATCAACCCAGACGATAGATGACACACGGTTTCCGACGCGCTCAAGCGCGCCCGATGCGGGACATCCGGCATACGAATGGGCAACGAGGCAAATGTCTGTGAGGTCTTCCCATTCGACGAGATTTGCGATGTCCGTGATGTGCGTGTCGAGATTTATGTCTCTGCTGAGGAGATGCGAGCGTTCTGCCAATCCCGTAAGCGTAAGCGCATAGACTTTGTGGCCCTGCTTTTCGAGCCTCTCGGTGACGCGATGCCAACACCAAGCTCCGTAAAAGGCTCCGCCAATAAGAACAAAAGTCTTTTGCGGGGATTGAGCACGTGCGCTGCTGATGCTTGATGAAGCTACCGAGACCGCGCTTACTCCGGCCGCGACACTGCCGATCAATCTGCGGCGGGTGACGTCTGACAAGGTCATGAAATCTCTCCGTGCAAAAAATGGGTACCATACGAGTGCAACAGTGTAATCGCCAAAACCGAACAAATGGAAGATGACTTCAGCGGTCTTCGAAGGAATATTTTACTTCCGCCATGGGTCACAAGCGGCGGTCGGCGACAGCGCCAGCCGTGTCCGGTCTACCTCAAACGGCCGACCTTGCGCAGCCTCGGGTGTAGTCTTCAGCTCCGGCCGATGTTGTAGGCAATCAGGTTGAGGAGGAAGTCGGCGGTGACGCGAGTTGGGCCTCGATGTTGGGTCTTTGCTCGCCTCGTGTTAGACATCGCCTGACCGACCAGGGAGAACAGCCATGACCGCCGAGTTCGATGAAGACCGCTTCAATATGGTTATCCGTAAATTTCTGAAGCATGTCGGAGTTACATCGCAGCGTGAAATTGAGAACCTAGTGCGCAGCGGGGCGGTGAAAGATGGCAAGCTCAAACTGCGAATGACCCTGTCGGCTGAGGGGACGGCGCTGAAACATGTAGTCGAGGAAACAATCGCACTCTGACGATGTCCCGGTTGCCCCGGCATTGCGGCCCGGTTGGTGGAGCATTCAATCCTGTTGATTTCCAGCAACGACTGCTTTGGGTCATTTTCGACAGTTTTGGCACAGAGTGCGGGATGGTTGATGTCCGTTCCTGTCCAAAAGCGCCGTACCTGTGTCTGCCCATGAGCGTTGCGTTTGGCCGGATTGCCGTGATTCAAACTCACGAACTGGAGCTCGAATCATGCGCTACGAACTCGCTGACTATGAATGGACCGCCATCAAGCCGATGCTGCCGAACAAGCCGCGTGGCGTCCCCCGGGTGAACGACAGACGGGTCCTGAATGGCATCTTCTGGATCCTTCGATCAGGAGCACCCTGGCGTGATCTGCCGGCGGCGTTTGGGCCATACACCACTTGCTACAACCGGCTCGTCAGGTGGCGGCGGGCTGGCGTCTGGGGCCGCATCATAGAAGCGCTTGGCACTGCCCATGATGCCGCTACCCAGATGATCGACACCTCCATTGTCCGCGTACATCAGCATGGAGCCTGCATCGCAAGGAACCAGCGCCAATCGATGGGAAGGTCCCGCGGCGGTTTGACGAGCAAAATCCATGCGGTGGTCGACAGCAATGGTCTGCCGGTACGGTTGGCGCTGAGCCCCGGTGAGGCCAATGACGTTCGACTTGCCGGAAAACTGCTGTCTCGTCTGAAATCCGGGTCAATGTTGCTTGCGGACCGTGGCTATGACGCGGACTGGATCAGGGAGCTTGCCATGAAGAAGGGCGCGCGTGGGCCAACATCCCGCCGAAGAGCAATCGCAGCGATCCGATCTGCTTCAGCCCATATCTCTACCGCGCTCGCAACCGGGTTGAGCGGTTCTTCAACCGGATCAAACAATGTCGTCGGGTGGCGACGCGGTACGACAGGCTGGCCGCCAACTACCTTGCCTTCGTTCAGCTCGCGTCGATCAGGCTATGGCTGCGTCTTTATGAGTCCGCGTCTTAGTTCTTGCCAAGGCGGTCCGATGCAACATCGCGATGTGCGGTTTCGTTCTTCCCCTTGTCGTCGATGCCGCGCGACGGGTTGGTGTCCGGCTGGGCGCTGGTACCTCGCCGAGACCGAGCTGCTGGGCGGCTGCGATGCCGATCGTCACCTTGCACGATCTGAGCGAGGTGCAGCTCCGGATGCTGCGACTTGCGCTCAAATGCTTGAGCGAGGACGCCGCCTGGGACGTGGCCGGCCCCGCGGGTCGAGCTGACCGAGCTGATGAACCGCGCGACGTCTGGATCCACGCGCAATGGGATGAGGCGAAGGTGCCTTAGCGGCCGTTGGTGGAAGCTATGCTCAAAATCGTTCAGGGCGCGGGACGGATAAGGAAGACAAGCCGACCGCCCAGCCTCTTTCCGCATCAGCCGCGCTTCTTCTGAGCGGATGGCTTAAATTCCACGACCTCGTGCTGCTCGCTGGAATCCGAGTGCCCTTGTTGTTTTACGATGACCTCAAGCTCAAGAGCTTCGAAGGCGAGTTCATCCGCCAAGCGTTGAAAGAGCGCGCGCTTTTCGGCATCCGTCGCCGACTGACTCATAAGAGCAAAGTCTCTGGCGTCCGCGCGGAGCTTTTCCAATCGTCGCCTGAGGTCCTTCATCATCTTGGCTCAGGTTCTAAACTCATCCTCGACGCAAACAGTAACCTTGCTTTCCGGGATGACGGATGATTCAACCACGGAAACAATATATTGGTTCTCCTAATTGTTAGTTAGCCGCGTATTCACCGTGCGGTGCATAGCCACGGTCGCGCGTGGGACCAACTTTGGATGGACGGGCCGGTGGTCGCGGCGCGAGGCCTCGTCATTCCGACCTTGCCGCAGGTCCACCCAGGGTGCCATCAAAGGTACATCAAGGTCTGAAACCGCACAGACCCGAGTTTTGCACCGGACCAGGCTTCGACTGATTCTTTGTGTCCCTAGGTGCGCTGGGATCCGATGGTGTCGGCGTCCCAGTGAGGTGGATGTCGAGGCCGTTTTCGCCCGGCTGCGCAAAGGTGGCTCCTCGCGACGGGCTCCGGTTTATGCTCGCTTCCTTGTGCGTACTATCCTGCTCATTTTCGGGGTATGGCTGCTGATCAACATTTTCTTTGTGATGGCTGTCGTGCCCGCGCGAAGGCCGCGCTCCCCTCCGAGACGGTCGGAGGGCCTCCGTCCCCGGCACCGATCAATAGGACGGTCCGTCGCCAGCGCGTTATTGCTTCGGTGCGGGAAGAGTTGCGCGCGTCCTCGTGTTTCCGTTTGTCCAAGCCATTAAGCGGCGCTTCGGACGGAACCATGATAGGGGCCACGTGAGTTGAGAGGCGACGCGCAAGCCGACCAGGATCAAGGTGTCGTGTGGTTCGGCCGTTGTTCGCATTCGCCGGAATCCGACCACGATCAACGGACCACGACGTCAAAAGCCCCCTCGGCGCATCAGGTCTACGGCACCAAGCTGCTGTGCGTCGACCATTGGGCGGGCGCGCGCCGCGGCAGGACCGGTTCAATCGCGGGTCAAATCAGGTCACCGTGACTTGAGTTAAATGGCGCGATATTGAATGATTCAATTATCCGGCTTCTGGCAGGCGAGTTGCGGCGCCAGGCCCTGCCACGCCCCACCGGATCTCGGTCGCAAGTCTGCTCGCCGCGTCGCTCGCAGCTACAAACCCCGCTTTGTGATGCCGGGAACGCGTTTGGGCGAAACGGTTGTTCGTCGCTCGACCTGCGCTTTGGCGTCCAGCACTTTATCGCCAGCTCGCGCGGCGCGCGGCCGGCTCACCTGGTCCGAAAGACTGGGGCCCTTTCCAAACGTTCCGACCGGGGGACCATTTGTCGCGTGACCACCACTGATGTTTCCTTTGGCCTGTGCTGCCGGGGCTGATGCGTTTCGGGTGGGTAATGGGCCGATGATCATCTGGTCCTCGTTGCTCGTACCCGTCCCAATGGCCCCGATCGGCAGGCCATTTTGCGCGTGGCCAACCCCGGCATTTCTTGCGGCCTGTGCGGCCGTCCGCGACTTTGTCGGCGTGGCGGGTTCAACGTTCGGATTGTTCAATTGATTGGTAGTGCTCGGATTTGCGCCGGTGGCGGCGTCTTTCGTCCCCATTCCGGCAGGCGCTGAGGGACCAGCGCTGGCGCTACCCGCATTCGTCCCCATTCCGGCAGGCGCCGACGGACCAGCGTTGGCGCTGCTCGCGCTTGTCCCCGTGCCCGCACCCGCGGACCCCGCATTTGCGGGGCCTCCTGGCGCGAGGACCAGAAGAGCTGAGTTGGCGACGATGGCGGCGAGCACCAAAGGGGCGGCATGGGGCATTGGACGATCTCCTTTGCCAAATCGTTAACCATGATCCCCGAGCCCGGTTCCTCTGCGCCATGGCTGGTTCTGCCGCATAGTGCTGGACCGCACGCGAGCCCTCGATTGGTCGCACGCAAAACGCAAAACCGCGCGAGCTACTATTGCCGATTCAAGGTGCCATTGGCAGATTAGTCAGCAGGTCTGACGGAGGTGGCCGCTTTAATGTAACACTCGGGTTGCTTCTGCTAGCCGGACCTTCTCTCTCAGCTCCTCAAGATCCTCGAGCGCGTCGAGTAGTTGCATCAGATTGCGGGTAACATGTGCCAGATTGGGCTTTGGGCCTTTGAAGATTCGAATTTTTGGTCCCATTGCTAGACGTCTCCTCGCAACGAAAATCACTGGTCCGACTGATTGGCAAGGAGCGTGCCATCTGAGCGTCCGCGGAGAGCTCCGGTGATGGGAACGCCAGTCGCGCTCCCGCCCCAATCTAACAGGGAAGGAGCGCGCCAAAAGGCGCCGGTCGCCATCCCCCACATTGGGACGATTATCTCCCTCCCGGTTGCGAGTGAACTATGGGCAGCAAGCCGCGCGATGGCGACAGCTGCGGAGCAAGCAACAGCGCCCTCTGCCCTCCGCATCGAGGTCTCGCAGCGATCAGACGCGTTGGAAACAGTTAATCCCTAGTCCTGCACGGCTTGATCGGTCTGCAGCGGCGCGTGTGGCCGCCCCCTGTCTTGCGCCCGCCGAACGGTTGGCACAGGTTTGCGGATCGTGGCGGCAATTGGCCTGGGCAACGGCACCGGCGTCTTGGGGCGTAGGATCTGCTCGGAAGCGTTAGTGGTGATGCCGGCCAATCGTTCTTGGACCATTCTGAGCTGTTCGCCGGCATCCGCTCTGTCTCGCACCATTTGTGCCTGGACCGCCGTAAGCTGGTCGGAGAGCTGGCCAAGGTCGCGGACGATTTGATCTTGGTTGGCCTTGAGCTGCTCGATCGCTTGCTGCGGGTTCGTAAGGTCGCCCGACAATCCCTGGAGCGTCGGCGCCAGCTCCGGCGAACTGGGGCCAGCGGCTGCCTGGATCGCATCGTGCGGTGTAGTCAGCGGCCCCGGTTGCTGAAGTACCACATAGGTTGCACTCGTCTGAGTGGTAGGCAGAGCCGAGGAGATCTCGGCTCTTTCTTGCGGCAACGACGAAGGTGAAACGGCATGCGCGGACCACCGATACATCATTGCTCTGACCGCATCGCCGTAAGATGACTGCGCAGCAAGAGCAGCTACACAGATGCCGCTTGCCAACAGCAGACCGATCAGGCCGCGCAGTGCCGGCCTTCCGCGCGATGAGCTCGCCCCGCGGTCAGGTGGTCGAAACCATTTCGCGGAATTCTTCGGCTGAGAAGGATGGCGCGTGCCATCCTGATCTAGCTTGGAAAGCTGTTCATTGACACGCGCCAGCTGTTCATCTGCACGTGCGATCTGATCATAGGCGTGGACGAGCCGTTCATCCGCGCGCGCAACAAGCTCGACGTCTTCCGGTGAGAGCGCGGGACTATGAATTTGTGAGCCGGGATATATCGGTTTAATCGGCGAAAGCATCGGCGTTCCCCATCGCACCCAATGTCACCCGGACCGAGGCCGGGCATTAAATC
>NZ_JBVVPM010000109.1:0-10116 GCF_055811255.1 Bradyrhizobium sp. MI1.11
CCAAGTGGAAGCTCAGATCACCAAGCTCAAGCTGGTCAAGCGGCAGATGTACGGGCGCGCTAAGCTCGATCTCCTTCAGGCTAGGCTGATTGGCGCGCCATAAAAACAAACACGATCATCGAATATGCGTCAGAGCCAGCGTTCGACGCACATCGGGGTGAAGTTGCTCTCCGATTCTACAATGTGACGCTTCCCAACACGCTCGACCATCTGGGATCGCTGAGGTCGTAAGAGCGGCAATGTGTGGGTGAGAGATGGGTTATTGTTCGATCTGGCATCGTCAAGCCTCGAGCAGCGCACGGTGACGACTATAGGCGCCTGTAATGCCGCGAGTGCGGCAGGTGCCGGACTACGGGTTCGGTATTGCAGATGCTGGACTCGCGACTGAGTTGAGCCATGCGACGCGTGCGATGTCGAAGGCGGAGTTCGAATCGCCGAGATAAACTCGTTCAACATCGACCACATGATCAAGGTTTTACAGACGCTGTGCGGTGATTTTCTCGCCGATCATGATTTGTGCATCCCAAATAAACCGTAGCTTCGTAAGATTGGCAACAGCTCATGAAGGTTGTTAATCGTGTAGTCTGGATGCGCCGCTTGCAGGCGCGCCTCGGAAACAAATCCCCCGGTAATGGCTATACTTATCAGTCCGAGATTCCGTGCAATATCCGTTTCGATCGGCATATCGCCGATGATGAAAGTTGACGCTGGGTTCAAGTTGTTCTTCTGCATGTATAGACGAAGTCGCTCTCCTTTGCTTGTCGATTTGTATTGCGTGTCGCGGCTTTCGAACGCGAGCACATCGTCGATGCAGTCATTGATTCCAAGTCTTCTCAATTGGTAGCGCAGAGGGTCGACTATATGGTTGCTCACGATGATGGACGAAGCCCCTTCTCGGCGCGCCAACTCCAAGACTCTGCGCGCGCCCTCGCGTAGATCCGCTCTGCCCGCAAGAGCCTCATAGGCGTCGTGAAACATTGCACTCCCATCGCGATCCACCGTCGCAAGCTCGTCTCGCGATAGTCCGAGGCTGCGATAAAGAAGAGACAGCGGAACGTCGCAATGTTCCCGGAGCGTCTTCATGTCGATCGTTGTACGACCAAAGCGATCTAGAATTGCATTGGTGGTTTCGAGCAGTGCGTATGCATCATCAAGCAACGTTCCATTCCAATCGAAGACGAGAACCGGTTTCATGATCTGACCTTAAGCATAGATTCCGTGCGGGTGCCACCGTCGTTCGCCACGTATAGTAGCACCGAACTACTACGGCCTGGGCATCGACACACTAGATGAGTTGAAATGCTGGCGAGAATGGAGACGATTGACGCTCGCGATCAATCGAGCAAGTTTCATTTGGACTCCTGGGCCGGCGCTGCGAGGCCGTCATGATCGTACGGGCTCTTTTCGGTGTCCCAGCAATCCACGTGCCACCAAAGCCATTTGCGAGCCTTGCTTGAAGAGGGCAAAACCATGTTCTTCGGCTCCGGCGACGGAATACTCGCGTCTCAGTGTCTGGTCTCCGACATTAACGTCTTCAGCCGGATACGGCTGAACACGACAACGCGAAATGTTGAATATGATGGAGGCGCCATTCGCAAGTGTTCGCGGGCGGCGCTCCATGGAGACGGGGCCTTTGCGCTGAAGACGCTCCGGTTTGGCATGGTGAAGTCGGGCTTCAGCAGGCGACTGCCTGAGCAACACGCGATTTGAGGACCGCGCAGCGATCTTTCGTGGCGAGCACTCGCGGTCCTTGGCAGACTCGAGCTTCGCTGAAGACGCCTCAGGTCCGATCATCATCCGGCTTGGGGACGCGGCCCTTGCCATCGCACTTATGTCAACGGTTACATCCAATGCACGGGCAGGGCGAAGAGGCTAAAGGCCTCGCACAATTCCCGCCAGAATATCTGCCCGTTTAAGGCATTTTCCACCCGTAGCAGCGCAGAAGCTGCATCGCGTGTCGCGCAAGTTACGTCATCTAAAAGCGCACGTTCCTGCGACCTACAGTGATCGCGAACCGCTTCGCAAGATTTGGTGGCCGACAGTTGACGAAAGCAACAGGGCTCAGACAGAAGAAGTTGAGCTGCTGCAAGAACACGCAAGGCTTAGAAATATGATCCTAGCCTGGGCATGTCCCCGCCGGGTTAACTTTGTAACTGGCCGCCCGGCAGGGCTCGTGGCAGCCTTATTGTGTTCCGGCTTGTGGACCGTGGAGGATGGCGCGCGTCAAGACTTCGACCCGTTCGGCAATTTGGCGAATTCGCCTCGCCACGTCCTCGACTGCGGTCATGTCCACCGGCTGCGTGCAGGAAATTGAGCTCGTCTTCGCGTTGAGGTCCCTCAGCTCAGCCTTGCAGCGATCTAACTCCGCGTTGAGCATCGTAACTTCATTCATCGCCGTTGCCCGTATTGCCGTTGCTTCCGAGAAGATGTTTCTTCGGAGCATGCACCTGATTGCAATCTTTGTCGGGCTCGCATGGCTCCACATGGGTAGGGGGCATCTCGAAAGGCACAGAACGGCCAACCCAAACACCGACCCGGTCGTTCACGCGCACAGCTGCAAATGGAGTCCCCATACCCAATTTATATAAAAGGAATGAATTTCAATGGCACGCGCACGCATTCCTCTCAGCAAAGCCCGGGCGACCGGCCGCACTCGCAAGAATGCAAAACGATTTTCAGGCCCGCAAAGAGCCAAACGGCTTGGGTCCGTTAGGCGAACCGCCGAAATGCTTAGGCAACCGCGCGAGCGCGAGGCGCGGCGACGCTCTGATGACCTTCGATGGCTCAACCCGGAGCCACCGGACGCAGTGACAATGGCAAGTGGGCTGGTTGCGCGGCAAATCGGAGGCGAAGACGTTGGCGCAGGCTCTGAATCTTCTCAGAATGATGCTGAATTCCATTGGCGGCTAGCTGTCCGACGCATCGAAAGTAATGATGCCGGAAGTGGAAGATGCTGAAGACCGGGCCGCGAAATACTTCTAGCTCATTCTCAAGTACTCTTGCCTGAATGGGCATCTCCAAGCAAGAGTGTAGAAGCCCGGCTGAACCGGACTTCCGCTGTTGTCGGTCGCTCACTTCGGATTGTGATCTGCCCATACGATCAGACGCCATCGAATGGTGTCCTTGTGCTGACGTATGCGCATAATTCCTTTGCGGAGGCAATGTGTGGCCTGCTGCAATTCCGATTTCGCGATGACAGCCCATTCATCGGTAGAGAGCGGCGAAGGAGCCGCGACTCCCGGCCCCTGATCCTGATCGAAAGAGTCGCTGTTAGATTACTGTAGGTAGTTGGCGTTCTTTATAGGTAGCCACCCGACTTCTGTCACTAGAGTGAAGCCGGACTTGACCTCTCGGGACTTACCGAATGTAGTGCTGTTGCTGCTAACATCAGCGTTTGGCCCGCAGTCCGGAAGGGTTGCGCGGGCAATCGGGGCCCTCGCAAGCTGGCGGTTCTCCCCGATTCGTCACGACCTGAACACGTTTCCCGGAGTGCAGCCGCAAATAGCGGAACCTTATGCCGGCTATTCACAGGGCCTTCCTGTGGACAACCTCATTATTCGGAAGAGATTTCGCCGCGCACGCGCTCGGCGCATGGATTAATTATGACACCCAAACAGAAAGCCGCGCTGGCATCTGGCACTACGATGCCGGGATAAAGCAGGGAGGCGAAGTTGCCCAATCCATCATAAGGGAGTTTCCAGACGGTTTCAGCGAAACGAAACGCGCAGAACTCGCCTAACAGGCTGGCGCTCCCTTTGGGCCGCCGTGACGGCAACTCATGAGCGCTTCCAGTGCCGGCGATGGGGTGGGGCCTTCGCGCCGGTGTCTCGCGATATCGAGAAACCCTTTTAAAGTGCGGCTTCGGTCACTGCCGGCTTTTGCGTTGAGCGCGTCTTCATCGAGCGGTCCCGTCGGGAGATGATCCGCCTCCACGGTGCGGACTGGCATTCGGCGGAGAACCGACAGCTCGAGGCATGAACGTCACCCGTTGCAAGCTCGTCGTTTTCACCATCCGATTGTCTGACCCGAGGTATCCTAAGTTCCATGACGGCGCCCTTGAACCCATCATAACAACATCACGAGCACCGGCATGCTTCGAGCGAGGGCAGCTTGTGAAGCCAACCGAGTTGCTGGGTTGATCAGAACCAGGAATCCATCAGGTGAACAAGCTGGGAGCCCGCCGTATAAAACGCCTCCTGCGCTGCACGGAAGCGCTGGGATTCAACCGCGGTGACCGGCAACGGCAGGTCGTTCTCCGCGATCTGCCCCAATACATACGAAGCCAAAACACTGCCAAACACAGTGCTTGGTGCGATTCCGCGGCCGTTATAGCCACTGAAACCGATGACGTTGCGGTCCAGCTTGTGAAGACGGGGCAAGTTGTCGGAGGTCATTCCAATCATGCCAAACCAGCCGGTTTCAAACTGGACGCCCCGAAGTCCTGGAAAAAGCTTGTGCAACGATCTTTGGGCCCAAGCGCGGTGAATAGATCGCCCAATCCCCTCAAGCGCACCAACACTGCCAAACACGAGTCGCCCGGAGCGATCGAGGCGAAACGAAGAGAGGACTTCTCGAGTGTCCCACACACCCTGCCGCTCAGGCAGGATAGACTTTCTCAGATCGTCGGGCAGAGAAGGCGTGCCAAAGTTGAAATAGGGCAGTTGAATCTGTTCCTGCCGTACCTCAGACCAAAGTCCTTTGCTATAAGCGTCCGTCGCGACGACCACCCAGTCGGCCTCTACAGATCCGCTTTCGGTGCCGACTCTCCAGCGGAAACCATTCTGTTGCGCCATGACAGCCTCACTATGAGTAAATATCCTGGCTCCCATCGCGAGCGCGGCCCGCGCTAACCCTCGCACATAAGCCAATGGCTGTATGGTGCCGGCGCGCTTATCGAGCAGCGCGCCGGTGTAGTCGCCACCGCCTACTTTGCTGCGTGTTGCCTCCGCATTTAGCACCAGGACGGGCGCTCCACGCTTCTGCCACTGTTCGGCACGGGCCTCAACCTCCTCCAAGCCCTTACGTCCGACCGCACAATGCAGGGTGCCGGCACGTTCGACTTCACATTCGATGTGGTGCTTTTCGATGAGCTCGAATACCGTCTGCGGTCCGCGGCCGAGCTGTTCAAGTAACCGTTCTCCAAAAGGCGCGCGGAGCGCGGCCGGAAGCGCCTCAGGCATGAGCCACATGCCCGCATTCACGAGCCCGACGTTCCGCCCGGACCCGCCGAATCCTATTTCAGACGCCTCCAAAAGCGCGACACGCGCTCCACCTTCAGCTAGATGAAGGGCCGCCGACAGCCCGGTATATCCACCGCCAATCACGACGATATCCGCTGCAATTTCATCGGTAAGTGGAGCAGTTTGTGGCGCTGGTGGCGCAGTCAGCACCCACAGTCCGTGTGATCGTCGATTGTTTCGCATCCGCCAATCCTCTTACAAGTAGCTTCTTGATCGACCCGAGGTCCAGCAGCAATCGTGAATACCGGTGGCGGACCTCTCTAGTATCCAAAACTGACGTGCCAGCGCCACACTGACAGGCAAATCGCAGGACAATGGGCAGTTCGTCATCACCCCGAAGATGGGGCAGAGCTTCTAAGTTGTTGATCTGTTGAGGGCACGCGCAGCACCCCGCGGCGGTGCGCCGGAGCTCCGACTGCGCGAACAAAGCCAAAGCCCATCGGCGCTTGCTCTGGAACGCGCCTTTGTGCGAGACAATGGGTCCCAAAAGGGCAGCAAGGGGACCGCACCGTGACAGCCTCTCTTGATGGCGAAATTCGCGACGGCCGCCATCATATGCAGATCCGGGTCTATTTCGAAGATACCGACTCCGGCCAGATTGTTTATCACGCAAATTTCTTGCGCTTCATGGAACGCGGCAGAACGAACTATTTGCGCCTGCTCGGAACGAATCAGCAAGCATTACTCAAAGAAGCCAAGAACGATGCGCGCGGTGTTGCCTTCGTTGTGCGCTCGATGACGATCGATTTTCTAAAACCGGCGGTCTTGGATGACATTCTTGACGTCGTCACAGTCCCGCAAGAGGTGAGGGGCGCGTCGATTGCCTTGCTGCAGGAATGCAGGCGCGGCGACGATCTCCTGGTCACAGCACGTGTACGGGTAGCGTTTATCTCAGCTGGAAAGGCGCAGCGCATCCCGAAGTCGCTGCGGCTCGCTATGGAAGGGCATAGATAAATCTGCCGCCTCATTCACGCTTTTGCCTTGCAGCGCTCCAACGAAATCAAGTCATCATGGCGGCATAAGTTAAAGCAAATGGGCTGCGGCAAACACCGGACGGCTCAATTGCACATCCAAAGCCGGACGAACCAAAAGCCGGCGAAGAACGAAAACAAATCGGACTTCGTCGGCCGCTTCGGTCACAGCGACCACAGCGAAACCTGCGTCAAGGATGACGGGCCGATTGGCGACTGGCGCGGCCCGGGCAGTTTTGTTCTTGATTCCTCGATCCGGTTGAGAGGTTCCCGTCTGTTGAGTGAATCTCAATCGATCCGGTGAGTGCAGCAGGAGAGTGATGAACAAGACGGTATCCAGGCTCGTGCAGGCAGTTGCGGACATTCCCGATGGCGCGACGGTCATGATTGGCGGTTTTGGAGGCGCGCGCGCTCCGGTCGATCTGATCCATGCGCTTCTCGTGCGACTCCATGCGTCGGGGCGCCCCAAGCACCTCACACCAGTGAACAACAATGACGGCAACGGTCACGTCGGTCTCGCGGCATTGATAGAGCGTGCGGCAGTAAAAAAGTTGATTTGCTTGTTCTCGCCCTCAGCAAATTCGCGCGCGTTTCTCCAGAAAGTACCACGCCCGACAGATCGAACTCGAACTCGTTCGCCAGGGCACATTGGCCGAGCGCATCCCCTGGTCGCGAAAGTCGAGGGACAAATGTATTTGCAGGAGTGCTGGCTCAGGGCGGATTTTGCCCTGATTAAGGCGGAGACCGCTGTCGGGTAACCCTGCAAGGCCCGCTTCGATCGCGGCGATCTCCTCCTCGAGCTGCTGATTGACCGGCTGCAATCGAAGCCGTCAATCGCCTTGAGATCGACGGCCCAGTGGTCGGCGATGCATGCGCAGGTCTTCTAAAGCCTCCCATCCCCTAGCGGGCGTATCCTTCCATAATCAATTCGACCGCAGTCGACACAACACCCCACTAGCTGAATTCGGAAAATTAGTCGCCCCCTCGTTCTCGTCAAACGCTGTGGTCAAAGTCTCGGGACCAGAGCGAAAATCGGCCCCGAGCGACACGGGGGGTGTCGGGGACGGGCCCGTGCATTCCAGTGTGCCACCGGCGGTGATCGGCACACCGATATCGGATGGTCATTTCAGGCTGCGCCCGTGATCAAAGACCCTCTGGTGGTCGTTGCCGCTTCCGAGGTTCTCTTTGATCAGCATCGGACCACTCCAGCATCGAACCGTTCCTCCGCGGCGAATCCCTTTCGGCCCCGGGTGTCTTCCCGGCAATTAGCACGGAGCGGGGATTCCGGATTGGCAAGGCAAGACTTGTGCGCGTGTTCTTGGGCGGCATTCGCCCCGTAGGCAAGACGCGACTGTCCCGCAGTCCAGTCATGCGGCCGGATTTAGCCCCATAAAAAAGATACGTTGGCGGATCATTTGATCGTAAAAAGATGCGTATACAGATCATAATTTGACACTCGAATTGACAAAAGATACCTTTTCGTACCTCTCACGGCAAAAAGACAACGAAAACAGAGAAAACAGATCATGGAGCGGCACTCAGAAGCGACCCACCAGCTCGGACGGCTCCTCCGTGACGCGAGGAAACAAGCGGGCCTGACTCAAAAGCAGGTGGCCGAACGCGCAGGCATTTCCAGGCCACGTTACCGGGATATCGAACAAGGCGACGCTGCTGCGCGGGCGAACACGCTTATCAACGTCGCGCGCGCGCTCGGCATGGAGTTGATGCTGATCCCACAAGCAATGGTCCCTGGCGTCAACGCTCTGCTTCGCCCTTCCGACGACGAAGACCGACCAGCATTCACAACCGACACGGATGATGATGATTACCCAGGTCCGCGCCCCTAACACCATCCAGTCGCTCGACGTGCTTCTTCACGACCTCAAGGTCGGAACGGTCGTGCGTACGCCAGGCGATTTCAACGCCTTCAGTCTCGACCGAGCCTATCGAGCCATGGAAAGGCCTCCGATCTTCAGCCTCTCGTTGCGCTCCGCCCATGGTGGTCTCCGTAAGGACCCGAAGCCTGTAGCGCACATGCTGCCGGCGTTCTTCGCAAACATGTTGCCCGAGGACAAGCTCCGCGAGGCGATGGAAAAACATCATGCGGGAGTCGTAAGGCAGGGAAACGACTTTGATCTATTGGCGGCGCTCGGCGCGGACCTGCCAGGCGCGGTGCGGGTCCTACCGAGCGACGGCAGCACCACGATAGCGGCTCGAGAAATTCCAGGCGAGATCAAAGCTCGGTTTTCCTTGGCGGGAGTTCAGATGAAGCTGTCTGTGACGAAGAACACGGGCAAGGGGGGCGGCCTGACTTTGCCAATCGGCGACGAGCAAGGTCAGTACATCGCGAAATTTCCTGCGACCAATCTGGTAGGATTGTCGGAAAACGAGTTCGCGATCTTGGCGTTATCCGACGCCCTCGGAATGGATGTACCGGAACGCGAGCTTGTAGAAAAATCCGATTTCGAGGGAATACCCGAAGAGTTCAACACCCTGTCGACCGGCAAGGTCCTGCTGGTGAAGCGTTTCGACCGAGGACCCGCAGGCGCCCGAATTCACATCGAAGACTTCGCTCAAATCTTCGGCCGGCAGCCATCCAAAAAATACGATGACGCTTCGTACCACGACATCGCCTCCGCGCTGAATGTGGCGGTATCGACAGGAGCCGCACTAGAATTTGTTCGTCGACTAGCCCTTGCCGCGCTTGTCGGCAACGGCGACATGCACTTGAAGAATTGGTCCACGATATATCCGGGCGACGGTTGCACTCCGGCGATCGCGCCCGTGTACGACGTCCTATCGACCACCGCATATTTTCCAAAGGACAATATGGCCCTGTCGTTGGGAGGAGAGAAATCGTTCAAGGCTCTCACGCCGGACCGCTGGCGAAAGTTTGCCAATCGGGCGCGGCTGCCCGAACCGGCGGTGATCTCGGCCGTCGAGGAAGTCGTTTCGTCCGCGAACGATCATTGGTGGAATCTCCCGGAGCGGGATGTCGTTCCGATCGCCGTCCTCGAGAAGATCGATGCCAAGATCAGGGAGATGAGCTTGGTTCTAGATCCCGGCGACCCTCCGAAGTCTTTGCCTAACGCTTGAAGGGTTGCGCGAAATCGCTACAATTCGATACCTTCCCGCAAAGAGCGGCGTCGGCTCGTTTTAGTAGCGCGAAAAATCTGTTGCTCCAACCATCGGCTCAGGTCCCAAGGATGTTGAGGAAGAAGCGAACGGGCCTGCCCTGGATCGCCGGCGGCGTCGTTGCTTATCGCTGTCTGGAGCGCGCTTGCCTGGGCTGCAACACAAACGAAATCGCTGCCCTGGAAGTCGTCAGGCGAGCCAAGATGACATGCAGGCAGCTTGTGCGCTGTCCATGAATCAGTTCCTCAAAATAGCAAATCTCAAAAACCGCAACAACCAAACGACCGATAGGTAACTTCACCTAAGTAGTCACAGTAAAAGGTCCAACCCCGCAGGCGGCCGCAGACCTCGCAACCGGCTCGGTCGATGCGACCGCCTTGTTTGCCGGCACCGTTGTACCCGAAATCGGCATCAACGCCGCGACGACGACCGACGGGGACAGGCAGCGCTTACGGCTGCCTCAAGCTGTTCGTCAACACGGAACGCCATACACTGGCGTGAACATTGTGCCGGTCGAGCACAGGCTGAACCAGATTGGCCCATCCAGGCGCTTCCTTACGGCTCGGGCCGCAGTGACGGTTTCGCCCGGCGCAGGGAGGTGGCAGACCGGCGATACATCTAGCATTACAGTTGCTTTTTTGATTTGAAGTGGGCGCGTTGAGCGGCAGCCTGGTGAGCTCTGCGCCAGAAGGGCCATGCGATAATGTGTGCGGGTTGAATCCGCTTCCGCGCAAGTCTGATAGCAATGCGGCGGATTTCCTGGATTGACC
>NZ_JBVVPM010000110.1:0-10056 GCF_055811255.1 Bradyrhizobium sp. MI1.11
GGAGGACGAGAGTTGTTGGAGAGTGTCGACGCCGCCTCCTCAGTCATTGCGAGCGGAGCGAAGCAATCCAGCATCCCTCAGTGGAAAGGCTCTGGATAGCTTCGTCGCAAGGGCTCCTCGCAATGACGGAGGAGAGAGCGTGCCCGTCCACTACGACGACGCCAGCTTCCGCCGTCCGTAGATCGCATCCGCTCGCTTCTCGAACGCGATGGAAAATCGCGCGAACGCGGCGTCGAACATCGAGCCCATCAGGAGCGCCAGCATGCGGCTCTTGAACTCGTAGGCAAGGAAGAAGCCGACATCGCAAACGCTCTCGCCTTTGGGCTCGAACGTCCAGCGGTTTTCCAGATTACTGAAGGGACCCTGCAGATATTCGACCAGGATCTTCAAATTGGCGTGGTCGAGCGTCACGCGGCTGGTGAAGGATTCCCTGACCAGCTTGAACGACACCGTCATGTCCGCGACCAGCACCTCGGTGCCGTCGGGTTTCGCCATGCGCTGACGGACCTTCAGCGCGCTGCACAGCGGCACAAATTCCGGGTAGCGCTCGACGTCGGCGACCAGGTCAAACATCTCGGACGCGCTGTGATCGACACGGCGCTTGCTCGAAAAATTGGGCATGGCGATTCAGCGGGCGCTTGCTGCCCGCGCGGCCTTCAGTTTCGCAAAATCCTCGCCGGCGTGATGCGACGAACGGGTGAGCGGGCTCGCCGACACCATCAGGAAGCCCTTGGTGTAGGCGACCTTCTCGTAGGACGAAAACTCGTCCGGCGGCACGTAGCGCATCACGGCGTGATGCTTGCGGGTCGGCTGGAGATATTGCCCGATGGTCAGGAAATCGACGTCGGCCGAACGCAGATCGTCCATCACCTGCTGCACCTCGTGGCGCTCCTCGCCGAGGCCGACCATGATGCCGGACTTGGTGAAGATGGTGGGATCGAGCTCCTTGACCCGCTGCAGCAGCCGGATCGAATGGAAATAGCGCGCGCCGGGCCGCACCGTGAGATAGCACGACGGCACGGTCTCGAGATTGTGGTTGAACACGTCGGGCTTCGCCGCGACGACAACCTCCAGCGCCCCCTCCTTGCGCAGGAAATCGGGCGTCAGGATCTCGATCGTGGTCGAGGGGCACGCGGCGCGGATCGCGCGGATGGTCTGGGCGAAATGCTCGGCGCCGCCGTCGGTGAGATCGTCGCGGTCGACGGAGGTGATGACGACATGGGCAAGCCCGAGCTTGGCCACGGCCTCGCCGACGTTCTGCGGCTCGGCCGCGTCGAGCGCGTTCGGCATGCCGGTCTTGACGTTGCAGAAGGCACAGGCGCGGGTGCAGGTGTCGCCCATGATCATGAAGGTCGCGTGCTTCTTGTCCCAGCACTCGCCGATATTCGGGCAGCCTGCCTCCTCGCACACAGTATGCAGGCCATTGGCGCGCACGATGTTGCGGGTGTCGGCATAGCCGCGGGTGTTGGGCGCGCGTACGCGGATCCAGTCCGGCTTCGGCGGCGAAGCGGAATCGGGCCGATTCACCTTTTCGGGGTGACGTGGGCGCAGCGGGTTCGAGATGGTATCGACAATAACGACCATGGGGTGTCCGGTCTGACCAAGTCCTACCTAGTCGGTCTCGCCGGGCATCGCAACCCGGCTCGCCCCGCTTCAGGGAACATGGCAGATATGGGCAATATCCTGCTCTGTTCTCTGGCGATTCTCACCTCGAATGGCTCCAGTCTCGAAACCTTCCACACCCCGGCTCGGCAAAGCGCTGAAGCGTGCCTTTTTCGCACGCAGCGTGCACGAGGTCGCGCCCGACTTGATCGGTGCAACCATGCTGGTCGACGGCATCGGCGGGATCATCGTCGAGGTCGAGGCCTATCATCATACCGAGCCGGCGGCGCACTCCTACAATGGCCTCACGCCGCGGAACCAGGTGATGTTCGGCCCGCCCGGCTTTGCCTATGTCTACCGCTCGTACGGCATCCACTGGTGCGTGAACTTCGTCTGCGAGGAAGAAGGCTCGGCCAGCGCCGTGCTGATCCGCGCGTTGGAGCCGACCCATGGTATCGCCGCGATGCGTCGGCGGCGCCATCTCCAGGATTTGCACGCGTTGTGCTCGGGCCCGGGCAAGCTGACCGAAGCGCTCGGCATCACCATCGCGCACAATGCCTTGCCGCTGGACCGTCCGCCGATCGCGCTGCATGCGCGGACGGAGGACGTCGAGGTGGTGGCCGGCATCCGGATCGGCATCACAAAGGCGGCCGAGCTGCCCTGGCGCTATGGCGTCAGGGGTTCGAAGTTTTTGAGCAAGCCGTTTCCGAAATAAGCCTACGACGCCTGCTTGAGCCGCTCCAGCGCCTCAAGCAGCTTGGCTTTGCGGGCCAGCGCGGCCTCGCGCTTCTCGCGCTCCTCCTCGACGACCTCCTCGGCTGCGTTGGCGACGAATTTCTCATTGGCCAGCTTGGACTCGGCGCGCTTGATGTCGGAATCGGCCTTCCCGATCTCCTTGTCGAGACGCGTGCGCTCGGCGGCGACGTCGATCACGCCCTTCAGCGGCAGCGCGGCCACCTCGCCGCGCACCAGGAGCTGGACCGCGCCGTCGGGCGCACGGTCGGCGAAGGAGATATCCGACAGCCGCGCCATGCGCTTGATGACGTCGCTCCAGCGCGGCGCGCGCTCCTTCGTCTCGGCCGAGGCGCCTGCGAGCACCAGCGCCGTGAGGGTCGCCGGCGGGATGTTCATCTCGGCGCGCACCGAACGGATTTGGGTGACAAGGTCGATGACCCAGCCGATCTCGGCCTCGGCGGCGGGATCGGTGAAGTCGGCATGGTCGAAGATCGGCAGCACCCAAACCGGCGAGACGAGCGCATCGGTCGGCCCCGTCGTCGCCGCGAGCATCGCAAGCTGCTCCGGCGTCGGCCCGGCCGGCTTCAGCGGCCACGGCGCCAGCGCGAGCAGACCGTCGCGCTTGGCCGTCACCTCCCACAGCTCCTCGGTGATGAAGGGCATGAAGGGGTGCAGCAGTTTCAAGATCTCGTCGCGCGCCCATGCCACCATGGCGCGGGTCTCGGCCTTGGCAGGGCTGTCGGGGCCGAGCAGCACGGGTTTTGCGAGCTCGAGATACCAGTCGCAATAGACGTTCCAGACGAAGCGGTAGATGCTGCCGGCGGCGTCGTTGAAGCGATAGGCCTCGATCGCCTCGGTCACCTCGCGCGTGGTGTGCGCGCTCTCATGCGCGATCCAGCGGTTCAGCGTCTCCTTGACCTTGGCCGGCTCGAAACCCTCGGGCACGGCGCAATGGTTCATTTCGGCGAAGCGCGACGCATTCCAGAGCTTGGTCGCGAAATTGCGATAGCCCTCGACGCGGCTGGTGGCGAGCTTGATGTCGCGCCCCTGCGCGGCCATCGCCGCAAGCGTGAAGCGCAGCGCATCCGCACCATATTGGTCGATCAAGCTGAGCGGATCGATGACGTTGCCCTTCGACTTCGACATCTTGGCGCCCTTCTCGTCGCGGACGAGGGCGTGGATGTAGATCGTCGAGAACGGCACCTCCTTCATGAAGTGAAGGCCCATCATCATCATGCGGGCGACCCAGAAGAAGATGATGTCGAAGCCGGTCACCAGCGCGTTGGTGGGGTAGTAGCGCTGCACTTCCGGCGCGTCCGCGGGCCAGCCGAGGGTCGAGAACGGCCACAGCGCCGAGGAGAACCAGGTGTCGAGCACGTCCTCGTCGCGCGTGATGAAACCATCACGCTTGTTGCGGTCGAGCGCCATCTCGCGGCCCTGCTCGACCGTGATGACTTCCTGCTCGACGTAATAGCCAAGCGCGTGGCTGACGGCCTCCTCCTCGGTCTCGGCGACAAACACCTTGCCGTCGGGACCGTACCAGGCCGGGATCTGGTGACCCCACCAGAGCTGGCGCGAGATGCACCACGGCTGGATGTTCTCCATCCACTCGAAATAGGTTTTTTCCCAGTTCTTCGGCACGAACGTGGTTTCGCCGGAACGCACTGCCGCCATCGCGGGCTTCGCCAGCGTCTTGGCGTCGACATACCATTGGTCGGTCAGATAGGGCTCGATCACCGTGCCGGAGCGGTCGCCATGCGGCACCATGTGGGTGTGGGGCTCGATCCGCTCGACGAAGCCGAACGATTCCAACCGCTCGACAATGCGCTTGCGCGCAGCAAAGCGATCGAGCTTGTTGAACTCCTCGGCGAACTGCGAGGCACCTTCCGGCAGGTCGCGCAGATAATCCTCGTTCTCGAGGAGATCGAGGCAACCTTCCTTGTCGATGACACTGATCCGGGCGAGGCCATGGCGATTGCCGACTTCGAAATCGTTGAAGTCGTGCGCCGGTGTCACCTTGACCGCGCCCGAGCCCTTCTCCGGATCGGAATAATCGTCGGCGACAATCTGGATCTTGCGGCCGACCAGCGGCAGGATCACGTTCTTGCCGACCAGCTTCTGATAGCGCTCGTCGTCGGGATGCACGGCGACGCCGCTATCGCCGAGCATGGTCTCCGGGCGCGTGGTGGCAACGACGATGAAGCTCGAGGGATCCTCGGCGCTGAAAGTCTTGCCCTCGATCGGATAGCGCAGGTACCAGAGGCTACCCTTGACCTCGGTCTGCTGCACTTCGAGATCGGAGATAGCAGTGAGCAGCTTGGTGTCCCAGTTGACCAGCCGCTTGTCCTTGTAGATCAGGCCGTCGCGGTGCAGCTCGACGAAGACCTTGACCACGGCCTTGGAGAGGCCCTCGTCCATGGTGAAGCGTTCGCGCGACCAGTCGCAGGAGGCGCCGAGCCGCTTGAGTTGGTTGATGATGGTGTCGCCGCTCTCGGCCTTCCACTGCCAGACCCGCTCCAGAAACTTCTCGCGGCCCATCTCGCGACGGCTGGGCTGCTGGCGCTCCATCAGTTGCCGCTCGACAACCATCTGGGTGGCGATGCCGGCATGGTCGGTGCCGGGCTGCCACAGCACGTCGCGGCCGCGCATGCGCTCGAAGCGGCACAGGATGTCCTGGAGGGTGTTGTTGAGGGCGTGGCCCATGTGCAGCGAGCCCGTCACGTTCGGCGGCGGAATCACGATGGTAAAGGGCACTGCGTCGCGGCGGTCCGGGCGGCCGGCCTTGAACGCAAGGCTGTCCTCCCACACGACGGACATGCGGGCTTCGATATCGGCGGGCTGGTAATTTTTCTCGATCATGGCGCTGTTAGAAAGCCGCGCACGGGGTCCAAGTCAACGGACAAGTCAACGGAAAGGTCAAAGGAAAGCCAGGCGGCAGCAGGGCTTTCCGATCCGGTCGGGAGGCAGAATATGACCCACAAGCGGGGCTTTATGAGGGCTCTGCGGCCCGATCTACCTGCCGCCGCGCGATACCCGCTCGATTTCGGCCTTCACGATGCGTTCGACCAGGCCGGGCAAATTGTCGTCCAGCCAGGATTTCAGCATCGGACGCAGCATCTCCTTAACCAGATCCTCCAGCGTTCGCGCATTGCTGCTGAGCACCGTGTGGGCCAGGGAATTGAAGGCGGATTCGACCGCGGAGACCGTCGATTGCGCCAGGATCGGCTGTTGGAGCGGCAATGGCGGCGCATCGAAGTCCACCGGCGCATAGGATGCCGGCGTCGGACGCGGCGGCGGCGATTCGGCGAATTCGAGATCGTCGCGCGGCTCGACCTTGCGGAAGCTCGGCGGCGGCGGAGGCGGCGTCGGCTCCATCGCCAGCGCCATATCGTCAGTCAATTCCAGCACGTCGGGCTCAGGTTCGGGCTCCGGCTCGGGAGCACGGATTTCCGGCGCAGCCGTGGCCGTGTCGAGGCCCGCCAGCAGCGCGTCGATATCGTCCTGATTGTTGGATGCATCCGCCTCGGGCGCGGGGGCCGGCGGCGGCGCCGGCTTTGCGGCTGAAGGCGGTACGGGCTTCTCGGCGGCCGGTTTGGGCGGCACGACCTTGGATGGCGGAATATCGTTGATCGCCTGCGGCTTCGGTGGGGCGGCGGGGGCGGCAGCTTTCTCGGACTTGGCAGCATCCGCCGGCGGCGGCTTGGCCTCATCATCGGCAATGATGCGCCGGATCGAGGCCAGAATCTCCTCCATCGAGGGTTCTGTGACCTTTGCAGGCTGCGTCATCTCCGACTCCACATCATCAACGCCCTCGCATGCGTTGTTTTACACCAAGCACGACAGGATTGGCCGGTTCCGGATGGCTGGCCCGACATTTTCGTCACGGCAGCCCGACTTGTCCCCAGATGACGGCTCAACGTGCAGCGGTGCGCCCCTGCCCTCGGCACCTCATGCTTTACGCACACGGCATCGGATGCAGAGCGAATCGACCCGCATCTTCTTGGCAAGGCTATGTCAGGGATTTTGATGATTGCAAGCAAAGCACCGGTCGGCTTCGGCTATTCGCGAGGCCGACCGGATGACTACGGGACTCTAGCGTCCGTCTGGCGTGCGTACGCCGGCCCAGCTGTCGCGGACCTGCTGGTAGTGCACGCTGGGATCGTAGACCGTGGTGTTGAGACCAAGCACCTGCGGCGCCAGACGACCGACCGCGTTGAGCACCGAATAGGACGCCACCACGCGGTCATGCTGGGCAGTGACGAGCGCAACGCGCGCGTTCACCAGCGCTTGCTGCGCATTGAGCACGTCGAGGGTGGTGCGCTGCCCGGCCTTGGCCTCTTCGCGCACGCCGTTCAGCGCGATCTCGGACGCCGTGACCTGCGCCTGCGCGGACTGCACCTGCGCCTTGCCGGCTTCCAACTGGCCCCAGGCCTGCACGACGTTGGCGCGGGTCTGATCGCGGGTGGTTTCGAGATTCAGGCGCTGCTGCGCCAGGTTCTCTTTCGATTGGCGGATCAGCGCATATTCTGTGCCACCCTGATAGATCGGCACAGCGACTGTCGCGAGGGCGGACGCGGAACTCGTTCGGAAGATCGTCAGCTGCTGCTGGTAGGCTGTGCTGGCAGTAGCCGCGACCGTGACCGTCGGCAGCAAAGCGCCTTCGTTGATCTTGACCTGGAGGTAGTTGACGTCGATGCCATACATGGCAGCCGTAACGTTGGGATTCTCGACAAGGCTGAGACCAACGGCGGAGGCGATCGTCGCAGGAAGGAAGCGATCGACCGGCGAGCCGGGGGCGAGGGCCGCCGGCTCGTTGCCGATGATCCGGCGGAAGTTCGCGCGCGTCGTCGTGAGATTCGATTCGGCGGTCAGGGCCTGGGTCCTGCCGGCAGCCAGCTGCGCTTCGGATTGCGCGACGTCCGTGCGCGTCACCTCGCCGACATTGAAGCGATCGCGCGTTTGCTTGAGCGTCTGTTCGAGCACGCGCACGTTGCTGCGCTGAACTTCGAGCGTGGCCGAGTCGCGCAGAAAATCCATATAGGCCGTGGCAGCCTGCAGCAGGACCGTCTGCTCGAGCACACGCAATGCCTCGCGGGAACCCGACACCTGGCTCTCCGCGACGCGCGTCCTGTTGGCGGTCTGATTGCCGTTGTAGAGTGTCTGACTGACGCTCACGCTGGCGCTGTTGGGCTGAAGCAAGCCGGAGATCGACTTGGGGGTGGGGGGGACGACATTCTGCGTCGCCTGGACGTCCTGATATTGATACCCGCTGCCGAGGGTCACATTGACCTTGGGCCGATAGCCCGACAGCGCCTGCGGCACGTTCTCGTCGGTCGAGCGCACCTGGGCGCGCTGCGCGTTCAGCTGCGGATTGTTCTGATAGGCGCGCACCAGCGCAGCCTCGATCGTATCCGCCAAGGCAGGCGTCGGCCCGGCAAGCGCCAGCAGCAGGACCGAAACCGCTGCTCCGGTGAAGAACTTCACCCCATGCATCCAAAAATTCCGTTCATTCTAACGCCCGGCTCGTGCCCGCGAGCTGGGTTACCGTCTACGAGTGGAGTCGTTGCCCCGCCGCAACATAGGACGCGGTCAAGCGCGACGGAACTACCTGAGGGTGGTTCTCGGTGGAAACTCTTCACGTGCAGCATCCCGGCCACACTTCTGATTCAGAACGGGATTTTAACGGGCCAAAGCCGCTATCGGGCCGTCAGAACACGAAGGCGGCGGCTCGTTCCAGCCCGGGAAGGACCGGGGCCGCGGCATCGAACAGCGCCCGATGGCCGAATTCGCCGTGAGTATGGGTGACGATCATGGCTCGCGGCGGCCTGGATTCGGCCGAGACCCCCAACAGGCGCCCACCCTCCTTGAGCTGCCCGAGCAGCCCTGCCGGCGTCACCTCGGTGGCGCCGTTGAGGACGATCACATCATAGGGGCCGGCAGCGGCATCACCCTCGGTGCAGGCCGCGGCCTTGCAGGCCACGTTGGCGAGCCCGAGGGCGGCGAAGGCGTCCTTGGCCTTCGCGGCCAAGGCCGAATCGCATTCCGTCGCGGTGACCTGACGCGCAAGCTTGGCGGTCAGCGCAGCGAGATAGCCCGTGGCGCAGCCGACGACCAGCACGTTGTCATCCTCGCCGATCTCGGCGGCCTGGAGCAACTTGCCGGTCAGTTGCGGCTTGATCAGGAACCGCTTGGCGCCGCCCTCGCTGACGTCGAGATCGAGGTCGAGATACGCCAATGCCTGCCGGCTGGCCGGCACGAAGGCCTCGCGCGGAACCGTGAGCATGGCATCAAGAACACGACGGTCGGTGACGTCACTGGTGCGCACCTGGCCATCGACCATTTTTAGGCGCGCCGTCGAGAAAACGGACATTTGCGGACCCTGCAAGGCGGACGATGCCGCGGACGAAAGTTGGCGGCATCTTTGGAACAGGCCCTGCGAAAACGCAACATGGCTTTGGCCCGCGAAACGGGCCCTTCCGCAACTCGCAACGTCGAGGGTGAGCCGCCTATTCGATCGTGACTGCGAGGCGGCCGATCAATGCGGCGACTTCATCCAGCCGTGCCGAATCGTGGGTCTCGACCGCCCGCGCGAGACAGGCGAGGCATTCGTCATCGCTGAGTTCGGGGATGTCCGCCGGCAGAATGGAGGGAGCCAACGGGGAACGGTCGACCTGGATGTCTCGCATGGGAATCAGCTCCGTAAAGGACCGGCGCCTGGAAGCTCGATTTCAATTGAGTCGTTTTGGCGTCGCGGCGGAGGATGCGGGCTCGCCACGGTACACATCTAATTGAGAATTTGCCGCAACGAGATCGCATCCCAGATCAGAGTCTGGACGCAAACCATTGACGATGAAGCGGAATTTGGCTCCCCGGGCTGGATTCGAACCAGCGACCATCCGATTAACAGTCGGATGCTCTACCGCTGAGCTACCGAGGAAAAGGGCGAACCCGTCGTTCGCGCGCGGCTGCGTATAACAAAGCCGCTTGCGCTTGCAAAGGACGAATTCGCCATCTCGCACATTGCGGCGAGGAAGGGCGCGTGGCCCCTCCTCCGCCTGGCCTCAGGTCAAGTTACTCGGCGACGAACGAAGTGGTCTTGGTGCCGGAATCGTAGCGCAGCCGAAGCGCGGTGAACTTGCAGAGGTTGACGTTCTTCCAGAGCACGGTCTCGTCATAGTTCTGCCAGTCGACGCGGACGTTCCAGACGCATCCTTCGTCGTCATCGTCGAACTCGACATAGGTGCTCGCCTGGTTCTGCAAAACCTTGTCCAGCTCGTTGTCCCATTCGTCCATGCCATCGTCCGGGGCGTTGAAGCCCAGGAATTTGATGGCATAGCCGGTCTCGTTGACGACAGTGACGTTGCGCGCGTCAGCCGCGAACGACGGCGCGGCGGCAATCGATAGACCGATCGCGATCAGTGCAGACAGAAAATACTTCATATGAAATTCCCCCGATCGAAACGGGCTTTCGGTGCCTGACGTCGATCGGCGCAGGCGCCGCGGCAACCAATGGTGTTGCCTTGGAGGATTCGTCGGAGGCGCAATCGAAAGGTTCAAGACGCGATCGATCCGCCTCCGGCTCTCTGCACGACGCGAGACGCGCAGCGAGCCAATTCTTACCGATTCGAATTCTCCGCAGCAATGAACCGGCATTCATAGATCGGCGCGGCTTGTTGTCTCCGGCGCGGGCGCCGGCGCTGCGCGCTCAATATGATTCTT
>NZ_JBVVPM010000111.1:0-9689 GCF_055811255.1 Bradyrhizobium sp. MI1.11
GAGGCCGGATACATTGATGCAAGACCGCATCTGCCAGGTTGACGAAACCTCTTGCAACGCGCGGCCGGACCATACATTGGGGTCAAAAGCTTCGGTCGAGCGCTCGGGTGCAAAACTTCCGGTCCGCCTTGAGAACCGACATGACGAGCCGCCCCTCGGACGGCGGCGATGGGCCAGAAGCAGTCATCAGCTCCCGCAGACTGACGCCTGCCTGGCTCCACGCTGTCGCCCACTCAGGACGAGTGCCACCCTCAGGCATGAATCAGACGGCCCTGTGGGGCCGTCTGATTCAGCCTTAGAGAGGATGACCTATTGGCAGAGATGCCGCAGACCGTCAGCACCCTTGAAATAGGTGCCGGGCTTACAGACGATGCCGTTGCGGGCAGCATACGCATTCCAGTTGCCGTGCCAGCCCATCTCGCCGGACATGGCGTAGGAATTGCCCCAGCTGCCGACGGTAGCGTCGGCCGCCGCCGGCTGGCGATACGCCGTTCGCCGAGTTGATTGCCGATATCGATAACCTCCGGTGGGAGTACTCCCGGTTCCTAAACCCGTGCAGCTGGCGAATTCAGCTTGGCATTCGTCCGGATTGGAGAGGGCCGCCTGCGCCAGTGCAGCAGAGCTGGACAGGGCGAATGCCGCAACAACGACCGCGCCAAGAACTTTCAGATTTATCATGGCTTCCTCCTTGCGCTTGAACCGTGGCCCAATGCCACGTCTCGTAGTAGTCGGTCGGCCTTTGCGAGCCTGTGCTACTTCGGCAAAACTCGCACCGCCAAGATTGGGACTGCCTTGGGTCAAAATGCGAAGAACTCAACTTTGAGCAAATCCAATCGGCTTCAATTCATCTTCTCACGCAGCTTCCGGATGATTTCGCGAAGGTCATTCGCGTACTCCTCAACGATCCGGCGCGCCTCCTCCAAGCGCGTTGGTTTGGGCTCGGGCTTATCGGATCCGGACGGCTTGTTCATCACAGAGCCTTGAACCTGGATCGCGGCAATCCATTGAGCTAAATCAATGGGCTCATCGCTTTAGCTCCTCTCAGTAAATAGTCGGTGTCATCGGTGTGGAGGGACTGTGTATCTCTCATCGTCGCCAGCACGGCCCGTCGCATTTTGGTATCAGTGTTGTGCCGGTCCTTGCGGATCGAAATCGGCAAGCCGCCGCCTGTCGTTTAACATGATCTCTCGCTGATCGTGGTCTAGGAACGTAAGGACGCCCGCTTTACGCAAGCTAGATAGCGCGCGAGAAACCGTTTCGAGCGTCAAGCCGAGATAGTCCGCAATGTCGAGACGAGTCATGGGGAGCGACATCTTGTCTGCTCCCGTGCGGAAATCCATCTCAAGTAAGAAGGCGGCGACCCTTTCTACCGCGGTCTTGCGGCCCAGAAGCAGCATATGGTTTTCTGCGTGCTCCAGGTTGCGGGTGATCATGCTGAGTAGGTTGTGCGAGACGACCGCGTCTTTTGCGGCTACCAATTGAAGGCTTTCTCGCTTAATCAGGCGCACGACGGTTTCGACGACCGCCTCTGCGGTAAATCGATGCTCATCGCCGTTTTCAAGCCCGAAGATATCGCCCACTAAGTGAAAGGCGCCGATTTGACGCCGACCGTCCGAGAGCAACTTGTAACTTCGCACCGCACCATGCTTGACTTGATAGACATACACAGCGGGCTCTTTTTCGCCGAAGATTTCAGTGCCTTTTCGGTATGTAAACTCACCGAGGCCGATAATTCGGTTGAATGCACTCGTCAAACCGAATTCATCGAGCGTATTGGGCTGAGGTCGTCGATCCGTTGGGATACGCACAAACATGGCCAGTTCCCCTTCCGCATCAATTCTTTTTCCGTATCAATTCTTTGAATAATCCTCTCTCGCCCGCTGGTCGTTCGACGAGCGACCATATTCATTGGATATCCCTCAGGTCATTGTACCAAGGTACAATGTCAGGTTGCTGGCGCCACCGCCGGGCGAATGACGTAACCACTGCGTTATGGATCAATTGCGAGATTTACTCCTCGGGCCATGACTTCCGGTCTAATTCCGCCTCCTGACGTCTGCTGCGCCGCGCAAACTGAAGCAATGGGCCACGAGCGGATGCAGCGTTGAATGGCTAAAGTCCGAAGCACTCCACCGGGGTCTGATCCTACTGCTCGCAGGCCATGATCAGCTCAGTGCTACTTTCAGAGCGCGCCCGGTTGAGCAGGTGGACTGGGCCAATCCGATCGTAGGTTGTTTGGGTTATTCCGATCGAACAAGTCCTGCCTTACAAGGCCGCTTGGGCGAGCATCAATTGCGGGTGGAATTCGGCGAGTGTCGTGAATTGGGGCGCCCCCGAATCCCGGCCGTGCGATGCAAGCAACCGGATAGCCAGCGTATTGGCAATAGACTACGTCACTCGCCCTTCCAGGGCTTCCAGCGAACCCAATTATTAGCAATGCCGACAGCGCGATTGATCGTTTCATTTCGGTCTCCTGTGGCGAACCGACTCCCCTACAGCGACATCGGATCAGGGCGGCAGAAAAGCCCCACGGCGTTATGTTGGCGGCACCCAATATTGCTCAAGAATGTCCGCAACGGTCAGAAGCGGACAAACCGCCGAGCCAGTTTAACCGCCGCTACGAAATTGCGTGATGTTCGGCGGTGGTGGATTTGGATGTTTCTTGAGGGTCGCTAAATACTCTTCGACAGTTTTGAGCGCAGGACCCGATACCCAGCCAAACATTGCCGCGACGATGAGGTCCTCGTGCGGATCCATTTCAATGTTGTAAATCTTCGGGTAGCCGGCCATCGGCGCACTCGCGGAGAACATGCCGGGCTGCCGCTGTGGTCCGATGCCGGTCGGATGGACGTCCGTGAAGTAGATACGCCACTGTTTCCAGCGCGCGGCGACGAGATCTCCACCGATAAAGCTCAAAAGGCTTTCGCGAGGCGCTGTCGCCGTGTTGCCCAACAGGAGATCGGCTTGATTGATCCCGTCGATCTGGCGGTCTGTTGGCATCTTGGCACCGACGATGTGGGCAAAGGTCGGCAGGAAATCCATGATCGAGAACATGGCGTATGTGGTTGTGTTTGCCTTGACTTTGCCGGGCCACCGGATGATCCCCGCCGTCCGTATTGCTCCTTCAGTGACTTCGCCTAACTCTCCGCGAAACGGACCTGAATTACCCATATCAGGCGTTCCCTGGTTGCCGTGTTCTCGCGCGGTCTGGCCCTGGGGGCCATTGTCCGAGGCAAAGACAACGATTGTGTTGTCGTCGATGCCGAGTTGCTTCAGCGTATCTAGGATTTGTCCGACGTGATAGTCTCCCTCCATCAACTTGTCGCCGTAGTTGCCGATCCGTGATTTTCCTTTGAACTGTTGAGAAGGCAAGTTTGGAAAGTGCCCCATTGAAAAAGGAAGATAGAGAAAAAAGGGCTGTCCCGATGCTCTCTGGCGCCTCATAAAATCGATTGATCTGTCCACGAACTCATCGTCGATGTTGGCGCGGACGTCCTCGGTAAATGGCTTGACCGCCTGTAGCGGGCCTCCGGCCTTCGCCTCAACGATCTGCGGCCCAGTCTTCAGCAGTGTCTCGTACGGCTCATTGATTGAGTGCGTGAGCGCGATTGTAGCCGGGTATGTTGCTGCATCCCAGCTAATGTCCGGCGGGATACCGTAGAACTCATCAAAGCCGTGCGCGGTCGGCAGACTTTGAGGCGCACTTCCAAGGTGCCATTTCCCGAAGATCGCAGTCGCATAACCAACGCTCTTGAACATCTCGCCCATGGTGAAGGCATTAGCGGGAAGCGTATAGGGACTACCCTCAATAGCGATCAGCGACAGACCGTTTCGGATCGAATATTGCCCAGTCATCAGCGCTGCACGGGAGGGGGTACACGCCGGTTCCACTAGGAACTGTGTGAGGCGCAATCCGTCTCGGGCCATTGCATCGAGATGCGGCGTCGATGCCCCACGCAACTCGCCGCCGCCATAGCACCCAAGGTCGCCGTAACCGACATTATCGGCGAGAATGAAAACAATGTTGGGCTTATTGTTTTGCTGCGCAAAGGCTGTCGCCGAACCCATCAACGCAAGCAGCACCACCGCCGAGGCGAAGTGCTTGACCGAGTTTTGCATGCGAAACTCCGGAAGATGCTGCGTAACCATTCTAGAGAAAGCCTAATCTCGAAGCTATCCGAAATCCGCGCCAATGTCCGCATTGCGGCGGTAAGACGCCAACCTGGATCGGCGTCCGGCTTGCCTCTGACAGCCGATATGACACATGTTCAACCGGCCTTCGGCCAGGAGCCCAGAAGCTGACATCGATTGCTTATCTCGCATGGCCACCAGGGGCAGATGAAGTGCGTCGCTTACAGCAGCGGTTCGACCTTCGCCGCCATGTCGGGAGAGCGGGTGACCCGATATGTTGCGTTGCTGCACTTCAGGATCCAGACGGCCCGATCCGGACGCGAGCGTTTTGCATCCCTTGAGGCACCGAGCGGTTTGTCACAGGTGAAACCTTGCAAGCGAATCTGCGCTGCCAACATCGACCGCGGCGTTTCGGCTGCAACCCGCGGTGCTGTTGCCTGTTGCGCCTGCACCAACGGGCTGAACATTAGAGCTGCGGTAGCCAGCAGTATTGACCCAAGCGGTCTGTACATGACGGCAATCCTTATTGCAGTTCTCTCGAACGCGGCAGAGCAAGTGCATCATCGGCTTGTCAGCGTCGCGTTGACGGATTGGATCGTCCGATAGTCTTGGGGTAGCAAAGGGTAGAAAAATTGGAGTAGTAGCCTTGGGGCGTCAGCAGCCTTGGGGATCATCGGAGTTGAAGGGACGGCACCCGACGCTGACACAATTGTGCTTGCAACGGGCGGCTTTTTTCAAGACCGCCCGCTTAGACATCATCAAGGCATACTATCCCGCCTCGTTCACTCGCTCTGATGGCCGGACTTCTTCATTTCAGCAAGGATACCATCGAGGTTGTAAGTTTCCGGCGCCTGCATCGGAGGGAAGTCCTTGTAAGAGAATAGCTCCTTTTCCCAGAGAAGTTGGCCGAGGGGCAGGATATTCCAGTCATACAGGTAGGCGGTGCTCGGCGAGCCGATCGAACCGGCATAGCCCAGCAACGATTTGGCATCGGAGCCGACCGTCTGCTCGAATGGGTCACGCTTGATGTTGGCGACCTGCGTCCAATGGAAGCTCTGCGCTCCGAACAACCCGCCGGTCCCGGTGTCCGGCACCATCGTGTAGTACATCTTCCAGTTCTTGTAGCGTACCGCCGATGGCTGCGCGCCGGTGTAGTAGAAGAAGACTTCGCGCGCGGATTTATCCGTGCCTTCGAGATAGGCGCGCTGATCGACGCCGTCGAGCGTTGTCTTGACGATGCCGGGGTAGCTTCCAGCCTCGATCTGCTTCTTCAAAGCGTCGCCCTTCGGCCCGCCGGCGATGTCGACCAACGTCGGCAGCCAGTCGAGTGCCGACATCATCTCGCTCTTGACCGTGCCCGGCTTGATGTGGCCCGGCCAGCGAACGACCATCGGGGCACGCATGCCGCCTTCCCAGGTGGTCAGCTTGCCGCCCTTGAAAAGGGTGGTGCCGCCGTCAGGAAAAGTGATGTTCTCGGCGCCGTTGTCTGTCGTGAAGACGATGATGGTATTGTCAAGCTGGCCCATGTCTTCGAGTTTCTTGAGGACATAGCCGATATTGTCGTCCATCTGCTTCATGCCGGCCTCGTTGAGGCCCCAGTCCTTGCCACCCGGCTCGCCAATCATCGCCTCGTATTTCGGCGGCAGCACGGTCGTGATGTGCATGCGCGCCGGGTTGTACCAGACGAAGAACGGCTTGTTGGTCTTCTTGGGATCGTTGCGATCAAGATAGTCGATGACCTTGGCTGAGATTTCTTCGTCCACGCTTCGTGAACGGTCTAGCGTCAAGGGACCTTCGTCCTTGCAGCTCTGGTTTGCTTGTGAGCCGTCCGACGATTTGCACGCAAGCACCGGCCGCGGCGGCGTCAGGCACGTCGTTGTTCGAGGATCCACGGCGCCGGGGACATCGGTAAGGCCCGGGACCGGGGTTGCCTTGCACGGCGGCGCAATGCCTTGCACGGTCGGGCTCTTGTTGATGTCCGGGAAACTCACCCCCTGCATCGCGTCGAGGTGATACAGGTACCCCCAGAACTCCTGGAAACCATGCGCGGTTGGTAGCGCCTCGGGATTATCACCAAGATGATTCTTGCCGAACTCGCCGGTGTTGTAACCGAGGTCGAGCAAGAACTTGGCAATGGCGGGCGTACCGGGCCGCAGCCACGATGGGCTGCCGGGCAATTGCGGAGGAATCATGCCGGTGCGCAGCGGATGCATGCCGGTGAAAAACGCGTTGCGGCCGGCGGTGCAGCTCTGCTCCGCATAATAAGTCATGAAGAGCGCGCCCTCGTTTCCGATGCGGTCGATGTTCGGCGTCTCTCCGACCATCAAACCGCGATGGTAGATGCTCGGCTGCATGATGCCGATGTCGTCACCCATGATGAAGAGGATATTGGGCTTTTGCGCCGGCTGGGCAGCCACAGGAGTGCTGATCAATCCCGACGACGGTATCATCATCGTCGCACCGAGCAGCGCTGCGCTGGACCGCTTGAGCCAGCTTTGCTTCTTGCGTGGCGTTGCGACCAAAAGCTTGTCATCAAATACGCAATTCAACATGGCATCGCTCTCCCATTAAGATGCGTCAGAGGTTCCTCGCCTGATGCACCGAAATCCAAGATGACTTGTGGAAGTGTCGATCGGCTCCGCATGCCGCGCAGCCGGCCGATAGCGTCGGCAGTAATTCGGCGCGCACAAATGCGAGCCGCCTTTGATGACCTTGCGTGGGATCTTGACGTTGGTGGTTCTCGGGTCGTAGCTATCAGCCTCGCGGCCGCCGCGCGGGTTCTCGGGAATGCAGCAGGCCTTTGCAGCGTCGGCTTCATGCCGAGGCGAGTACCAGTCCGACGTCCACTCCCAGACATTGCCGATCAGATCGTGCAGCCCGTACCCGTTCGGCGGGAATGCCGTGACCGGCGATGTCCGTTCGAATCCGTCGTCTCTGGTGTTTTGGCGCGGAAATTCGCCCTGCCAGGTGTTGGCCATATGACGGCCGTCAGGCGTAAATTCATCTCCCCATGCGAACTCGGCGCCGTCCAGTCCGCCGCGCGCCGCAAATTCCCATTCGGCCTCGGTCGGCAAATCCTTGCCGGCCCATCTTGCGTAGGCGAGCGCATCGCTGAAGGCCACATGCACGACGGGATGATCGTCGAGCCCCTGGATTTTGCTCCCCGGTCCGTAGGGATGCCGCCAGTCCGCACCTTTGGCGAAGGTCCACCACTGGCTGAAGTCCCGCAGGCTGACCGGATGGTCAGGCGGCGAGAACACCAGAGAGCCCGCATAGACCATGTGCGGGAGCATTCCGGGATAGTCCTTTGGATCGGGCGTGATCTCGGCAACGGTGACGTGGCCGGTAGCCCCGACGAACGCCTTGAACTGCCGGTTCGTGACGGAATGGCAATCCATCCAGAAGGCATCCACGGCGACGCGGTGGACCGGCGCTTCCTCCGGATAGTGCCGATCCGAACCCATGCGGAACGTGCCGCCCGGCACATACAGCATCCCCTCACCTGCTGGATGCTCGAACGATTGTCCGTCGTCCGACGACGATTTCGTGTCAGCCAGGTGCATCACGATCTCCGGGCCCCTACATCAGCGGCCTGCGTTGCTTCATTTGTGACTCTGTTTATTTGCGACGCTGTTTCGCTCGATATGCATTTTCCGGTACTGGGTCCTTTGACCGAGGCTGAGGCGTAGGGAAACCGGAACGACACACTTCAGGGTTGATCTAGATCAAAGGATGTCCGACTCGGATCATTCGAGTCGAATTGGTCGCGTCTCCGCCACGTCCGGTCTGGCCTCAACCACCGACTTGCCGGACGCTATCGCCAGCTTCGCCTTCGGGCAACCGCGTCAGCAGCATTGACTCAGTTGCCGTCTGCGAATTGGTGACGGGGTGAGCAACAAGCGTTATGTGATTTGTGTCGCAGAAGGGTTATCCGGGATTTGGCGTTCTGGTCGAGTGGACGGTGCCATGGAAAACCTGACGCATTATCCTGTTCTGGTGTTCGCGGTGGCCTTTGTTTCGCGCCGCTGTCGGCGGTGCCGGTGGCGTTCGGTGATGACTTCGGCGATGATCTCGCCGTCGCGCTCGACATAGCCTCCGAGATCCGCGAAGGCCGAATTGCCGCCCAGCAGCTTGCCGTCATGCATGCACATGATGCTGCGGTCGAAGGCATCGTTGCCCCTCCTCACGGTTTGGGAGCGGACATGATCAGCTCGCTTTAGCGAGCTGGCTCATGGCCAACAGGCGACATCGCAGGCTTAGCGCTGACATGAAAGAGGCCGCCCGTTGGAGCGGCCTCAACTTGTTCTGTCGCGCCAACTTCGCCATCAGCGAACGGTGCCGCTCACTCTGTCGTACGATTGAGCGCTGCACCATTGAGAAGTGGCATTTAGATCCCAAGCCCACTTCTTTCCGGCTGCCTGGCAAGCTTCGAAAGTGGCCCACTTGGGAGGCCAAGGCTCACCTGGATTCCATACCGGCGCTGTCTGTGGTTTCTGGATCTTTTGAGTATCGCGGGCATTCGCCGGCGCCACCGACAAGATCGCGACAACGATACCCATGGACAAAAGTGCCGAGACTTTCACTGCCATGTCCTCCTAGATTTCCGGGACAGCAAACGCTATCCCAAGAGGCATGATAGCACATTTTCAACCAAGGGGATTCCGGACGTCGTTCTTCTTCGGGTCAAAGGCGGCGGTCGGCCGCCGAGTGGGACGACTTCCGCTCTACCTTTCGCTTCGGACACGTCGCCGCCGTGTGCCAGCCATCGCGATGGGCCACAAGCGATCACCGGCGAAAAGGAACGGCCGCCTCGACTCTGCGGCGGCCGCCTCCATTCTTGGCTGTCAGTCAGGCGGATGTGCCTCACATCTTGACGATCTCGGTGCGATATTTCGGCAGCAGGGCCGCGATCAGTTTTCCCTTCTCGGCCATCTCTTCCGGGGTCGGCTTCGGCGGCGGCGATGTGCGGCCTTCGACGGGGAAACCGACCGCCAGAAAGAATTCATCCTGTCCTGCCGGCGTACACATGCAGAGCATGCGAGCCGTCTTGCCGGACAGGTTCTTAAACGCGTGCGGGGCGTTCGCCGGAACGTTGACGGTCGATCCCGCGCGTACGGTGTGCGACTTTCCGCGAAAAGTGAACTCGAGTTCGCCTTCGAGCAGCGAGAACATTTCCTCGAAGTCATGGCGATGCGGCGGGGGGCCACCGCCGGCGGGCACCAGCATATCGACCAAGCAATAGCGTCCCGCGGTCTGCGCGCCCGACACCAGGATCGTGTAAGTGCCGCCCGCCACCGAGATATGCGGCACGCCGGCGCCGTCAGGATCGGCTACCGTCAGGCAGCGACCAGGATCGTCTGCGGGGATCGAGGAAGCAGACGGAGCATTCGCAGGAGAGGTGTCGGTCATCTCGACCTCGTTTCCATGATTTTGAGGAGAGGCACCTTACCATCACAAGCGGTGTCTTTTTCGAGGCCGGATGTCCGCTAGACTGTATGTCCCCCCACAAAATGAGGCGACTCACCCTCGATGTTGCGACGAGGGTTGCCCGGATGGAC
>NZ_JBVVPM010000112.1:0-8573 GCF_055811255.1 Bradyrhizobium sp. MI1.11
CCTCGAGCGGCTAAATGCACTCACAGCCCTTGTGAACCTGATCTGGCGACGGCTTGCTTACATGAAACTGGCGGGCATGCGGCCCAAGCTCGTGAGCAATGACGAAAAGGCCGGTGTGACCGGCGGGTCATTTTTCCACTTCCACAACATAAAAACCCGCCGACCGTACGACGGGCGGCGAGCTGACTGAGACGACCATGCGCGATCGCGTGCCGCTTCTCATCTACTTTCAGTTTCTCGCGTCAGTTAAATCATCACGAGAACAATAAAAATTGCGATTTCAACCAGTAACACCGCTGCTGTCATAGGACGAGAAACAAGTCAGCCATGCGTAGCATGATCCGCCTCAGCATCGGCCAAGAAACGGCCCCTCACATCTCATGGCGTAAGCAGGGGCGGGATGCGGGAGCCGTTTCTCGGTAGCCAGACGCGTTCGTCCGGCGCCAGGCACCCTCAAATTAATTCTATTTTAAATATTTTTCAACATTTAATTTGTTTCCCGATTATTTATTTTTTTAATAATGACCGAACGCTTTGAAATCGCCAGCGTGCCTTGGAGCGAGCGCATCCGCCGTTCCCCATCCTTTGCTACCTCGCAAGAGAGCAGGACGTATCTGCGGACAAACGCGTGCGGCTGCTATCGCGCACGGCACGGATTGGACCGAGCGTTACCCATGGATTGCCGCGGCCGCTCTGAAAAACATCTGACACATGAAAAAGCCGCTCCGGTAGCCGACGGGTTCTCAATGCCCATGCGTACCGCGGTACTCGTCACCAGTCCGCGATGATCGATCGTACCGCGCTACTCGTTGACGCCGGGTTACCGCCTCCCCTTTCGGCGATGCGTCATCATTCGCTGCCGGCGCTTCATGGCTCGATCGGCTTTTCGTTGTGCCAAGCGGCATAGTAGTCGGCCATGAGCGCCTTCAGCATTCGTCCCGTGTTGCACACCGCAAAGACGAGCTTGCCGTAACCGCTGGCGTGCTTGCACATCAGTTGCGCGGCGATCTGGGCCATGCTCTCGCAGTCGGAAATCCGTCCTTCCAGATCACGGAACGCCAGCGAGTGGAGTTTCGATATGCTCTTCGGAATACCCGGCGGCAGGCAGCTGGGCTCCGGGGAATTGGACAACCTCGCTCATTGCTGCACCCCCGCCAGGGCCTTGCTGCGGTCGCCATGCTTTCGAAGAGTGGCAAACTCCCTCGAAAGGTCGGCATTGTTGTCGGTTACAGTCGCAGTCTCCCTGCCGAAAACGTCCACCTCGGTGATCGTAGCTCGCAAGAGTTGAAAGGACTGATGACTGCCAAGCGATTACGCCTGACACTGTTCCCAGCCGACGCATCATCCGCGCGCCGCACCGGCGTGGGTTGCGAAGTGGCTGGCGCACTGGCTGCGTTCACTCGTGCATAAGGGCCGGCGTCAAAAGCCGCAGATGGCCGCCGCTGTGATCTTCATGGGTTGGAACGCCCAGAGCGCGCAAGAGGTTAGATACATTGCGCACCATCGCGGCGGCGCTGACCGGGGCGCTGAATTGGAGGCGGCACATGAAAATCATGGACGAAGACGGCGAAGTCATCGCCATAGCATCGGATGATCATACTTTAATCGGCGGCCACCACCGCCTCGCGGTGGCGGCCAGCCTCGGTAAAAAACTGTTCTGGCGAGATACCGGCGAACCAGTGAAGCTTGATCACTTCTTCAAGCATTATGTAAGTTCTCTTCGACATACAGCCTGATCCGCCCGACGAGCGTTGTTCGGTACATTGCAACTACGCCAATTGAGGCGGGGCAGCTTTCATTTTCACACCCCATCGCTCTCCAGCGTTCCGGCCTCCAGCTTCGCCCAATGCTGGCATTGAACCAACATCGCTCCAGGTATTCGCGGTCGCAGGCCGATAAGAAAAATGCGTTATTGTCACACCATGCTGCGCGTCTTGGCAGTTTTTTCGATGACCCGTAGGTTGGCACCGTAGGTAGGCGGTAGCGCACTCACTATCGAGCCAGAATTAGAACGAAGCTTCAATGCGATAGTCGTTTGAATGTGGAGGAGTGGACGACCTGCCGTCCAGCGCCCAAAGCTTTCCGACAAATTATCAAACTCGGCTCGAGACAATGAGCGAGGCCGAGTCCACCGCTCTAGCCGTTCGCGAGGTCTACAGCGCTTATTACAGCGAGATGGGACGCGTAGGCGCGGCTCCGGAACCAAAGGCTCGAACGCCTACGACAGAGGGCAAACTCGTGCGGTCCCAGAGACCGCTTGGACCTCAACCCGGTCAATCGGCTGCGCGCCATACGACGAGGCCAATGACCCGAAAATCCCTCCCGGCACTGCTAATTTTCGGAAGCATTGTGGCACTGGTTGTCGCAGTCGGATTTCTAGCGCAGTAAGACCGGCCGCGAATTCTGTGCAACGTCCGCTTTTCCCCCGCGATCCGACTAGGGGAGATCGTGCACTTCGCGTTTGGGCCAACTGGCGACACCGCGGGCGCAGCCTCGAAGACTTGGATCCTTAGTTTGATCGGTCAATAGCGCTGACACAACTGAAGCGCGCGTATTGCCGAATTTTCCCGGCTGTTGCAGCCTAGGCACACCGCCTGCTGATTGAATCAGCTAGCTTAAGGCTGGAATTCCGGACAGCAAAAGAACCGGCGTCGTTTGGGCTGAAACGTGGATGGAGCGCAAGTAATGAAGAAGATTTTGTTAAGTGGCGTGGCTTTGCTGGCCGTGAGCATGGCGGCACCTGCATCAGCGGCTGATCTGGCGGCTAAGCCTTACGTCAAGGCCCCGCCCCCGGTGGTCGCGCCGATCTATGATTGGACCGGTTTCTACATCGGCGCCAACGGCGGTTGGGGGCAAAGCCACGGTTGTGTGGATTTCGTGACGCCCGCAGGGACAGTCGCAGGTGGTTGCGCGGATCGCTCCGGGGGCCTCGCTGGCGGACAGATCGGGTACCGCTGGCAAACCAATCAATTTGTGCTCGGTTTGGAAGCGCAAGGAGATTGGGCCGAAATCAAGAACACGCGCGTCAGTCTGATCGACCCGCTGATTTCGACAACCGGTAAGATTGACGCCATCGGGCTCTTCACGGCGCAACTCGGTTGGGCGTGGAACGCCTCGCTATTCTACGTGAAGGGCGGCGGCGCCGTGACGCGCAATCGGTTCGATATATTCAACAACGTCACCGGGGTCGGCCTGGCATCGGCTGGCCACACGCGCTGGGGCGGCGCCCTCGGCGTGGGCTGGGAGTACGGCTTCACGCCCAACTGGTCGTTCGGTATCGAATACGACCATCTCTGGATGGGGCGTGATAATGCCGGCTTCGCAGGCGTAGTCACTCCCGGAGGGTTTGTCCTCACCGGCAGCGGGGTCAGCCAAGATGTGGATATGGTCACGCTTCGATTGAACTACCGCTTCGGTGGATACGGCGCACCGGTCGCGGCCAGATACTGATCCCCTCATCTTCGCAAACCAAAGCCCCGGCACGCCGGGGCTTTTTTGTGGTTATGATTTTCTTGGCCTTTGCTACCTTGCGGTGTCTAAGTTGGAAGAGCACGTTCATCGCGGCCACATTCGTTAAGCAAGCAATCCGAGCCGCTGAGCTATCGTGACCAGCTCTGCCAGAGACCGCACTTTCATCTTCTCCGTCACTCGATGACGATGTGCCTTGATTGTCCGCTCCGTCGCTCCCAATTCAGACGCGATCTGCTTGTTGAGTCTTCCGCGCACGACAAGCTCGAATACCTGCCGTTCACGCGCAGTCAGTGTCGCCAGCAGCGCCTGCATCTGTTGCAGCCCGCGTCGCGCGTTAAACATAATTGCGTGGCGGGCCACTGCCTGTTCAATGGCGCCGAGCAACTGCTCCGGTGTAACCGGCTTGGTGAGGAAGTCATCGCCACCCGCTTTTATGGCCCGCACGGGAATATCTTCGTAGCCAGTGAGGAAGACGATTGGTAGCGCGACTTTAAGTGCCTTCAATTGCTGTTGCAGCTCTGGACCGCGATTTCTGGCAGGGGCGGTTCAACTCGCCAAAATCGGCGACAGGAAAAATTAACCGTCTTATGGCCGACACGGCCATCACGGCGAACCGGAGCAGACGATCCAGCGGATCCGGTCGCCGGCACCTCCCTGGACGCGCTCCCGCACCACGATCGTGCGGCGAACGACAGGTGTGTGCTGAATTACACTTGTGCCGAGCTTCAAGTTGCGCCGCAAGATGCCGAGGAGATCACACCGGACCGTATGGGCAACGCCGACGGCAGCACGCGGCAGGTTCCAAGTACCGCCTCAATCTCGGTACCGGCAGAACTCGTCGCCGTTTTCATATTCAATGCAGGTCTTGACGCGAGCATGAGGCCGCATTTCGTTATAGTAGCGGCCTTCGCTGCGGTCCGCTGACCCATATCTAGAATCGCGGTCCATATCGTCATCGTTGCGACGCCAGCTTCGGCCGGTGGTTCGATGATCCTCATCTTGCTCCATCATACGGCCCATCTGTCGCTGACGCATACGGTCCATATCCATTCGATCCTCGCTACGCTGCCGCCGGGCCGTCCAATCTCGGTTGACCCGTGTGTCCTCGGCGCTCTGACGGTCTGAGTCGCGCGCTTGATCTGATTGCTGCGGTGTCCGCTCTGGCTGGACGGGAGCCGTTTGCGTTTGGCCTTGGCCTGACTGTGGTGATGGTCGCTCCGGCCGGACTTGGGTCGGGACTTCGTTGGGATCTGGTGCTGTTTGCTGAGCAGAGGCAGCCACGGGCACCAAACCAAAGACCAGGAGCAGGATGGAAGCCATATCTGATCGGCGCATGATCTCACCTCGCGGGTTTGCTCTCTAACCTCGTCTAGCTGTCTTTGTTCTTATGAAAACAGCGCCATTTTGAAATGTCAGTATCGTTGCCATTGGCAGGTTCTCTGCAAGGCGCGAGCGGCTCGGCCGCTCGCGCCACCGAAGCGGCAGCTCCAGCTAGGCAGCACGCTTCATGCGTTCGACGGTCTGACTTATATGGTTTCCGGCGTCGTCAGCCACCTTGAGGGACATGTCGGCAATCCGACGGCTAGTATCTAAGGCGCTACTGATCGTGTCGCGCACTAGATCGGTGTGCACGACTGCGAGATCGTGAGGAGTTCGGCAGCGCCAGAGTTCATTCATGCGGTCCATGCTCAGTTCCATCTGCTGTCGCACGAAATCGAAGTACTCGCGTGAGACACCATTCACGCCTTTTGCGACAGCTGTGGCAGAGTACATGATGGCTTCGGCGTTGCGGGCGGAGCGTTCCGTTGCCCGCTGCGCTTCGTCACCTGTCACACCGAGTGTTCGGCCAAGCAGGTCAGTGGAGCGACCCAACAGCGCCGTGGCCATGTCGACGCCAAGACGCCAAGTGTTTTTCAGCATCTCGGCATTTTGTTGCAGCAAATGGCTGCTAGCTTGAGCCACCTCCTCGCCGGCCTCAGCCGCGGCTAATCCGATCCGTCTGGTTTGCTCAGTGCTCCTTTCGCCAGCGCGTCGGATTGTCTCTTCAGCATTTTGAGTAGGCTTTTCCTCCGGGCGTGCATTGGCCATTTTTGTTGCTCCATCGATGTTATTGTTGGTGAGATCGGGTCCTGTGCGTGTCCGTCACAAGTGCGATCCTAGGCAAGCAAACGTGCTCGCTTTTTGCCCGTTCCGGGGCGAGGCAACTTTAATCATGCTCCGGGATCACGCGCAGGAACGAGCGCTTCAACTTCCAATTATTTTGTGAATTGGCTTCATAGGTCCGGCACCGCTCGGCATCACGATGTTGCCGAACCCGCGTCATCAAGGCTCAGTCATGACTACTGCGGAAACCGTATTGCTCATCGCGGCTTCGCTGTTCGTACTTCTCGCCATCGGTACCGTCGGCTTCTCCAAACTGGCGGAGTGGAAGAATCCGCCAGTCGGCAAGTTCCTCGAATGCGCGGGTGTGCGTCTCCACTATATCGAGCGGGGTGATCCTGCGGCTCCTTGCGTCGTGCTGTTCAATGGCAACAGATCCATGATCCAGGATTTCACGACTAACGGGCTTGTCGACCTTCTTGCGCAAGGCAATCATGTGGTCTGCTTCGACCGTCCAGGCTTCGGGCATAGTCAACGGCCGCGGCTCCGAGTCTGGACCGCAGCAGCTCAAGCCGCTTTGCTGGCGAAGGCGCTAAATCAACTCGGGGTTCGCGATCCTGTGGTGCTGGGCCATTCCTGAGGCGCTCTTGTCGCGATCACTCTCAGCCTGCGAAAGGATTGTCCCATCCGGGGCACTTGTGCTTGCGTCCGGGTACTACTTCCCGACCGTGCGATGGGACGTATGGCTGATGTCGGGTTCGGCCGTACCGGTGTTGGGCGACTTGGTGAGTTACACTGTCGCACCGATCATTTCGTGGGCCATCTGGCCCGGGACCATTCGCAAATTTTCGCGCCCCGTTCTGTCCCGCAAACGTTTAAGAATGAATTTCCAGCTTCTCTAACGCTCAGGCCCAAACAACTGAGAGCGGCTGCGGAGGAAAGTGCACTCCTCGTTCCAACTGCAGTGCAATTCCAAGCTTGCTATTCACGCATCGGCTGCCCAGTACGCATATTCCACGGAACAGAGGACCAAGTGATAGAACCCACACAGGCGCGAAATCTACATCAGGCGCTGCATCGCTCCCTGCTTCATCTGGTTTCGAATGCTGGACATATGGTGACGTATGCAGATCCTGCCGTCATTGCCCAAGCCGTCAATTCGGTAGCAAATTCCTCTTAAGTTGGACCGCGGCGTCAGACGCTTCCGCTGATCGTCCGTTCGAGGTCCACATCCAGCTTTTTCTGCGGCGCTCTACAGATCGGCTAGGGGCGGACTAGGGGAACGACCCGGTCCGCGCGAGGTGCAAACCTGCCGCAGCTCTCAAGAACAACTCCTCCTGGAGCTCAACCGCACGTACAACGGTTCCGCACGACTGCACTCCCTTTCGCTTTTGCGCGACGTCAGACCGCCATCGGATTACGGTAGCGGCCCCTTTGGGTAGGACTGGCATGGTGCGATACAAAATTTTCGTGGTGGAAAGCAACCGCGATCGGGTGTCCGAGGTCACCTACTACGTCGCCCTGCACTTCGTGGCCGCCGACGACGGCATTGCCGCCGGCGAGGCGGTCGAATACGTCAACCCGAACGCCGCCTATGAAAGCTGAGGCGCTTTCGCGGAAGCTCGGCATTGTCGGCGCGGTTGGCCTTCAGCCGCAGCGGAGATCTGGCGACGGGCAACTTCGGAGACGCAACCGTGATCAGCAAGTTTGGCGACGTGCCGGATGACCTGGGCGGTAGAGCCGATTGTTCAGCTTTTCAAGTCGAATTCGGTCCGCAGCCGGTCTGCGATCGTTTCGATCATCTCGGACCGCCCCGCGTCCCGCCGTCCGTCCGTCATGATCGCGACCTTCCAAGTATCCTGACAGGGGACGACCGAGACGGTGATATCCGTGGGCAACTCGCAGATGTCTTCCATCTCCAGCTTGATCGCCGCGTCGAGTTCTTCGCGCGTTTTTGCCGGCTTTTTCAAGCTGGTTCTTTCACCGCTCGGAACGGGACCACCGCCTTTGGCTATCCGCGCGAGCGCATGTTTTTGAGCAGCGGGCCTTTGAGCCCTTGGTTATCCGCTACAGGCGCCGTTCTCAAACGGCGGGCGGTGGTCCACCGAGTCAAAGATATTGTCGCGTTATCGTTCCCTCCGCTTTGCGCCTTCGAAAACGGGTCAGTTGGGCTGCCTCGACCGGGAAAGTCCGCGTTGCCGGAACGATGTCATACGCGGCGCGTCATCCAACCGGTGAGCAGCCTGGCCGGAGCAGCGAATGCCGAGAGCCCTCAAACGCCGCTTGGACGACGTCATGGCGGACCTATGTCTCGGTATAACGTGACCAACCTGTAGCTCTGGTTGGACCGGGAGTCGGCATCGCCTTCACGTGACCCGTGGAGACTGCTGTTACGAAAAACTCGCCACCACATCGTCCGCAACCGGTATTAGCGGAAACCAACACAGATGACCAACAACACCATCTCAGTGAACGGCGCTCTGCCAGATCTCACCTGACGCAACCTCATCGATGAGGGAACCGGCGGCAGCGCCGCAGCTTGCCCGTCGCGATAACCACCATGTCCCCGTACCGCAGCGCCGGCGATGACGTCCGCCGCTCCGCTTTCTGAGGAGACCCACTTTTGCCGATCAAGATGAAGGTCAGTGACGTCGTCTTCGGCGAACCGTGATTGTTGTGCAAAGGGGCAGCCGATGAACTGAATCTGATTGCCGACACGATCAGAGGCCCGTCAGTTCACGCTGGCGCGCCTCCTGCACACGGCTGTGATGCGCATTGTGTGAGCTAGTTCACAAGCGGCAAGTATCACCGAGCGTAGCGTGTGCGCTTCCACTGGAGGGAAGCGCAATGAAGTGGAAATTGACAACCTATCGAATGCTCGCGCTGACCGTCGTTGTCTTGATGGCGGCTGGTACTACTATGGCCATCGGTACTCCTCGTGGAGTCTATGAACCGATGTTGGGAACCGATTGGCAATGCACCCGGACCATGCTGCTCGTGAC
>NZ_JBVVPM010000113.1:0-1810 GCF_055811255.1 Bradyrhizobium sp. MI1.11
CCCCCCCCCCCCCCCCCCCCCCCCCCCCGCGCCCCCCCCCCCCCCCCCCCCCCCCCCCCCCCCCCCCCCCCCCCCCCAAAAAAACCCCCCCCCCCCCCCCCCCCCCCCCCCCCCCCCCCCCCCCCCCCCCTTTTCGATTCCCCGTAACCCTGGCGCAGACATCACACCTCAGGTTCGGCTGCGTTCAGCGCCTGCGCGAGGTCGGCGATCAAATCCGACGGGTGTTCGATGCCGATCGACAGCCGGATCGTGGAATCGAGCACACCGATTTTCCGGCGGATGTCGGCGGGAACGCCGGAGTGGGTCATGGTGGCGGGCAGGCTCGCAAGCGACTCCGTTCCACCGAGGCTCACCGCCAGCTTGAGGATCTGCAGCGCATTGAGGAATTTCATGGCGGCGGCCTTGCCGCCGACGATGTCGAACGAGAACGTGGACCCCGCCCCTGTGCATTGCCGCGCAAACACAAGTCCATCCGGCGACGCCGCCTCGTGATGACCGAGATAGTGCACCTTGGCCACTTTTGGATGATCGCGCAGATAGTCCGCCACGAGGCGCGCATTCGCATCCGCCTTTTCCATGCGCAGGCTCAGCGTCTCGAGCGAGCGGTTGATCATCCAGCAGGAATGCGGATCGAGCTGGGTGCCGATGGCGCCCCGGAGCGCCTTGATGCCTTTCACCACCGCCTTCGCGCCGAGCGCGGCGCCCGCGATCAGATCTGAATGTCCGCCGACATATTTCGTGAGCGAGTACAGCGAAATATCCGCGCCGTGCTCGATCGGCCGCTGAAACACCGGTCCGAGCAGCGTATTGTCGCAGGCAATGATCGGAACGTGTCCTTGGGTCTTTCCGATGGTCTCGGCGACACGCCGCATCATCGCGATGTCGACCAGCCCGTTGGTGGGGTTGGCCGGAGTTTCGATCAGAATCATCGAAACCCGGCCCTTGCGCATGGCCTCCTCCGCGGCCTGGCTGACCACAGCTTCGTCAACGCCATCGGCGAAGCCGACGGCGCCGATCGACAGACGCGCAAGCGTATTCGTCAGCAGGGTTTCGGTCCCGCCATAGAGCGGCTGGGAATGCAGAATGACATCGCCGGGGCGGACGAACGCCAGGATCGTGGTCGCGATGGCCGCCATGCCGGATGAGAACAGCGCACAGCTCTCGGTGCGCTCGTAGATCGCGAGCCTGTCCTCGACGATTTCACTGTTGGGATGATTGAAGCGCGAATAGACTAGGCCCGCGCCCATCCCTTCCGGCGGCTCGCGCCGGCCGGAGACGAAATCGAAGAAGTCCTGCCCGTCCTCGGCCGTCTTGAACACGAAGGTCGAGGTCAGGAACACCGGCGGCTTGACCGCGCCTTCCGACAATTGCGGATCGTAGCCATAGGTCAGCATCAGCGTTTCCGGATGCAGCATATGGTTGCCGATGTGCGTCTTCGACGGGAACGGTTTGACCATGGCTTGTCTCGCTGTTGCTGATTGAGGTGCTCGCCGCGGGTTGGAACTCCTGATGACCTGAATGAGTCGCGGGATGCGTCGGCGTCAAAAGCTCACGCCAATGCCGCGGCGGTTGGAGCAAAGATAACTGCTTCGGCAGCGATCCGTCAGGCCTTGCGGATAGAATTTCCAGCGGCGACACGCGACGCAATAAAAAGGGCGGCTGCTTTCGCAGGGCCGCCCTTCTTGATTCCCAGTAGCGGGGGGGGGGGGGGGGGGGGCGGCGGGGGGGGGGGGGGGGGGGGGGGGGTGGGGGGGGGGGGGGGGGGGGGGGGGGGGGGGGGGGGGGGGGGCCCCGGGGGGGGGGTGGGGGG
>NZ_JBVVPM010000113.1:1820-8429 GCF_055811255.1 Bradyrhizobium sp. MI1.11
ATTTGCCCGCGGGCACTCGCGACGAAAAAAACGGGGGGGCGGGTTCGGCTGGGCGGCCTTTTTTTATTCCCTGTCCCGGGTTTGGTGCGAAGCGCAATCCGGGGCAGTCTGTCAGCTCGTGTGGATTCCCGGATTGCGCTGCGCTCCATCCGGGCTACAAATCTTTTCCTTCCGTCAACCGTTCTTCACGCGAAACGTCTCGTGGCAGCCGCCGCATTCCTTGCCGACCGCGGGGAAATTCGCCTTGAGCGAGTCCAAATCCTTGATCTTGCCCTTGGCCTCGCCAACGACCTTGGCGAAGCTCGCGACCTTGGCATCGAATCCGGCCTTGTCCTCCCAGACCTTCGGCGAGGCGCTATAGTCGCCCTCGGGCTTCATGCCCTTTGCGCTCGCGGGAAACAGATTCGGCAACTTCTTGGCGGTGTCCTCGAACTGTGCCAGCGCGCTGTCCACCGTGGCCTGGTCGTAGGGCTTCTCGCCCTTGACCATCGCCGCCACTGCGCCGGCGTTCTTGCCGTTGCCCTTCATCAGGGTCTGGACCTCCTTGACGGAGTCCTGTTGTGCCCAAACCGCGCCCATGCCGAGCAGGAGCGCGCCCCCAACAACCAACACTCGCTTCATTCGCAAAGTCCCTTTCCTTGATGCAGGATTGCCTTGATGCAGGATCGCCGTGCTGCACGATCGTGCCGACCCCTCAATGGGGCCAACACCGCTCCGCAGATTTCATTCCGTGAAAAATTGTCACAGGCTGTGACGGCGATGGTGCTCGTTGACGGCGATCCACACCCGCTCCGGGGTCGCCGGCATATCGATGTGGTCGATCTTGTATTCGCGCCAGAGCCCGTCGACGATGGCATTGACGACGGCCGGGCAGGACCCGATGGCACCGGCCTCGCCCGCGCCCTTCACCCCCAGCGGATTGGTCTTGCAGGGGACGTTGGCCGTCTCGAACACGAAGTCCGGCCCGTCCGCCGCGCGCGGCAGCGCATAGTCCATGAAGGTCGCGGTGACGAGCTGGCCGTCGCCCGCGCCATAGACCACCTGTTCCATCAGCGCCTGGCCGATGCCCTGCATCGCGCCGCCATGGACCTGGCCCGCCAGCAGCAGCGGATTGAGCGTCATGCCGAAATCGTCGACGATCACGTAGTTGACGATTTTGATGATGCCAGTGGCCGGATCGATCTCGACCTCCGCGACATGGGTGCCGTTCGGATAGGTGCCATCGGCGCTGGCAAAGGTCGCGCTCGCATTGAGCTTCGATGGATCGACGCCGGGACGCTTGGCAAGATCGGCGAACGAGATCGAACGGTCGGTGCCGGCGATGCGCACCAGGCCATCGGTGATCTCGAGGTCGCCGGCGCTGGCTTCCAATGCCTGCGCCGCGATCTCCTTGAGCCGCGCGCCGAGCTCGCGGGTCGCACGTTCAACGCTGACACCGCCTGACGGAATCGAAGCCGAGCCGCCGGTGCCGAGACCGGTGGCGATCATGTCGGTATCGCCCTGGTGGACGTGCACGCGCTCGGGCGCGACGCCGAACTGCTCGGCGACGATCTGCGCATAGGCGGTCTGATGGCCCTGCCCGCTCGACTGGGTGCCGATCAGGATGGTGATATCGCCATTGGGGTCCATCCGCACATTGGCGGTCTCCTCGCCCATGGTGCCGCACACCTCGACATAGCTCGCAAGTCCGATGCCACGGATCAGGCCGTTCTTCTTGGCCGCCTTGGCGCGCTTGCCAAACTCCTTCCACTCGGCGATCTCCATCGCGCGCTTCAGATGCGCAGCGAAGTCGCCGGAATCGTAGACCTTTCCGGTCGCGGTCTTGTAGGGCAGCGCCTTCGGCTGAATGAAATTCTTGCGGCGGATGGCATCCGGCGTCATGTCGAGTTTTCGCGCGCAGGCGTCCACCAGACGTTCGATGACGTAAGCAGCCTCGGGCCGCCCGGCGCCGCGATAGGCATCGACCGGCACGCTGTTGGTGAAGATGGTGCGCACACGGCAGTGGAACGCCTGGATGTCGTAGAGGCCCGGCAGCATGCCGGCGCCGCCATGCGGGATATAGGGCCCGAAGGTCGACAGATACGCGCCCATGTCGCCCATGAGGTCGCAATCCATCGCGAGGAATTTGCCGTCCTCGGCCAGCGCCATTTTCGCGGTGGTGACGTTGTCGCGGCCCTGCGCGTCGCCCATGAAATGCTCGGTGCGGTCGGCCGCCCATTTCACCGCCTTCTTCAGCTTTCGCGCGGCGACCGCCAGGAGGGCGTATTCCCGATAGGGAAACAGCTTCGTGCCGAAGCCGCCGCCGACGTCGGGGCAGATCACCCGCATCTTGTCGGTCGGGATGTTGAGCACGTTCTGGCAGAGGATATCGCGCAGGCGATGGCTGCCCTGACTGCCGACCGTCAGCGTCAGATGGTCGCGCTTGGCGTCGTATTCGCACACTGCCGCGCGCGTTTCCATGAAGTTCGCGACCACGCGCGGATTGACGATCGAGATCTCGGCCACCGTATGCGCTTTGGCAAACGCCGCTTCGGTCGCTTTCTTGTCACCGATCGAGACGTCGAACAGCACGTTGCCGGGCTTGTCCGGCCAGACCAACGCTGCGCCCTTCTTCACGGCGTTGACGACCCCGGTCACCGCCGGCAGCGGGCTCCATTTGACGTCGATCGCCTCGATCGCGTCGCGGGCCTGGTCGATGGTCTCGGCGACCACGAAGGCGATGGAATCACCGACATGACGCACCTCGTCCTTGGCGAGGATCGGGTAAGGCGGGCCCTTGAACGGGTCGGTCTCGAGATTGAACAGGCACGGCAGGTCACCGAGATCGGCGACGTCGGCCGCGGTCAGGATCAGCGCAACGCCGGGCAAGCCGCGGGCGCGGCTCGCATCGATAGTGTATTTGGCATGCGCATGCGGCGAGCGCAGCATCAGGCAGCGCAAAGCGGCCTGCGGCGCATAATCGTCGGTATAGCGGCCCTTGCCGCGGATCAGCGCGTCATCCTCCTTGCGCAACACACTTTGGCCAACGCCGAACTTGATGGGAGCCGCCATTTTCTCGTCCCGTTTCTCATGGTTGTTTTGCCGGCATATTGCCGTGGAAAAACTGGCAAGGCAAACGGGTTTCGGCGGGCCACGCCTGTCAAGGCCGATGATTCGAACCGCCCTCGGGCCTTCGGGCAACCCTGACGCGCAGCTGCCCCTCAATGGCCGAATTTCCTGACCATAAGATATTTGTCATACGTGATATGACCTATGCGGACTGCAGCGGGATCCGTGCCGTAGACCTCGAATCCATTGCGCTTGTAGGTCCTGATCGCAACGGTTGCTTCGAGCAGGACCTCAAGATGTACCTGCTCGACGCGTGCCTCGGCATGGTCAAGAAGCTCCTTGACGAGTCGATTTCGGATTCCTTTACCTTGGCCATCTTCCCTCACGTAAACCGTGAAGATGTGACCCCTGGGCTGCGACCGAAGAGCTGGCGACACGTAGAAGCCCGCGACTCCGATCAGATTTCCCCGCCAGAAGGCGCCAAGGATCGCTCCGCTGAGCCAATGCCGATAGGCAGTCAGCATCGCCTCTCCGCCCTCGTCCTCTTCGGCAGAACCAAACGTTTGAGGGTGCGTCCGAAGCGCCTCCGCGCGAATGTCACGAAAGAGGTCGAGATCATCGACAGTCAATCGGCGGATTTCCAAGTCCGCCGGGGCACCCGGCGCATGCGACATCATCGTCGCCTCCTCTCCTAGTCGCTGCGAATGTCGGCAGGACCGCTGGTCTGTCACATCCCACCGCGGCCCCACAGGGTCCTCGCATTGTCTCTCAGCCTATCGACAGCCCGTTCCGGCGAGATGTAGTCAATCTCGCCACGCGTTAGGCCGATATCCATCAGCTCCCTGTCACTCAGGTCCTGCAAGGCGATTTGTGGACCCTGCCGCCCACGCCAGTCCTGGAGCGCACGCCAGTATTGCGCGAGCGAGCCTAGGGTGCTCCGCGTCGATGCAAGTTCGAGGGGAAGCCCCTCGGCCTCGGATGGGATGTTCGTCTGTTGGGGTGGCATCGCATGCTCCTGCTGTTGTGCCGGCAGGGAGCGTGGCCAAACAAAAGGCCCCGTCCGATGCCGGCGGGGCCTGGTGGAAAGATGTCGTCGTCGAATTCTTAGCGCGCGACTCCTTCCACGGCCCAGCCGAAGCGGGTCATGTGAATGCAGTTGAGTTTGCGCACTGATTTGATCATGCGCTGCGATTACCACAGCAATCGCCCAAAATCAAGAGATGTGTGGAGGTTCGCTGCATCCTGGAGGCGAGTCCCTACCTGAGGGTGCCGGGCGCCGAAGCCGACGACGCCCGTCAACGCCCTTCACGACTTCTTCTGTTTCGCTTCCACGTATCGTGCGAAGCTGTCGAGGATTGCCTGCCAACCGCCTTGCTGCTGCTCGACCGAATGCGTCGATTCGCCATCGAAGACCACGCGGACGAGAACGCCCTTCGGGCCGGGCACAAACTCGACTTCAGCTTTTCGCTCGCCGAACGCGTATTCGATCCGCTTGTGCTCGATGATTTTCGTGTAGGTCCCGGCGAAGTCAAAGCCCATGCTGCCGTCCTTGGCCTCCATGCGCGACGAGAAGACACCGCCTTCTCGCAGGTCGACGGTCGCCTTGGTCGTATGCCAGTCGTCGGACGCGGCGTTCCACTTCATGACGTCGGCCGGCGTCGTATAAGCGCGCCAGACCTGATCGATGGGGGCTGCTACGTTGGTTTCGACGGTGATCCTCATAAACAGTGCTCCTGGTTCGATTTTGCCGGCTCGAGATGACGGCATCACGTCAATTGTGCAGGGTCCATCCACCGCACTTCCGAGATGTGTCCATCCAAGGACGATCGAGACTGGCCCGTGCCGACAAGGTCGAGCCGTCAATGCGTAGAAAATATGAAAAAGTTAACCCCGCACCAGCGAGACCAGCCAGCGGCGGCCGAACAGCGCGAGGATGGCGAGCGCATAGACGATCGTGCCCCCGACGGCCAGCAGAAGCAGCGTCAATTCGTCCCGGAAGTGCATCGCGCCCAGCGAAGGACCGCCGAAGCGCGCGATGAGCCAGAAGGCAGTGGCCAGGATGAGCCCGGTCAGCAGGAATTTGGCGAGCGACAACAGCCAGGCGCGGTCCAGCACGAGAAAGCCTCGCCGCACGGCGAAGAACAGCACCAGCAGCAGGTTGGTCCAGACGCCGACGGCGGTTGCCAGCGCAAGGCCGATCTGGGCCAGCGATCCCATTAAGGCAATTTTCAAGGCGACGTTGACCGCGATGCCGGTCAGCGACGCCCGTACCGGCGTCGCCGTGTCCTTGCGCGCGTAGAACGTCGCGACCGCGCTGCGGATCAGCACGAAGGGGATCAGGCCAATGGCATAGGCCGCGAGCGTGGCGCCGGCAGCGGCGGCGTCGGCCTTCGAGAACGCACCGCGGGCGAAAAGCGCGCGCATGATCGCGTCGGGCACGGTGAGGAAGGCGGCGACAAACGGCACCGAGAACAGCAGCGTGAAATCGAACGCACGGCGCTGCGCCTTCATCGCGCCGTCATGGTCGTTGGCCGTGATCCGCCGCGACATCTCCGGCAGCAGCACCGTGCCGATAGCAATACCGATGACGCCGATCGGGAGCTGATTGAGGCGGTCGGCGTAATAGAGCGCCGACAACGCGCCGGCGGGCAGGAAGGTCGCGATGATGGTGTCTGCAAAGAGCGCGAGCTGCGTGCCCATCGAGCCCAGCGTCGCGGGTCCCAACGCCCTAAAGAATGCGCGGACGTCTTCGTCGAGCTTGAGCGGCGCAAAGCGCGGCAGGCCGCCATGGCGGGCGAGATCGCCGGCGAGCAGGACATATTGCAGGAAGCCCGAGATCAGGACGCCCCAGGCGGCGGCGTGGCCCGCACTGGGAAACCAGGCGGCGAGCGCCAGCGTCATCATCATCGAGATGTTGAGGAAGATCGACGCGGCTGCGGCGCTCGCGAAGCGCTGCATCACGTTGAGCATGCCGCCATAGAGCGTCACCAGCGTGATCAGCAGCAGGTAGGGAAAGGTGATCCGGGTCAGTTCGATCGCGAGCTTGCGCTGTTCGGCGTCCTCGGAAAAGCCGGGCGCCAAAATGCTCATGGCCTGCGGCATGAACAGCCAGGCGACGATCAGCAGCACCACCTGCGAGGCCAGCAGCAGCGTGAAGATGCGGTCGGCGAACAACCTTGCCGCCCCCTCCCCTCGCTCGCCGTGGACGTGCGCATAGGCCGGCACCCAGGCCGCGTTGAAGGCCCCCTCGGCAAAGATCGCACGGAAATGGTTGGGCAGCCGCAGCGCCACGAAGAAGGCGTCGGCCACGGGGCCGGCGCCGAGAATCGCCGCGAGCATGATGTCGCGGGCAAATCCCGTCAGCCGCGAGAGCAGCGTGTAACCACCAACCGTGAAGATACGTCCGAGCATGCGTCTGTTTTAGAGACTTATCGAACAGAGGTCGATTGCATCTTGCGATGCGCATTGCTGTGCCCTCTCCCCTTGTGGGCCTGTTGCGCTATTGGCTTTTGAGGCTGAAGACGTCGAGAGAGAAGGTCTGGGTCGCGACAGGCTCCGGCC
>NZ_JBVVPM010000114.1:0-8208 GCF_055811255.1 Bradyrhizobium sp. MI1.11
TTTTGATGAAGTTCAAGCGTCGGCTCGCGTTGGTTTCACAAAGGAATCAATATGATGCAGCGAGCCCTACGTCCGTCGGCCTTGGTCCCTCGCGGATTCGACGTGGAAAGCGCCTTTTGTGATGGCGCTACGACCGTGATCACCGTGCGCGCCACGAGCGGGACTCCGCCATCCACCGGATCATTGAGAACCCGGTCTACGGCGGCGCCTATGCCTATGGTAAGACGGCTGTGGCAGCGGGATACAGCGCCGGGGGCGTGAGCGTGAAGATCCGCCGCAAGACCCGGAACGAATGGCTGGCGCTGAAGCCCAACACCCACGACGGTATGTGAGCTGGGAGAGGTTCGAGGCGATCCGCACCATGGTCAGCAGCAACGTTCCCACCGGTCGGCATCACGGCGCACCCAAGCATGGTGACGCGCTGCTGGCCGGTCTGATCCGGTGCAACCGCTGCGGCCGCAAGCTCACACTCCGGTACTCCGGCATGAGGCACCATATCCCACGCTACAGCTGCAGCCGCGCCTGGATGGACAATGGCGGTCCTTACTGCATCGCCTTCGGCGGATTGCGTGTCGATGATGCAATCGAGGAAGCACTGCTTGGCGTCGTCGGTCCGGGCGCTATCGCCGCTGGAACCGCTGCCGCCGAAGGAGCCAGGGAACGGCGGGATCAGGTGTGCGATGCGCTCAGTCGCGACCTCGAGGCGGCGCGCTATGCCGCCGACCGGGCTTTCCGGCAATACGATGCCGCTGACCCCGCGAACCGGTGTGTGGCGAGTGAGCTGGAAGCGCGCTGGAACAGGGCACTCGCTCACGCGGCGGAGGTCGAGGGCAAGATCGCCATGCATGATGCGGCGGCGCCCCGCACCCATTGCTGATCCAGCTTCGCTCGGCGTACTCGTTGTCGAGGCGAGAGGCCGACATCGCTATCACGCTGGAGCGGCCCAAGCAGGGGCGGCTCATCCTTTCAAAATTCACTGATTACACTCTTAGCGTCTACGCGGCGGACACTTACCTTGCACGGGAAGGACCAGTCAAAACTCAGGCCGAACTTGAAGGGCGGTTGTTCGTCACGCATGTTGAGGATTTCGTCTATAGCCGTGCTTTGGATTATGCATCAGCTCTTGGCCGGCTCATGTCGCGCCGTTACGAATGCGGAAGCGTCGTTGCACACTGGAGGCAGTGCGAGCCGGCCACGGCGTTGGCATTCTTCACGATTACGTGGCCAGGCGTTACCCCGAGCTCAGGCAATTGCTCCCCGATCTTCGAAACTACTGGCTTACCTCGCATCCAGACACGCATGAAACGCGGAGAGTTCAGGAGGTACACCGCTTCATCGCTGGGGACTTGACTGCGCTTACAGATCGCTCCGGAACAGCTTCGAGCGTCGCTCCTGATCCGGCGCATTCAATGAACGCCCTCAGGGCGGACGAGACGAACGTATCTTTCCGGTGAACAAACACGGTGGCCGCTTTGCCGGTGCCATTGGGCAGTGGATGGAGCCTGATCAAGCCCTGCCGCTCGGCCGGCTCAGCCACTATACGCGGGATGAGCGAAATGCCGACCGATGCGGCGACACAGCCGATGATTCCATCCAGCGTTCCCATCTCCATCCAGCGCAGGTCGACAAAACCATGATGCGCCAAATATTCCGACAAGCGCTGACGGTATGAGCAGCCCGCGCGGAAGACGATCACCTTGCGGCCGCTCCCTGTTGCCAAGAACTTGGTAAGATGTTGGTCGGACAACACCATCGGTGACGTTACCAGCACCAGCTCCTCCTCCACGATCGGCGTGCAGGCGAGTTCGCCGTGCGTGATCGGTGCGGAGACGAAAGCTCCATCCAGTTTGCGGGAAACCACATTGTCGACGAGAACTGCCGTAGGGCCGGTCTCGATCTGGACGTCAACGTCGGGATAGGCGATGGCGTATTGGGTAAGCAGAGGCGGCAACCGTAAGGCCGCCGTCGTCTCCATCGAACCGATGCGCAATTCGCCGCTTGGAAAGGCCTCATCCTTCACTGCACGATGGGCCTCTGCCAAAAGCTCGCTGATCCGATTGGCGTAAGGAAGCAGCCTGCTCCCCATCGAGGTCAGCGTCACTCCCCTTTTGGACCGGTGAAAAAGCTGGACCCCCAGCTGAACCTCGAGTGCCCGAATCCGCTGCGTCACATTGGACTGCACCGTGTGGAGCTCGTTTGCCGCCCGGCCGATCCCGCCCGCCATTGCGACCGCCGTAAAGAAGTTAAGGTCGGTGCTGTCCATGGGTCATCTCCCGTAATGATGACTTTGATCAAAACTAATCACTTTTCCGTTGTCAACGTCTGATCTAGTGTTTGCATGGAAAAAGGCGGATCGCGCCTGAGCGAGGACGGAAAATGGGCATCAAAACGAGATTGACCGACTTTTTTGGACTCGAGCATCCGATCGTACTGGCGCCGATGGACCCCGCCTCCGGCGGCGAACTCGCGTCGGCCGTTTCCGCGGCCGGCGCGTTGGGCATGCTGGGCGGAGGTTATGCCAACCGGACCTGGTTCGAAGAACAGTCGGCCAAGGTGAGCCGCCGGGACGTCGGATGCGGTTTCATAACATGGGCTCTGGCAAACGATCCTGGCCTGCTCGATCTTGCTTTGCAGCGGCACAACAAGGCGATCATGCTCTCATTCTCGGATCCCGAGCCCTATGCACCGCAGGTGAAGCAAGCGGGCGTTCCGCTCATCTGTCAGGTACAAACACTTGAGCATGCGAAGCGCGCCATCGACGTCGGTGCCGATGTCGTCATAGCGCAAGGCACCGAGGCAGGTGGCCACGGGCTAACGGCGCGCTCCACGATGCCCTTCGTTCCGGCGGTCGCCGATCTGGTGGCACAAAGGGCCTCTCATGTCCTCGTGCTTGCTGCAGGCGGTATCGCCGATGGACGCGGCCTCGCTGCGGCGCTGATGCTCGGTGCTGATGGCGCATTGATGGGGACGCGCTTCTGGGCCACGCAAGAATCGGTGATCCATCGTAACGCAAAGGAAAAGGCGGTGACCGCCACAGGCGACGAAACGATCCGGACTCGTGTCTACGACGTGGTTCGCAAAAAGCCGTGGCCCTCAGAATACACCGGGAGGCTCATGAAGAATGGCTTCATCGAGCAGTGGCACGGCCGGGAAGACGACTTGCGTAACCTCCAAGAGGCGGAGCTGCAGCGCGTCGACGCGGCATGGTCATCGGGTGACTATGATACTGCCAATGTCACCGTTGGCGAGGGTATCGGATTGATACATGACATCCCAACCGCTGGTGAATTGGTCAAGCGCATCTCGACAGAAGCCAGCGCATGTCTTGCGCGTTACGCGCCCACGCAGCAATCGGTCGCAGCATAAGCAAGCCGCGAGCTTTCTAGTATTTTGCCAGGTGACAACAGCGCGTGCGCTCAGGCGTCCGCGCAACTAAACTCGCTTGCGCCAAAAGCGCGAAGGAGAGTCCCATGAGCAAACCGAAAGCGGATGCCCGAGCTCCGGGAATCTGGACCATAGGACTTGCCTCCAGCGCAGGCACGGTCATCGAGTGGTTTGATTTCTGTTTGTACGGCAGCCTGGCCGTATTTTTTCGACGCTTTTCTACCCTCCAAACGGAGCCCGGTCCGCGGAGCGAATTCGTTGCCTGCCGCGGCTTTTCTTCCGAAGCTTCGAACACGGCGGGCGCCTCTCAAAATAGACATTCAAGCACAGGAGGTCAGAGATGTTGGCGGTAAGGAGGAATGATGGCGAGTCATATGAAATCGAAACGATTCCGTTTGACCCTGCCATTGATTACATTGGGACACCTGTTGTTCTCATTTCATCGTTAAACGAGAACGGAAGCCCGAACCTCGCGCCAATGTCATCGGCGTGGTGGTTGGGATGGGGCTGTATGCTTCGGTTGAATAGCAGCTCCAAGGCCACTGAGAACCTATTACCAACAAGTCAGTGTATGCTCAACTTGCCATCGGAAGGCCGGGGTGGCCCGGTTGCTCGGCTCGATCTGACTACCCGCAGCAGCCCTGTACGCGCGAACAAGCTATTAAAGCGTTTTCGATATGTGGAAGATGCATTCGGTCTTGCCGGATTGACTGAAGTTGTATCCGAACTCGTAGCGGCTCCGCGTGCTTTCGGGCCTCCCGTTCAGCTAGAGTGCGAACTAGACGCAGTTCACGAATTTGGTATAGGCAATCCCAATATTCGTGCACCTAAGAAGGCGATTCAGGTAGCAAAGCGCTTGGTCAAGGAAGCGGCTGCCGGCCGGCAGGTCATTATTTTCACGCACAGTCGTTTCTTCCAGCAGGCGGTCATGGAGGCCGCACAGGATGTGAAAGTGCGCGTCAGGGAAGAGTGGATTGCCAAGCACGGCGATGGGCGCTTTGGCAAGAGAGCCGGCTCCGCAAATTTGAACAGGTCTATAAGTGGAGTTTCTGCCTGACAGCGGGCACGCTGGTGCCTGCGAATCAGGAGCGACGATGAGCAGACGAGCACGCCGCAACCACGCACCGGCTTTCAAGGCGAAGGTGGCGCTTGCCGCCGTCAAGGGCGACCGGTCGATAGCTCAGCTTGCCGAGCAATTCGACTCCACCCCAATCAAGTGATGGCCTGGAAGTCCCAGCTTGAGGGCGGAGCTTCCGATGTATCGGCTCGGGCAGCCCTACGACGGCCACGCCTGCGATCGATGTGAGTCGCTGCATGCCAAGATCGGGGAGCTGACGCTGGAGAACGATTCCTAAGAAACGGCACCAGCTCCCGGTTCCAAGGGGTGCAGGACAAAGCCGAATGCCTTGGCACGTCGGTGCAAATTGTTGATCACTCGCGTCCGATAGCGTGTCTCATTGGACGAGGCCCCGAGATCGACGTAGTCCATTCCGTGACGCACAGCATTATAGAACAGGACTGCTATCTTGCGGGCCGCAGCTCTGCTGCGCCTGCTGCCGTAACCGTCGGACGCACTGATACCGCGCTCGGCGCCTTCTATAGAAGACTGTCGTCCCGCATTGGCAAGGCCAAAGCAGTCACCGCGACGGCCCGCAAGATAGCAGTGCATCGATTTCGATCCGCGCTGGATCTAGGAGCTGATTCGAGAACGGCAGGATGCCGATCCGTATGTCCGTCACCTGTTGCGTCAGACCATCGAGCTCCTGCATAGCCTGAGGCCCGCACTGCTGTTCACGACGTCCAAACTTCTGATCGCCCTCGTTGGCGCCCTGGACCGGCCGCTTTCCATTTACGGAATCAAGGCCGTATGCACGGGCGGCACAGTTGCTCGAGCGAGGAGCAACGGTATCTTCGCGAGAACTTCCTCCAGGAGGTTCAGTGGATCGATACCTACGGCAATACACTGATGGGGCACGTGTTGGACCCATCTTGGCCGTGGTACGTTGCCTGCCATCGCCGGCCGCGATTTCCAGGGCGTCGGGGACTGAGAGACGCGACTGCGCTCCCGCCTGTTCGGGAGCATGTCATGGCAGAGGCGATCAGCCGCGAGGCTCAGAAATTGTTGGACCGCCCTCAGCGCGCCATAGACGAAGCAAACTATCTGCGCGAGCACGTCCGGGATCAGATCGCCGCAGCAAAGCGGCAACGGCTCCTGATAAAAGCCGAGATGCGCAGCCGGGAATTCCCCCCCCGGGCTCAATACAAACGGTAAGGCGATGGGCTTCGCCATATCGAGAGCGCAAAGACCCGGTTCGATGGGGTTCTCTCCGGGCCTTCGGCTCCGCTTCGTTGTGCGCCGGTTCGGGATCGAGAACCGTCGTAAACGAGACGCCAGCAACAAATACAAGCACAGCCTGAGTCGAATGGTCGAATTGAGGCGAAGCGCGGCAAAGCGTTGCGCCGCTTCAACCCCGTTGACCGCTCCAGAAATTGGAGCGCGAAACGTCAGCCTGTTCATCGATCGCGATGCGCCCGCGAATATCCAGCCATCTCTCAAAGTCGACACTGATGTCGTCCCGCCATCTCGCCACGAGCCGACATTTCGCAACTGTACGACTAGTTCTGATCGATGCGGACCAGATCGCGGCGCTGGCGTTTCGTGAGCAACATAACCTCGACGTTAGCACATCCCGCTTGCGCGCGGCTGCGTCGGGGTCCAGACTCCGGGTGCTCCGCAACGCGGTCGGCCTGATCACCGACACCGCGCGTTCCGAGCAAACTGGCAGCCAGCATCTTCACCACGACTTTTGTGCCGAACGAGGGCCGCTGCCATGAACGACCTCACCACCATCGCCCGCGTTTGCAAAGACACTCGCTCGACCCTCAGCGCGGTCCACCATCAGGTCGCGCGCCCGGCCGAGAACAGCGGCGGCAGACACCGCCGCGACGGATCGCTGGTGACCGGGTTCGCCGCTTGCCAATTGCTCGGCCGCGTCAATCGCCGGTCGCCGGCCGTAGTGGCATCGAGCCTGTGGCCGCATGACGTCGAACTCAAAGCCGCGGTCGCGCCGGCGATGGCCGGCGTTGCTGGTCGCAAGCACGGTCGCCGACATCGCTGACCGGACGTGCCGGCGAGCGTTTTCAGCCAACTGCGCGCGATGGGTCTGTAATACACGTTCACCAGCAATTCCGCGACCCGCGTGCCGAGCGTGCAGCCAGTGCCGTCCGGCAACTTCATCGCCGAATTTGCAAACGATGACGTAATTGCGGTCGGCGCGCGTGGCAGACAACCTCCGTTATCGTTGAGCCCTCGCAATCAAATGATTCGAAGGAGCTCCCATGAAGCAGTATGTCGGGTTGGACGTCTCACAGAGAGAAACCGCTGTGTGCGTTGTCAACGAGACCGGTCAAGTAATATTCGAAGGGAAAGCCAGGTCTAATCCTGGTGCCTTGACTGACCTGCTTAACAAACATGCGCCTCATGCCGAGCGTATCGGCTTCGAGACCGGTGCGATGGCAAGTTGGCTATGGCATGAACTCCGCAGGGTTGAACTTCCGGTGGTCTGCATCGACGCTCGGCATGCGCACGCAGCTTTGTCGGTCCGAATGAACAAGAGCGATCAGAATGATGCGCGAGGGCTTGCCGAACTGGTGCGGGTTGGATGGTATCGAGAGGTAAAAGTCAAAAGTGAGGAAAGCCAGAAGATCCGAGCGATCCTTGTCGCCAGATCTCGGCTAGTGTCCATGCGCCGAGACATCGAGAACCAAGTTCGCAGCTTGATCAAGGAATGTGGATTGCTGTTCCCTCGCGCGATCGGCCAACAATTCCGCAACCGGGTCAGCGAACTCTTGGGCGTCGATCATTTGCTTCTCAGCGTGATATCGCCGCTGCTCTCGATCCATGAGAACGTTTGTCAACAACAAGGTAAGTTCGACAACGAGGTCCGCCGGTTGGCAAAGCTGGACGACACGACGCGTCGCCTGATGACGGTCCCGGGGGTCGGTGTCGTGACGGCCCTAACGTTCCGCCACACGATCGATGACCCCTCGCGCTTCCGATCGGCTTCGACGGTCGGCGCCTACCTAGGCCTTACGCCGAGGCGCAGCCAATCCGGCGAAACCGACACCAACGGAAAGATATCTCGATGGGGCGACCGGCTTCTCCGAACTTACTTGTTCGAGGCCGCCACTGTCCTTCTTTATCGAACCAAAAAGTGGTGTTCCCTAAAGGCCTGGGGCATAAAGCTCGCTAAGCGGATCGGCATGAAGAAGGCAAAGGTCGCCATCGCCCGAAAGATCGCCGTGATTCTCCACTGCATCTGGGTCGATGGCACGTCGTTCGACTGGGGCCAGCCGAAGCCAATCTGATATTTGCTCGCAAGTTCCTGGTCCGGTCCGCCGGACTGGCGATGTCCCGCTGGGACGGTGGTCGTGGTGACCTCGGTCAATCGGCTGGTGGCGGTTCGCCCGCACTCCGCTGCAAACGTTGAGGCGCCCGATCCGGACATCATCATGAGGCGCTCGCGACCTCGGAAAGGACCATGACCCCAGCTACGACATCAACCCAACCCGACGAAGCCGCCAACGACGTCGATTGCCAAGCCCGCTAGGCAATCGTCTCGCCATCCGCGATCGCTCCGTCTCCGCAACCTGACCAGCTCCGACGGAGCAATCGCTACCGGCGTGTCACTGGAGAGAAGAAGAATGGTAGCTTGACAACAAACCGCAATTAAAGGGCCGATTGACATTCATGCCATAGCCAACTCGCCATCGCACCGGTCTCGAAGCCGATACGCTCGGCATGAGGCGCATGTTTGTTAAGCA
>NZ_JBVVPM010000115.1:0-7064 GCF_055811255.1 Bradyrhizobium sp. MI1.11
CTCTTCAGATGTCTCTTAGAGAATCGCAGATTCGCGATTTACGCAAAGCCCTCGCAAGCGGGAGAGGGAGCGCACCTGTGTCGGGGCTGCGAAGCGATCGAGCCGCGACAAGTGCAGAATTGCTCCCGCGCTCAATTCTCGGTAGTTTCCGCCTCCAAACCAGCCGCCCCACCCAAAAACACAGCGAGAGACCACGTGGCGCCCATCCAGTACATCGTCGAGGGCGGTCACCGGCTCTCGGGCTCGATCGAGCCGTCCGGCAACAAGAATTCCGCGCTGCCGATCATCGCGGCAGCCCTGCTCACCGAGCATCCGGTGACGCTGGAAAACGTGCCGCGGATCCGCGACACCGAGACGCTGGTCGAGCTGATCCGCTCAGTCGGCGCTGCCGCGGAATGGACCGCCCGCAACACGCTTCATATTCACGCCAAGAGCATCCGCGCGGCCGATCTCGATCCGGACTTGTGCGTCCGCATCCGTGCCTCGATCCTGCTCGCGGGCCCCCTGCTCGCCCGCTGCGGCGAAGTGATGCTGCCGCCGCCCGGCGGCGACGTCATCGGCCGCCGAAGGCTCGACACGCATGTGCTCGCGCTCGAGCAATTGGGAGCCAAGGTCACCGCGACCGACCGGCTCGAATTCCGCGCTTCGAAGCTGACCGGCGCCGACGTGTTCCTGGACGAGCCCAGCGTGACCGCGACCGAGAACGCGCTGGTCGCAGCCGTCGCCGCCGAAGGCACCACCTATTTGCGCAACGCCGCGTCCGAGCCGCATGTGCAGGACCTCGCCAACTTCCTCGTTGCGCTCGGCGCTGAGATCGAGGGCATCGGCACCAACACCATGATCGTGCACGGTCCGGCGACGCTGGGCGGCGCGACCTACCGGATCCAGCCCGACCATATCGAGGTCGGCTCGCTGATCGGGCTTGCCGCCGTGACGCGGTCGCCGCTTCGCATCGTGCGCGCGGGCGTCGAGCATCTGCGCTCGATCCGCATGGGATTCGAGCGGCTCGGCATCGTCTGCCGCATCGAGGGCGACGATCTCATCGTGCCCTCGAACCAAACGCTGAAGATCCAGGACGATTTTGGCGGCCACGTGCCGAAGCTGGAGGACCAGCCCTGGCCGGCCTTCCCCGCCGATCTGATGTCGATCGCGATCGTCACCGCCACGCAATGCGAGGGCGTGATCCTGATGTTCGAGAAGATGTTCGAATCGCGGATGTTCTTCGTCGACAAGCTGATCGCGATGGGCGCGCGCATCGTGCTGTGCGATCCGCATCGCGCCATCATTGCCGGTCCAAGCCGGCTGCACGGCGCGACGATGACCTCACCGGACATTCGCGCCGGCATGGCCATGCTGCTCGCGGCCGTCTGTGCCGAGGGCACCTCCACGATCAACAACGCCGACCAGATCGAGCGCGGCTACGAGCGCATCGACGAACGGCTGAATGCGCTCGGCGCGAAGATCAGGCGCGTGCCCGAGCGGAAGGGGTGAGGCGCTTTCCGGCTCGAGATCGAAGAATGGTCTCGTGCCCCGGACGCAGCGCAGCACGCCAGTGATGCGCTGCTGAGCCGGGGCCCATGCGGCTGAGAACTGCGCTCGCGATTTTCTGGGTCCCGGCTCTGCGCAGCATCGCTTCGCGCTGCAGCGGGTCCGGGACACGCGCGAGGCCATGTTTTCGTCGCCCGGCTGTGCTATTGACCCGGCCATGCTCGACACCGTCCAGCCTCGTTCGCAGCCGCAAGCCGGCGTGCCGCCAAATCCTCTCGCCGACGAATTCGTCGAGACGCTGCGGCTGGCCGTACCGATGATGCTGACGCAGCTCGGGCAGATCGCGATGATCACGACCGATCTCGCGCTGATCGGGCGCCTCGGCGAGAGCGCGGTCGCAGCAGCAGCGCTGGCGCATACGGTCTATTTCGTCAGCTTCACCTTCGGGCTCGGATTGATGGCGGCGGTGTCGCCGCTGGTCGCGCAGGCCTTTGGCGCCGGCGATGTCAGGCGCATCCGCCGCTCCTTGCGCGTCGGCTTGTGGGTCGCGTTGCTGATCTCGCTGCCGATGATGGCCTCGCCGCTCTATGGCGAGCACATCCTGGTCGCACTCGGTCAGGCGCCGCACTCGGCCGCGCTCGCCCAGCGTTATCTGAATGGCCTCGCCTGGGGCATCGCGCCGGCGCTCGGCTTCATCGCGCTGCGCAGCATGATGAGCGCGGTGAACCGGCCGCAGGCCCCGCTGTGGATCACGCTCGCGGCGATCCCCGTCAATGCCGCATTGGTCTACGCCCTGATCCACGGCCTGTTCGGCCTGCCGGAGCTCGGCCTGTTCGGCGCGGGGCTTGCGACCACCATCGTCAATCTCGGCACGTTCGTCGCCACGCTCGCCATTGCGGGGCTGCGCAAGCCGTTCGCGGACTATCGTCCGCTTGCCCATCTCTGGCGAATCGACTGGCCCCTGATGCGCAAGCTCATCGCGATCGGCGCCCCGATCTCGTTCTCGCTGCTGCTGGAATATGGCCTGTTCTCTTCGGCGGCGCTGCTGATGGGGTTGATCTCGATCACTGCGCTCGCGGCGCATCAGATCGCCCTCCAGGTCACCGCCGTGCTGTTCATGGTCCCACTCGGCATCGGCATGGCGGCCACCGTGCGGGTCGGCCACGCCTTCGGCCGCGGCGACCCGGCCGCAGTGAAGCGCGCAGGTCTCGTCGCCGCCGTGATCGGGATCGCGTTCGTCTCGGCGCTGACCGTTGCGATCATTCTCGGCCGCTATCAGCTGGGACGGCTGTTCTTCGGCAGCAGCGAAGCCAGCATGGCGACCGTGGAGCTGACCGCAACGCTGCTGCTGGTCGGCGCGACCTTCTTCATTGCCGATGCCATCCAGACCATCATGGGCGGCGCGCTGCGCGGCATCAATGACACTAGGATGACGTTGGTATTCGCCGCGATCGGCTATTGGTGCGTGGGCTTTCCCATCGCCTGGTGGCTTGCCTTTCACGCCGATCTCGGCGCGGTCGGTGTCTGGATCGGACTGTCGATCGGATCGTTCGTCTATGCCGGACTTCTGATCTTGCGCTTCCGGATGCTGACGCGCAGACTGGCGGGATGAACGGGACTGTCCGCGAAGTTACCCCCGATGTTGACGCCGGCACGCTGCTGGCCGGTGCGCAGTTCATCGACGCCTTTCGCGTAGAGATCGGCACAGCACCGGTGAATGCCCGCGAGGCCTGCACCAGGATGGTGTTGCAGGGACCGCGCTGGATCGGTGCACTGACACGCCTGCGCAACATTCTGGTGACGCCATTTGGATTGAAGACATCGGGCGAGGGCACGCCAGCGCCGGGCGGTTTGATCGGCTTGTTTCCGGTGCTGAGCGAAACGCCGGAGCAGCTGGTCGCCGGGTTCAATGATTATCATCTCGACTTCCGCATCGTGGTCGATGTGGCCGGCGAAGCGGTGCCGCGCCACGTCACCTTGACCACGCTGGTGCGGACTAACAATCGGCTGGGCCGCGCCTACCTCGCGCTCATCACGCCCTTCCACAAGCTTGTGGCCCGCAGCATGATGGGGCGGATTGCGGAGCCGGCCCGGTGACGCTCTCCGTCGACCTCTTCTACTCCTTTCGCAGCCCGTTCAGCTATCTGGCGCTGCCCAAGACGCTGAAGCTCGTCGAAGACTACGATCTGGCGGTGAATTTGCGGCCGGTCTATCCGCTCGCAGTCCGAGTGCCCGGGTTTTTCAAGAAGGCCAGCCCGAACTTCATTCGCTATGTGGTGCTCGACAGCACGCGCGTGGCGCAGCACGAGGGCATTCCGTTCCGCTTTCCGAGGCCGGATCCGATCGTCCAGGACAAGACAACATTCGACGTCGCGGCCGAGCAACCCTACATCCACCGCCTGACCCGGCTTGGTGCCATGGCGCAGCTCGAGGGACGCTCGCTCGCATTCACCGACGCGATCGCCCGCGTGCTGTGGGACGGCTCGGTGGCGGGCTGGAACGAAGGCGATCATCTTGCGCGCGCCGCCGACAAGGCCGGCTTCGATCTCGCCGCGATGGATGCCGCGATCACCGCCGACCCGGATCGCTACGAGCAGGTGATCACGGAGAACGAGAAGGACCACGCCGCCTCCGGCCATTGGGGCGTGCCGACCTTCGTGTTCGAGAACGAGCCGTTCTTCGGCCAGGACCGCATCGATTTGCTGGTCTGGCGCATGCAGGACAAGGGCCTGACGCGGCGCTAGCTCACTCCGCCACGCGCGCGGGCTTGTCGGTCGCGGCCTCCGACCATTCGCCGACGACGCGATCGAGATCGCAGAGATTCTGGTGCATCTGCTCCAGCGAAAAGCCGAGCGCGAAGAAGCGCTCCGCGGTGTCGCTGGGCTGGCCGCGGATCAGGCCATCCTGACGCACGGCGGCGACTGCCTCGGCATAGTGCTGAAGCGCGACATGCACGGGGTGGATCGGCGGCGCGCCGGCGCCCTCGCGCAAGGCTGCGGCCGCCGAACGCAGGAAGCGCGCGATCACGGTCGAGACTTCCGTCAGCGGCGCGGCAAGCCGTGTCTGCACCTCGGCCGGCAACGGCACCACGGTCGAGCGGCCGATCATCACAACGTCATGGCGCAGCCGCAAGATCGTGCGCAACAACGGGCCGGTGTCCGGCCCGTTCGACAATCGCGCCGAGCGCTCGCGCTCGGCTTCGGCGCCAATGGTATTCATGCCCACCATTGCGGTGCCGATACCGTCCTGAATCCGATGCAGCGCGTCATTGTCGCGGCCGCGCGTCAGGCCCGCGAGCAATTCGGTGAAGGCCTCCGCGATCAATTCGAGCAGTTTTGCCGCGCTGGCGCGGATTTGCCGCACCGCGCGCGAGGGCAGCACCAGGAAGGAGACGAGCAGCCCCGTCACCGCGCCGACCGCGACTTCGCTGACGCGATCGATCGCAGAGGCCATGGGATCGGCATGATGCATCGAGGGAAGCACGAGCACGATCACGGCCGTCACCGTTGCAGAGCTCAGATTCGGATAGATCGATGCGACAAAGGCAAGCGGCGCCACGGCCAGCACCAGCAGACCCAGCAAGCCCAGTTCACCGGAATAGGGGATCAGGATTGCGATGGCGCCGCCATAGATCGCGCCGCCGATGGTGCCGAGCATGTAGTCGCGCGTCGCCTTCAGCGAGCGCCCGACGCTCATCTGGGTCACGATGATGGACGTGAGGACGGCCCAGAGCGGCAACAAGAGATGCAGCGCGGTGGCGAGCGCGTAGGCGCCGGTGGCCGCCACCGTGACCCGGACCGCCAGCCCCAATTGGGTCTTTCGCGACCAGACCCGGTCGAACAGCTCTCCTGCGAATGCCATGGTCGCGTATCCCCGTCCAACCCTCGTAAGCCAGCCAAAAGCATAGCTGATGCCCGCAGCCCCGAGGCCGCTTGAAAGGCCAAATCAGCCCGCCTAACTTGCGCGCAAAACGAGGAAACACGATGGCTCACGAAACCGCAACGCTCGCCGCCTATGTCGCCAACCTGAAATTCCAGGATATTCCGACGGAAGTGCTGGATCGGACAAAAGTCCTGACGCTGGACTTCCTCGGCAGCGCCATCCGCGCCCGCAGCGAAGCGGAATCCACCCCCTCGATCCTGAAGATGCTGGAGGCGCTTGCGCTCGATACCAAGGGCGAATCCACCGTGTTCGGCGACACCAAGACCTGGACGCCGGCGGTCGCGGCGCTGCTCAACGGCGCCCTCGGCCATTCGCTCGACTTCGACGACACGCATGCGGATTCCTCGCTGCATCCGAGCGCGCCGGTGGTTCCGGCCGCCTTCGCCGTCGGCGAGATGGTCGGCGCGTCGGGCCGCGACGTGCTGACTGCGATCGTGGCGGGCTATGAGGTCTGCTGCCGGCTCGGCAACGCGCTCGACCCGACCTCGCATTATGCCCGCGGCTTCCATCCGACCGCCACCGCCGGCACCTATGGCGCAGCCGCGGCCGCCGGCAAACTGTTCGGCCTCTCCGAGCAACAGCTCATCGCCGCCTTCGGAGTCGCCGGCAGTCAAGCCGCGGGCTCGCTGCAATTCCTGGTCAATGGCGCCTGGAACAAACGCTACCAGGTCGGCGCCGCCGCGATGAATGGCGTGATCGCCGCGACGCTGGCGCGCAACGATTTCGTCGGCGCGACGGAATCCGTCGAGGGCAAGCATGGCCTGCTCGCCGGCTACACCGACGATGCGCATCCCGACAAGGCGGTCGCCGAGCTCGGCAAGACCTACGAGACCATGAAGATCGGCGTCAAACCGTATCCGAGCTGCCGCTATACCCACGCCGCGATCGACGCGCTGATCGCGATGCGGCGCGAGCACAATCTGACACCCGATCAGGTCAAGCGGGTGGAGATCGGCCTGCATCGCAACGGCATCACGCTCACCGGCGACGCCGCGACCAAGCGGCACCCGACCTCGATCGTCGGCGGCCAGTTCTCGATGTTCTTCACCGGCGCGCTCGCGCTCGATCAGGGGTCATTTGGCTGGGACGACTACACCCGCCTTGGGGACGCAGCCATCGACGCGCTCGCCGACAAGTTCGACGTGGTACAGGACGATCGTCTCGAAGTCGGCCGCACTCACCCCTTTGGCGCGCGCGTGAGTATCACGACGGACGACGGCGTGCACGAGCGGCTCTATGCCGATCCCTCGGGAGAGCCGACCTCCTTCCCCGATGCGCGGGCGATGCAGCAGAAGTTTTTGACGCTGGCCCGCCCGGTGCTGAACGCGCGCGCGGAGAAATTCGCGGACGCGATCATGACGCTGGAGCGGTTCGATCGCGTGGCGAAGGCGACGGAGCTGGGGCGCTAGTAGAATTGCGCTACACGAGCGGTGCACCCTCGCCCCTTGCGGGAGAGGGTGGCTCGCCGCATAGCGGCGAGACGGGTGAGGGGTTCTCTCCGCAAGCACACCTCTCACAATTGCATTCGCAGAAGCATACCCCTCATCCGGCGCTTCGCTGTCCAGCGGATGGATGGGTAACAAAACAGACCGGATGGATGGGTAACAGTCGTTCATGATTTGGTCGGCTGCGGC
>NZ_JBVVPM010000116.1:0-6978 GCF_055811255.1 Bradyrhizobium sp. MI1.11
GGCCGTGGCTTCGGCCTTTCTGACTCGCTCTCGTAGCTCGATGAGCTGACGGTACTCGGCTTCCAGCGGGTCGCGATGGGAGAACTGCGCGGCTGGTGCACGATAGTTCGAATTTCCATACGACGAATATCGAATCATGGAAATCGAACCCGTTTTCAGGCAACCCCCGCTAACTGGTGGTTCGGGAACAAAAATGCCCGATCGACGCGACGATATTCCGTCTCGGCAAGTTGGCAACGAATGTCACTCATTAAGCTTGATGCTACCGACGAGGCTGGATTGCGCTCGCGCTCATGAACCGCCTACGCGGAAGCTGTGGGATCGAGATGATCCTGATGCGCTGGAGCATCAGTTATCACCGCGCGGTAGCTTCGCGACGGCCCGACGGAGCTTGACTTCGATGCACCGACCGCAGATCAACTCGCCGTCCCCGGCCGGTGGCGCAAGAACTATCAGCTCTTCTGGCGCGAACTCTTCTTCGCAGTGATCGCAGCGGGGGACTTCGAGCATCCGCGCATTTGCTCACGCAGTTGTGGCGGAATTCGATAGCCTCCTTACCCGACCGCTCGCAAGAGCTTGATCAATACCCACGGCCGAGCTTGCACCAAGTTCGTTCCCAATCTGGAACGTTGCTGAAGAGATCCCGGACGTTGCAGATTTACAACCCGCACAGCCATTCGCGATACTAAGCTCGTCCATGGAGACGACCAGACATGCTTACTTCAACATGATCGCGGGGCGAAATGTATGATGTCTATCGCAATGACAGGCGCTTCTTGCTCGTTCTAAGTTCAGGCTCTCCCGTGCCCGTGCTTTACTCTGCACATAAGTGGCGGAAGAGCAGGAAACGAGTTCTCAAGGTCAGCGACGAAATCAAGTCAGCCGTTCAGACACAAGGCTATTACGTCCGCAGCCTGCGGATCACCAAGGAGCGAATGATCGACGTCGAGTAGGTGGCGAGCGGGTGTTCTCGTTTGCGCGTTTGATCACCAGCAACCAAGCCGCCATTATCGCGCTGTTCCGCGTCGTCAACCGCTATGTCGACAACTTCGCACCGATGCCGGGGTGTTTCCGAACCATTCGGATCGGACTTTTCGGAGGGTGCGGGGTGCGAGATAGTCACGATTGCGGGTGGGCATGCCGCCTAGCACGGGCGGGCCGCCCTGACGTCTCAAATGGAACTCCATGAGCCGCCCGAGATTTTGGCTTTTTCCATTGAACCTTTAATCGAACTGTCGGACGAACCTTCAATCGGAAACCGGAGGTTTCCCATGAAGCGTCTGATCTCATCTGCAATCGCGGCCGTTGCCTTCCTCATTGTTGCAACCACTATGCTGCGGTCTTACACACCTTCGGCTGAGCGCCATGTCACCCGTACAGCCATAGGTCATTGCAAGAATTTCCACGGCCTGGCCGGGACAAAAACGTCCGAACTATTGCCTTACTAAGCGGCAGTAAAATGCGTCGAGACGATGTTGACCTGTAGCAGGTGGCTGGATGCCACGCCGACATGGGAGTAGGCGAAGGCGCGGCAATGGCCCGTTGCCGGATGATGTGCTCAAGATCGTTATGCGCGGGACCGAGAAAGAAGCTAATCGGGCGGCTTGAACCGCGAACTGCTTTGGCAGCTTAGCTCCCCGCCGCGCCATCCAACCGCGCCAGCCCAGCCTCGATCACGGCGATGTCCTCCTCGATCTGCTGGACGGTCGTCCGGAAATCAAAACCTGTACGTGCCTTTAGGTCCACCGCCAGTTTCCGGCGCTGCATGCGGAGATCATCCAGAGCCCTCCGATTGTTCAAGCGAACGTAACCGTCCACAATCAGCTCGATTGCGTTTGGCATCCCACCCCCTGTCGTGATCGACCGGCGCCGAACCGCTACCCAGCGACACGCTTCAAAACGGCATCTCTTCGCAAATTGTGTGCAGCAGCCGTCAAATGAGACCCTATGATCAGACCCAAGCCGACCTAACGCCAGGAGAGCAAGGGGGCTGCACAGTTCAATGGAAAGACCGGCTCCCAATATCGCAATTGCGCGTTGTTCATCCCTTTCGAGATCGGCCCATGAGATGCCGTCCATGACGGGTCTCCGTCGCAAAAAACTATTTAAAATCCAAACGCGCGACCGATCTGCCGCAGCATAGCCATGGCCGCGTCGGTGTACCGACCGTGGGTTAGGTATTGATCCACTTGCGCTGTACTGATCAGCGCAACAACGAAGACCGTGAAGCCCTTAAGCATTGGGGCGTCTCCTGAAAGAGACCGCCAATCGGGCGTGTCGAAATAATAGACTGTTCTCAGAATGCGCTTCCGCATAATGCGACTTATGTAAATGGTGACAGCGACCGGTAACCAATCCCTTAACGGGCGTTAGGTGCACGCGCCACCGGACGAGGCGAAGGCGCTGCAAGAGCCGTTGCTCATGTGCTCAAGGTCGTGATGCGAGAGGTAGGAAAGGAAGATAAAGCCGCTGCACAGAGGCGCGCGGTTCCTCGATAGCGCAAACGAAACCGCCGCCCAGAAGAAGCGGCGAGTGTTAGTCCCCACATAAGGGAAGTCACTTCTTCATGGCGTCTGCTGCATCCCGCGCGGCATCCTTAACGTCACCGGCGGCGTTGTGCACGGCGCCCTTGGCCTTGTCGGCCTTACCTTCTCTTTGGAGGTCCTTGTCGCCACTCAGCTTGCCAGCACCTTCCTTAATCGTGCCCTTGGCCTTATCGGCGACGCCTTTCACGTGCTCGCGATCCATAACGCGCTCCTTCAATCTTTAATCTTTCGATGACGCACAACGCGCGAGCAAGTTCAGCGTTCCGAGTAGCCCTGTTCACCTTGGAATTTCGCATCAGGCACCCCTGTGCGCTCCAAATCTAAATTCGACCTGGTGCTGACCTGTGTTTGCACCAGAACTCGTGGAACCTCGAAATCTCGGGTGAGTTACAGAACCGGAGAAGCGGTAATCTAACCATGCGCCCCCAGTAGCACGGTGGATTTCTGTTTATCCGTTCGTCCTCTATTGGGCAGTACTTGAACAGAGAGGTGACAATGAAAGCATCCCTTCTTGCTGGCGCGCTCATCGTCGGATGGGCTGCTCCAGCACTTGCTGACGAGTTCTACGTCGTGCAAGGACCTAGCCACAACTGTACCATTACCACCACGCGCCCGGCGGACAAGGAAGTCGTGACGCAGATCGGTCCGATGGCCTTTAAGAGCCGCGTCGAAGCTGAAGACCGCATCAAGCAGACCAAAGTCTGCGACGAAGGCACCGTTGGTAGCAGCACCAGCAGCACGACCGTTATCAAAGAGAAGCAATGAATTCCTGACCGAATTCTGGCGAACTTCGGAAAGATCGCGCCCGGTGGGCGCGACCTTTTTTGTTTGCAGATGGTGCGGTATTTCAGATCGTGTATTCGCCTCCCGCAGAGGGCTCGACAATTGGTCGACGGTTGCCTCTACACGCATCACATCCATGCGGCATTTGGATGACTAACCGGCCCGCTGTGCGAAGACACGTCCGCTAGTGCGGCTTACTCGACCCTGCTGCTTATGGAAGCGTTGCAATGGACTGTAGACCGCGAGGCGCGTGCGGCCTAGCCGCTGGCCGATCTCGCTTGCAGTCATGCCACTGTCGAATAGCGGAATAGCGCAAGAAGTTGCGCTTCTTCCTCGGGGGACCACGAACGGATTTCCGGTCTATTGTTTGACATCGCCCATCCATGCCAGCGAAAGAACCGCGAATTCCATTGTAGGCAGAGCTAACTGACTCTTCTCCGCCTAAAGATCATCCTCGAACGAGACCCCGATAAGATTTCCACTCCACCAGACTAGGCGGCAACTTCGGATGATGCGATCTTTCTCGAGCATTAGTTTGAATGTGGAGGCCACGTGCCGCTTCGACGGAAGCTCAACTGCTGCCCCTTCTTCCGACATGTTGACCACGCGGCAGCGTAAGCTGGAGCCGTCGCCTGAAATGTAGGCGACCTCGTCGATATCGATACGCTCCAGCTTTCGACGTTCCATCATTCCACTACAACCGGTACGCACTTATTCACCCAATGCGCACCTTGCCTCTAACAGCTGAAATTGTCGCGCGATCTGCGTTGCTAGGTTTGATCGTTCCTTAGCTAGAGCTTTTCTTTGCTCAAGCATGTCGTGTCCGTCACGCTCGAGCACCTGGATCAAGATGGTTTGACTTTCGATATAAAGCTGCTTGGTTGCGATTGCTCGGCCAATAGTTGTGAGTTCATCATTGCAATCCGAAGTCATTGGCAATCTCATGGCTGGCCTGCCGGCGACTAGAGCTGCATTCTATCTGGCCTTACCTGCGAAAACGTTACACTTGATGCGGTGGAGTCCCAGCAGCCCGGCGCTTTGCCAACGGATTAGTCTGAAGGCGCACACGCGACACATTCTCCCGTTTGTGCGGCGCCAAAGGGATTTGCCGCCTTACGTTGTCCGTACTCTTACGGACGTTGCGCATCCGCAAGCTTTGACGTCTACTTCTGATTGTTTTTATGACGATGTTTGTTTCCCGACGACAGGGCCCATGAGCGTTAAAGCCATGATGGCGATGATCCTCCAGAACCAACTGGCCTCGCGAGGCGTGCATTTCGCTGAAGGCGTCTGACTACGACCAGATCGTAGAACTTCTGATTGAGCAGCTCAGAGAGCTGGAGCTGAGCTTGGCTGTGCGAGAGATTACCGACAAGCGCCGGGAATAGCAGCAGCACCCGATAAGGGAGGACGAAGACGAATGCGGAGATTATTGTTCAGGCACCGGAGCCCAAAGCCGACAACCGCTACTGGCTGATCCGATAGAGCAGTGGCGGATATCCGGCCAATCGGGTCCAGAGCCACGCGTTGGTGCGGCCTTCAGTCAGATTTCGTCCGTGCAGCAATCTCTTTGACTTTTATCAACGTTCGTTCGAATTCGCATTTGAGATATTGCTCGTGTGCCAGGTCTGTTGGCTTCAGCAGAAATGCGACTTTCACGAAAAAGCGGTTCAACAGCGAAGTAATTAAAAGATTGTCCGAGTGTTTCGACCGGAGCGCCGTAAGTCGGCGACGCATCTCGATGAGATCAAGCGTTTCGTGGTCCGGCTGCTCTCTCAAGTGAAGCTCGCGCGACTGTCCAGCGTCGAAGTCGCTGCACCGAATATAATGGTGCGGCGACTTCGCTGGGGTGGAGCGGACAAGGACAATGTCCGTGTGCGCAAGCCTAGTCCTCTAGCGCGCGGCCGCAATCACGGTCTGGAATTAAGCTTGATGTTGGTGTTGCAAGTTAATTCTGGAACGGAGCAGGGCGAACGATAGGAGGTGTTGAATTTCGGATGCACTGCCCGGGCTGTTCAATGTTGAGCGCAATGTGGACACTCCCCATCTGCTGCTTTGCCGAGCTGTCTTGCGAATTCTTGTCTGAGATCTTGCGTCTCCCAATGTGCACCATCGCTCCTGACGATCTTCTTGGCGCGCTCGAAGGCGTGGCTTTCGGCTGTATCGTCGCCGACGCGGACATCCTAAAGACGTTGGCCGTCTTCCGGGCTCGGCCCCAAGGGCCGATCATCGGCGGCTCGTGCGTGACGCGCTTCGTCTCTCGTCAGAGAGGCAAGCCCGGTCCAATTGACTAGCTAATCCGGTGAGGGTCCTTGCGACGCTCTTCAACAAAATTGCTCGTTCGGTGGAAATAGCGGATGATCTAGCACGGGCCTTGTATTCAATCGCGAGTTCTTGACGTCGGGCGGCAACATACAACCAACGGCCGGTCTGTCCGGTAGCGGATACACCCACCTGACCTGAGGCCGGCTCGCGGCCTTTAAATTATAAAAGGAACTTAATTTGTTTAATTGATTTAAATTTCGTTCGGCTTAATATCCGCACGCCACCAACCGGAGCTCAGCATGCCAAGCCCCACCGAAGACGAGGACCGCCGCGAGTTCTTAAAGACCTGCGGCAGGTTTGCCGTCGTGACGCCTCCAGCGATGACGCTCCTGCTATCAACATCGCTGACGTCTAACGCCATTGCGCGGTCTGGCGGGGGCAGCTCGCATGAGCATCACCACCACCACCACCATCATGACGATTAAGGCGGTGGCATTTCGATAGGCGGTGCCTTGGGCAACGCCGTAGGCGATCATGCCGGCCTTACGCCGTCGTCGGCATGGAGTGGGCGGCCCTGGGGCGCTCCTGAAGCCCCCCTGCGCTCCAGGGCGCTTTCCACAGGCGCACGATCCCGATCCGGGCGAACATCACCGGCGCGCCTCGCTCCGCGACCAGCAGCAGCACTTTCATTCTGGCCGATCGCCAACCAGCAGCCCTCCTCGCTTGTTGGGCGCGAATCTGCGAACTGTATAGGCAGGCATAGGCGTGCAACAGGCTGGAGGGCCGCTGACGCGATGGAACAGTCGCGCTACCCACTGGTGAGAAGGTGGACGCCGGAAGATCATCAGCGGCTGATCGCTATGGCCGCCGCAGGAAATCGACCCGACGACATCGCTCGCGACGCGCTGGGGCATGGACAGAACCGGCTGTGCGAGGTCGCGCGCATCTCCACAACATCCCCTTGCGATTGGTGACGCAAAAGCGGAAGTGAACCGGAGTTGAGGCGGCCTCATTCGCGCGCAGGGGGATCTGATTGAGGAGCTGCGAGATCGCCATGACAAGTTGGGCCGGCGCAAATGGCTTCTGCAACAGGATGCTGTTGGGGACGCCCTGGGACGCCCAATTGTCGGCCGCCGGTCATGTAGATCACGGGAAACGTCGGCTCTCGTTCTCGAACCTGTCTGGCCAAGTCCCAGCCGCTGAGCGAGCCCATAACGTTCACGTCCGCAACAGCGCCCGATACTCTTTCATTCCACTCTTAAAGACAGTCAGAGCTATCGGTTTAATCGGCGAAAGCATCGGCGTTCCCCATCGCACCCAATGTCACCCGGACCGAGGCCGGGCATTAAATCGGGCAAGTCCACACTCCCCAACGCCGGTTTGA
>NZ_JBVVPM010000117.1:0-6836 GCF_055811255.1 Bradyrhizobium sp. MI1.11
CGCTTCGATCTTGTCGTGCGCTTCCGTTCTTGCGGCTGAGAATGCGTTTTCGGCGCCTTTTGCACGTACCGACAGGTTGGCGAGCTGATCTGAAAGTCGCGTCATTTGCTGCTCCTTGTGAAAGACTCGCAGGCAAGCACGCCATCGTTTAAGCCGCGTTGATCTGGGTCAATTCGTCTTTGCCCAGCATGCGGTCAGAGGCAGGTTGTTCATAGATCGGTGGTCCAACCTCCCTTCAAGTCGTGCTTCCGCGGACAAGTGTTCGTGAAAGGACGCTGGCTTTGACGAATTAAGTAATAACCATTCGCGAGGGTCCGTTCCGGCTTTCGCCAGTCTTCATATCCTGTTCGGCCGGCAGGCCAATCCAGATGTCCACATCCCCATCCTCCGACAGCCGGTTGCGGTCTGATTCACCAGATGGATCCACTCGGCGTCATCGAGCCCCGCAGGTTCGACCACGGGCCTACATCGTTTCCGGTCGTCCGCTGCCGTATGCAGTACGCCATGACGTAGGCGACATCCATCCGATGCGAGAGGCAGTTACGCAGTTGAGACGTCGATTGCTGACGAGATCAGCATCCGCGTGCATGTTCTGGAGATCCGAGGCGGCATCTTCAGCCGTTGTCATCTCCAGCAAGGATCTTTGCACCGCGCACTCCGGCGAGAACCAGGGATGAAGGGCGTGAGTCGACAGAGGGTCACGAACGCCCCTAAGATATCAAGCGAGTAAGTTCGCGGAAGCTGGGTACGGGTGGGCCAGTGAACTTGCAGGTGACGGTTCTCAAGGTGCTGGTCAGCTATCCAGACGGCTTCGCCGCCATGGCGGACCTGAAGCGAGATATGGCGATTCTGGCCACGAGCGGACCGGACTGGGCCGAACGGACGAAGCGGTTAGCCGTCCGCGTGCCCGGCTTGGATATCTTCTCCCAACGACTCATTGAGCGGATTAACGGCGGCTGGCGTGTCACTGATAAAGTACGCGCGGTTCTCGAGATCATGGAGGCGCGGCCCGCACCCGCTCAACAAGCAAGGGAGCTGCCTGAGGTCCTCGCGGCCGAGGAGCCGGCGCCAGCCGCGACTCTGCCACCGACGCCCTCGATAGCGCCGGTTCGACGCATGCGGGAACGAAAGGCGACGCCACCGCGATGCTGCACGACGAAGCCAAGCGACCGCATCGTAACGAAGCTCGGTTCTCGAACAGCGCATTTGTGGTTGAGCGTGACCAGGCGGATCGAACGTTCGACGATGTTGTTGTCGAGCTCGATGCGGCCATCATCGACAAAGCGCGTCGCACCCTGGCAGCGAGAGTAGGTCCAGCGGATGGTGATGGTTAGCGTGGCGCTCTGTCGGGTAGCGCCAATATTGATGTTGGGCTGCGGGTAATCCCTAGGGCGGAGACATTGTTTGGAAGGAATGCCAGCACCTACCCGGGTTGGCAGGTTGCTGACTATCCTGCCATGCGTAGACTGCCTGAGCGACATCTAGCGGAACAAGATCACCTTGCAATCTCAAACCGTGCTTTCGGCTGCTTGCAGACGGCTCATCCTTCGATGAATCTACATCCATCCAGCTCACGTCTATCGGTCCTGCGTCCTCAATTTACAGCTCTGCGCTCGAAAGCGGCATCATGAACGCTGAGTCGGGCGTCACCTCGGCGCATGCGAGCGTTCGGGCAAGAACCGTCTGGACAATTGTCCTCGGCTTTGCCGCCGATCCACTGATGCGTTGGAGTTGGCCGGACCCTGGACAATATGTTGGCAGCATGACTCAGTTCATCGAGGCTTGTGGCGGACGGGCATTCGAGCATGGCACAGCATACGTCACGGGAGAGAGCCGCGCCGCCGCGGCCCTGTGGTTGCCTCCCGGCGTCCAGCAAGATGAGGATGCACTGGACACCATCATGGCGGTGTCCCTGCGCCCGGAAATCAGCGAACATATGGCACACGTGCGCCAGGGAATGGCCGAACATCATCCGTCCGAGCCACATTGGTATTTGCCCCTCATCGCCGTCGATCCGAACTGGGTCGGACGAGGGCTTGGCACATTGCTGATGAAGTACGCTCTTCAAAGATGTGATGAGCAGGGCGTCGCAGCCTACCTTGAAAGTTCGAATCCTGAGAACATTCCGCTTTACCAACGACACGGATTCAAGATTATTGGAGAGATACAGCACGGCTGCTCGCCGCCACTCACGCCGATGTTGCGAAAGGCGAATTGAGCGGAATTCTGAGCCGATTCGCATGCTTCGGCTCCCAGAGCGTCCTTGCACGCTCCCAGCTGACCGCATTGCCTCATCCAGAATGTTCTGGACAAGTTCTCGGCGGCGATAGGGCGGTGCCATCGAATTGGTTCAGCGGCGTCTATGGCGGGAAAGATCAGCATGGGCGCGCGCCGGGAGGCGCTGCCGACCGCAGCCGAGCCCCTGTAGATCCCTCTGGACCTTTTCTGGGAATAACGACGTACGTCTGTGGCCCCTTTCTAATCCATGTTGTGATATGCCCAAATCGCACTTCCGCAGGTCAGGTTCTCTGGCGAGCTTGGGTACTGGCCTGTTTCCGACCTCAGTGCTTGGCTTGAAGCTGAGAGTGGCCTGTTTTCGTTTCGTGCCGGGCCTTGATCTATCTCAAAGGGAATTGGTCCGCGCCGAACATTCAATGAACGCCATGGAACGGCACTACCCACTTTCGCTCGTCTGGCTGGCGCACGTTCGACGACGAAGTCCGCCAGTTGGCGAAGTCGGATAGACGACGCGCCGCCTGATGACGGTTCCTGGTGTCGGCGTGGTGACCGCCTTGGCCTTACCGCCATACGATCGACGACCCATCGCGCTTCCGATCGGCATCAAGCGTCGGCGCCCATCTGGGTCTTAGCCTCGACGCAACCAGTCTGGCGAACTGATATCAACGGCAAGATATCACGATGCGGCGACCGCCTTCTACGAATCCGGACTAGCTCCGACGGCGCGAGCACTACCACCGTCCGTGGCCGAGTTCAGAAATGTAAGCTTGACAACAAACCGCAATCAAAGGGCCGAATGACAATCAAAATCAGTTTGATTACTAGCGTGCAGCTCGCGGCACCATTTCCGGCGGAAAGCAGGGCTGGTCCGGAGGCTCACCGCCGCTGCAGCCGACAGAAACCATTGCGGTCGACGTGGTGGACGAAGCCTCTAAATAAATCGCAGCGGTGGCTGCTAGAATCCCGGCGGCTTGCTTGCTGCAGCGTCTGCTTTGGGCTCGTCCGGAAGGCCGCGCACGAAGCTGATAGCTCGCTCCTGAAGTTCGGCCTCCAGCTTTGTCGCCTTGATACGGTTAACGATGAGATCACGATTGAATGGCCGCGCCTTGTGGTAGCCGTCCACGAACTCCTTGTCCTTTCCGACAGGCGAGCGAGCTTGGATACGATAATGTCTTCGGGACATGGCGCCACAGCCAGAACCTTCCTGTCGTCAACGTCGACCGTTTTGGTGATGGCGCGCTTCTTCCAATCGCCAGGAAGCCGCGCGGTATTCTCGTCGACACCGTCGATATAGAAGCCGTGATCGCGATGGAATTTTGAGCCCTCGCCGTAGAGAGCATTTATCTCTTCTGAAGCCTCCGGATCGTCTTCAGGATCCAGCTCCTTCTGCTGAATTTCCCATATCTTCGCGTTCTCCGGATAAGCGTCGATTTCGCCAGAGGTGCGTAGGACGACCGGAGCGTCGGGCCACGAAAGTAAGATGCTTTGGCTTCCAATGATGAAGACCTTGTCGGTTTTAAACAGCCGGGCAATCACCCTGACTGTCTCGACAAGGTCTTCAATAGTTCGAACAAACGAGTTTTGCGTCACGCCACCATCCGCGGAAGTGCCGCGGTTTGATGGATCGCAGATCTCTCTGCAATCCGCTTCGCCGCCTTCCAGATGCGACGGCGCAGAGTGTCATCCTCGAAGTTGATACCTTCCGCCAAAACCCTTCTGCAATCCCTCGGCCGCCTTGCCCGCCAAGGCGCCGCCGACGACGCGGTAGCCGGCGGCTTCCCACATTTCGCGCGCCGCCCGCATCATCGTGGTCTTGCCGGCGCCGGCCCGGCCGACAACCGCCGCGATCCGCTCTCCAGAGGCCAAGTGCGCGATGGCTGAGCGCTGCTCGGCCGAGAGGTTGGCGTGCCGCGCGGACACGGCTGAAATGACCGGTGCCTTCACGGCGAAAGCCGCACTGCCCGACAGGTGGACCGCGCGCCGCACCATCTCCGCTTCGAGCCGGATCAGCTCGCGCGTGGCATATTTAGCCGGCGTTCGAGCCCCCGTGGCAAAGTCGACCGACTCGACGTCGAGCCGCAGAGCCTCCGGGCTTTGCAGCACCCGCGCCATCAGGTGCTGGAAGGTGCCGGCATCGTCGACATAGCGATGCAGCAGCTTGCCGGCCCTCGCGCTTCGTGCTCGGCGTTATCCTCCGCAAGCATCTTGCTGTCGATTTTCTTGACGCCTTCCCTCAGACGCAGGCGTCGCAGAGATCGACATCGCGCCGGCGGAGCCGACGGCCAGATGAACTTGTCGCGATTCAGACGCTTGGCTTAGAGCGACATGCCCAATCCGTCATGCCAGAGGATCTTGACCAGATCGCCGCGGCGGCCCCGGAAGATGGAGAGATTACCAGGGTGAGGATCAGGGCCGAAGTCGTACGTCTGCTGTGGCGGCACGCGATTGTCCAAGCTCGGCGAGGACATCACCGAGACGCTGGAGGTGATCCCGAAATCTTGGAAGGTGATCCAGCACGTCCGGGAGAAGTTCAGCTGCCGCGACTGTGAGAAGATCAGTCAGGCTCCGGTGCCTGTCCTGGCCAAAGGCAAGACCGACAGGCTATTCAAGAGTGCCGCGCGAAGTCGATCAGGCGTGCGAAGGATTTCTTAAATCTTTGCCGCTGTTGCACAAGCAGGGCGAATTGCCAGATGGCGTGGTGTTCGGCTTTAACGAAAACCCGCAGTCATTCCCAAATCGTCCATCCGTAAAGCAACGTCCCTCCTTCACTCGCAACCTTTGCGGAAACGTTGCTGAAAACTCGCTCACAAGGGCGCCGGGCTCAGGTAAGATCGAGACCCAGACAAGCTGTCGGTCCGTGCCGAGTTCGCGGCAAAGGGCCAGGATGGGTGCGGAGATTGCCTGTGGCGAGGCGGTAAAGGTCTTCTGAAGATCTCGGTTCGTATCGCCGGCATGGACCTCTCAGTCCCATTTTGGGCCAATTGAGGATTATCTTCGTAGCGGCATGTCGATATAAAGCATTGGAGGCGGGCATCGAATCCCGGACGCTCGCCTCCTGGGAATTGCGATGGAACGGCGGCCGCGACGGCCTCGATGATCAAACCGCTTTTGTCCTGGACGAGGCCGGCATGGTCGCCTCGCGCCAGATGGCGCTGGTCGTCGAAACCGCGTCAAAGGCGGGGGCCAAGCTCGTCCTGGTCGGCGATCCCGAGCAGCTCCAGCCGATCGAAGCCGGCGCGGCCTTTCGTGCGATCCTCGAACGCACCGGCTATGCCGAGCTCGAGACGATCTATCGCCAGCGCCAGCAGTGGATGCGCGACGCCTCGCTCGATCTTGCTCGTGGCCGGACGGGAGAGGCCCTGTCCGCCTATCGCGATCATGGACGCCTGTTCGGCACGGAGTTGAAGGCGCAGGCGATCGAAAGTCTCATCGCCGACTGGAACCGTGACTATGATCCGTCCAAGTCGACTTTGATCCTGGCCCATCTTCGCCGCGACGTCCGCGCGCTCAACGAGATGGCGCGGGCCAAGCTCGTGGCGCGCGGTTTGGTCGAAGCGGGACATGCCTTCCGCACCGAGGATGGCGACCGCCGGTTTGCAGCTGGCGACCAGATCGTCTTCCTGAAGAACGAGGGCTCGCTCGGCGTCAAGAACGGCATGATCGGCAGGGTCGTGGAAGCCGGCCCTGCGCGCCTGGTCGCCGAGATCGGTGAGGGCGAGGACTGCCGCCGCGTCGAAATCGATCAGCGCTTCTATCGCAATATCGACCACGGCTATGCGACGACGGTGCACAAGGCGCAAGGGGTCACGGTCGATCGGGTCAAGGTGCTGGCAACGCTGTCGCTGGACAAGCATCTGACCTATGTCGCGCTGACCCGCCATCGCGAGGATGTCGCGCTCTATTACGGCCGGCGTTCGTTCCAGAAGGCCGGTGGCCTCGTTGCGATCCTGTCGCAGCGGCGTGTGAAGGAGACCACCCTCGATTACGACCGCGGCAGCCTCTATCGCGATGCGCTGCGCTTTGCCGCGAACCGCGGGCTGCACATCGTCAAGGTGGCACGCACCCTCATGAGTGATCGCCTGCGCTGGACGGTTCGCCAGAAGCAACGCCTGGCCGACATCGCTTCCCGGTTGGGCGCCCTCGCGGTAAAACTCGGCCTCGTCGAGGGCCGCAATCCCATCATCAGCACCGCACAGACTAAGGCCAAGCCCATGGTCGCGGGCGTCACGACGTTCCCCAGATCCCTCATCGACACGGTCGAGGACAGGATCCTCGCCGACCCCGCCATCAAGAAGCAATGGGAGGATGTCTCCACCCGCTTCCGCCTCGTCTTTGCCGATCCCGAGCGCGCGTTCCGCGCGACAAATTTTGACGCTTTGCTGAGGGACCCCGCGGCCGCGAACTCGACGATGGCGCGTGTTGCCTCGAGCCCGGAGTCCTTCGGGGCTCTGCGCGGCAAGGTCGGCCTGCTGGCGGGTCAGGCCGAGAAGCAGGTGCGTCAGCGCGCCGAGGCCAATGTGCCGGCGCTCAAGCACGACATCGAGCGCTACGTGCGTCTGCGCGCCGAGGCCGGGCACAAGTATGAGGCCGAGGAACGC
>NZ_JBVVPM010000118.1:0-6429 GCF_055811255.1 Bradyrhizobium sp. MI1.11
TCCTGCATTCCAAAAACAGTCCACAAAGTCAAATGCGATCCTAGCTCAATCGCTTAGCCGCTCTTCACGGACGACTAATTACGTCATTGTTTACAAATTTGATCCTTCGTATTGCCGCATGAGCGAATGTTGCCCTGACGGCGTCGATGCGACTCCCACTGATCGGCCGCGCCAGTTGGCCTTCCGGGCTGCTCGACGAGAGGAGCTGGCGGCGGGTCGGGCCCTACATTGCCGAGCCGTCCACAACCCGGGCAGTGGGGCAGCGGTCGTGGCCTCCGCAAGCGGCTCCTCCGCCACAATTGCTGGGCCGTCTTCCGTCTAAGCGCGCTCAGCAGGCGCTGCACGATCGAATGCTGTTTCTTCCCGAACTCCCTCGTTGCGCGCCCATAGAACTTCACTGGATTATGCCGGGCTCACAACCCTCATGTAGGTCGTCCTCGCCAGTGAGCCGCTTTTCGTAGAAGATCACTGCATATCCGTGCAACATCCCTTCCCTGCGGCGAACATAGCCAGCGGTCTCATAAAGCCTTTGAGCTCCCACTTGGATCGTTGTTGTGTCGAGCACTATCCACTTGAAACCGAGAACAACAGCTCGCGACTCCAATTCACGAAGAACCCTGCCTCCAATCCCTCGTCGCTGAAAGACGGGATCGACCCGCATACGTTTGAGTTCTGCGACATCATCATCAACAGGTTTCAACCCACCCATGGCGGCGAGTCGGGGACCAATATGCGCAACTACGAAGTCTCCGCCCGACCCGATGTATACTTCCCCGATATTCCGTAAATCATCCTCCCAGGCCCCTTCCGGGCCACACACACCAACATCCTGAGATGCGCTTCTGTGGAGATGCCATACACGATCGCTATCCCCGGGCTCGAACCGACGAAGGATCAGTTCGTCTTGAGACACCTACTATCACCTCTCGACCGATGCCGGACGTCCTGCGCCTCTGGCACCCTTGTTTGTTTTTAGCCAGCCAGAGACCACCGTCAGCTTATCGACGCCTCTGCCAACAGCCGCTGAGAAAGGACAGCCTCAACACTTTCCGATACATCAACTCCGACAAGTGGGCGACCCGGCTCAACGGTATATTTTAAGGCCGTGCTACGGTGCATCCGGGTAAATCGATTCAGTGCACAAACACAGGACGCGCGCAGCGTTCCGATTTCGCCACCTTGATGCTCCACGGCGGACGAAATCGTCGCAAGCCTGGGAAACTCCGCTTTCCCTTCTAGCCAACCCGGTTTGATCGGTGCACTCCCGTTGTCTGACGAGAGCCAGCGGAATACCTCGTGAATGCACCTCTGCGGATAATATTCGGAAAGCCGATATAGATCCCTATAGAATTGCGGTTTCTGGTGGAAGAGTTCTTCACCGACTAGTAGCACCGACACTGCCACGATACGGGCCGAGAAGCGGCCGCTTGGACCAAGCGTATTCTTGTAAGGATTCTTTCCGTAAAACGCACGAAATTGGCCAAATAGGTCTGGTGACATATGTTCATAAAAGCGCGTCAGAATATAGTTTGCTGACTCAAGGCGCGCCAAGCATAGCGCAAGACATTGCCCCGCATCCACCTCGGCCGCATCACGCAACTCAAGGAGAGCGTCCATTGCTGACTGCAATTCGCTCTCGATGATCTGATGCCCCAAGCAAAAATCTCGTTCCTCGACCCCGGCCGAGCCGAGGCAGTATACGCGTGGATCGCTCTGCAACGGATTCGTAAGGATCATATCTTCATAGGAGAGGACCTCAATGCCGGGTTGCCGGTCACAGCTTGACCGCGCAAGGCGGCTCAGTGCCTCTCCCACCGTCAGCTCGGCGTCCAGGGGGTGAAGGCCGGCAAACGCAGACATTTGATAAGCACAATTTACGAGATAGTGGATATCTGTCTTAGCGATCTCGAAGTCGGACTGCGGTAGACTTAGCAGCAACGCATCATAGTCACTCGCGGCGATCATCGCGTTGACGCTGCGTCCAAGCGACTTGACCGCTTCATCTGGTCGTTCACTGCATTTGATTTCCGCAATGCAGTGTGGCAGTTCATCGGTGACAAAATTGCTGACCAGCCCAAGCGGGCGTTCTCGCTGCCGCCGATCAATACTATCGGCCAGATGCAAAAATATGTCGTGCCCTTCGCAAGGCGCGCTTTGCGGAGTGGAAACGGGAAAAGGAGTGACCATAAACGAGCCCGCCCGCGGCTTCATCGAAATGCAACTTGCATTTCGGTACTTGATCCGTATCGAGCGGCCGGTGAGTAATCATGCTTTTCGAGCAGATCAGTTCGTTTGTCTGCTATCCTACTGTCGTTATACGCGACCTGCTCAAGTATATTGTTCGAGAAGAATAGCAGCGATACCGCGCCCGAATTGATCGTGCCGGCGGCGGTTAACGAAAGCAGGCCATCATTTGAAATGCAGATGAGACCTGCCTCATTCAAGTGTTCTAGCTCGCGGCCAAAGCATTTCTCAATCGACACCCCAAACTCCCGCTCGAAGCGGGAGAGCGACACTCCACTGCTTCGCAGGGCAAACATTACTGTTCTGCGCATGAGATCATCTTGCGACAGGACAACACCCTTCCACACTGGCTTCTCGCCAGCCTCGACCCTATATAGGTAACGATCTAAATCTGCCTCGTTATAGAACTGGCACTGGCTCATGTAGCCAAATCCGGCAACCCCAAACGGAACCAGATTATTGTCGTTCCAGGAATCGTATTTGCGGCGCTGTTGAACCGAGTGTGGCTGCGACTGCTTACTCCAGTAGAAAATCGGCCCATGACGATAGCCGAGTGTCGTGAGGATGTGCTCGGCCATAAAATGCATGATAATGCGCTCCTTAGCCCCGGCGAATTGATATCGTCCCTGAGCCAAATGGCGGGCCACGGGGTCTGTAGATTTGAACATCAGGGGGAATACATTGAACTTCTCTATCCCCAAATCTATTAAGCCGATGAGTGAGTCGTACCAGCTACGGAGCGTTTGCTGCGGCAATCCATACATGAGGTCGAGCGAGAGATTTTCGACGCCCATCTCATTCAGCAATTTTACGAGTTGTACTACCTCGTCCACGCGGTGCCCGCGGTTTAGTATACGTAAAATGCTCGGATCTAGACTCTGAACGCCCAATACAAAGCGGTTTACGCCGGATCTGAGCAGTGTCGATATGCGATCTGCAGCATCCACTTGCTTTGCAAGAGAGGGATGTAATTCGAAACTCACCTCCGACTTAGACAGATCAAAGCGCCGGCCGATCATACTAAATAGCGTTTTGAGTTGACTGTTGGTCAGGAACGAGGGGGTACCGCCTCCAAAGAAAGCAGTCTCAACAGCTCTGTCAGCCAGTGCCGCGTCCGACCAACTCATCTCTTTATCCAAGGCCGCCAGATAGCGCTCCACTCGCTCGGAAGATGGATGGATTTCTTTGGCGAAGTGGCAAAATGTGCAATGCTGATCACAGAAGGGGACGTGAAAGTAGAGATCAATTGACGGCGTAACCTGAAGCAACAAGTTTTCGGCATTCAGATCGCCCATTGCCTTGAGAGGCGGATATGTGCCGACGAGATAATCGTTGTACGTGTCAAGGTGCAAATTCCGTGACCTCAACATGTCGAGGTTAATGTCGTACGATCGGTCGATCGCGAATTCCAAGGCTTCGGAATAGGTCGGCGCGCGCATTTTGTTAAACTCCTCTAGCTTTCGTGTGAAGCAAGGGGCGATGGCACCTCCGTTAGAATAACGAAAACACGAGCGAAGCTCCCCTATCAGGATTGGGAGGCGCGCGAACTCGCTTTCCACTCCGTGGCGCCGCCCGACGATCGACAATACGCTGTCCGCCACTCTTACAGATCGTTTGGTCTTACCTCCTATGCGGGTGAGCGAGCCACGCGGCGCGAGACTCGTTGCACGCGGGCGCTCCTACATCATAGTGCGCACGCCAAGCAATAGTTGTCGTGTTGATCGGAGGCGGAGCATTTTGGCGCAATCTACGACGAACATCGACAATTTATTCGCCCGCGCCCGAATCGTGTCGGCCGCAATGTTAAGCAACGTTTCGCTCCTAGCGACACTTCCGCTGAGCAGTAGGCGCACGAAGGGGTTTCTCGCTCCGCGAGACCAACGAACGAGGCAACGGGCGCGTGCCGCGCGGCTCGAGCAGATCATCAAGGAGTTGCAGCGTCATCGCTTCGGCCGCCGGGCCGAGACGCTGCCGGAGGACCAGTTGCTGCTCGGCCTGGAAGAGGTCGAGCAGGTCGAGGCGAGCAGTGATGCCACGACCGATGCAGCCAATGCTGCCGAGCGATCGAGGACGGCGCCGCAGGAACAGAGGAGCCCTGCCGGGGCATCTGCCGCGGGTCGAGATGCTGATTGACCTCGACGATGACGCCTGCCCGTGCTGTCAGCAGGCGCTGCACCGAATCGGCGAGGATGTGAGCGAACGATTGGATATCGTGCCGGCCAGGGCGGGCTACCGACCGAAGCCGCCGTGGCGCAGGTAGTCGTCGCCCAATATGCGGACCATCTGCCGCTGTATCGTGAGCGTCACGATAGGATCACCGGTGCCCGGGCTTGACTTGCGCGGAATGCTCTGGATAGCGCGGTCGGGATGATTGACGCCGCCGGGGCGCGGTGATGGGGTGATCCCGGTTCGGAGCGGGCAACGGGATCAGAATGAACAGCGAGTCGCAGCTGCGCGAGAAGCTTCGGAAGATCGAGGCGTTGTTCGTGGGGGCCGGAACTGCTGGTGAGCGCCTTGCGGCGGAAGCCGCGCTGCAGCGGGTGCGGGCCCGGGTCGAGGAACTCGCTCGCCACGATCCACCGATCGAACAGCAATTCTCACTTCCCGACCAGTGGTCTCGGCACCTTTTTCTGGCGCTTTGCCGCCGATATGGGCTGCGGCCGTTTCGTTATCGCCGGCAGCGACGCAACACGGTGATGGTCCGTGCGTCACGGGGCTTCGTCGATCGAGTCCTGCTGCCGGAGTTCACCGAGCTGGAGGGTGCGCTGCAAGTGTATCTGCACGAGGTGACGCTGCGCGTGATCCGCGAAGAGATCTACGACGACGCCAGCGATGCGCAGGAAGTTCCAGATGCCCTGCCGTCGAACTGATCAGGCGGCGAGCTTTGCCTGGGAACTATCGCGCTCGGCCTTCCAATTCCACGGCAACAGCATGTGCAGCTGATTGATCTTTGTACGTCCGGAGACGATGCGCTCGAGAACATCGGTCAGATAGTGCCGCGGGTCGATGTCGTGCAGCTTTGCCGTGTTGATGAGCGATGCGAGGGTGGCCCAGGTTTCGGCGCCGCCCTCACTGCCGGCGAACAAGTAATTCTTCTTTCCCAGGCCTATCGGCTTGATGCTGCGTTCGACCGTATTGCTGTCGATCTCGATGCGCCCATCATCGATGAAGCGCGTCAGGCCTTCCCAATGGTTGAGGGTGTAGCGGATCGCCTTGCCAAGGCCGGATTTCTTCGAGACTTCCAGTAGCCGCGCCTCGAGCCAGGGTTTGAAGTCCTCGATCAACGGCCTGGTGTCGGTCTGCCGCACTGCAGCCCGATGCGCCGCCGGCAGACCGCGGATGCGATCCTCGATGGCGTAGAACATCGCGATCCGTTGCAGCGCTTCCGCGGCAATCGGCGACTTCGTCGCGACGTGAACGTCCCAGAACTTCCGCCGCGCATGAGCGAAGCAGAACGCCAACTGCACCAGATGGCCGCCGTTCTTGATCAGGCCCTTGTAGGCGGCATAGCCGTCGACCTGCAGGATGCCGTGGTAGTCCCCGAACAGCTGCTTGGCGCGGATCGCCTTGCGATCCTCGGCAAACATGTAGACTACCGCCGGCGGCGCCGGGCCGCCCCACGGACGGTCATCGGTGGCGATCGCCCAGAACTGGCAGACTTTGGTCCTGCCACGGCCGGGATCGAGAACTGGCAGCGGCGTCTCGTCGGCAAACAGCCGCGGGTAGGACATCACTGTGTCGCGCAACAGCGTGTGAAGCGGCGTCAGCCACCAGGCGGCGCGGCCCATCCACGAGGCCAGCGTCTGCCGATCGAGCGTGATGCCTTGCGCGGCGAACATCTGTTCCTGCCGATACAGCGGCAACTGGTAGCCGTATTTCATCACCGCGATGTGGGCCAGCAAGGCTTCCGTGTGGTTCGTTCGTCGATCGCGCTGTTGCGGGTCTTGCCGGTCTTGGTGACGGCCCGGTTCTGTGTCACATGCGGCGTCACGCCAATGGCGCGAAGATTGGCGACATGATCGGCGGTATCGTACGCCTTGTCCTCACCGGCCGTGATGCGGCGGCCCGCGGCTTTGCGTCTTGGCTTCAGCATGGTCTCCGAAGCCCGGCGGGGGATGTCCCGGGTTCTGTTGAATTTCTGAAGAGGTCGGCGTTGCCCCCCTTGAGCCGGTAGGCTCGGGGTGC
>NZ_JBVVPM010000119.1:0-6131 GCF_055811255.1 Bradyrhizobium sp. MI1.11
GCGATCCGCCGCACCTTCGGTTCGGCCGCTGCGATCCAGCGCTGCCAGATCCACAAGGCGCGCAACATCATGGAACGGCTGCCGAAAGAGCATCATGCGGCCACCCGCCGGGTGCTGCGCCAGGCCTGGGAGCTCGATGACGCCGACAAGGCTGAAAAATTGATCCGCAATCTCGCGCATCGCATCGACCAGCAATGGCCCGGCGTAGCGGCCAGCATCCTCGAAGGCCTCGACGCCCGGGATTTCTTCGGCGCGTACGCCGCGGACTTGGCTGAGCACCCGGAGGATCCAGGTCGGAAGGTCGCGCTGCTGGAACGAAGAAGTGACCTCTTCAGGTCTGCCGAGCACGTATTTCTGGAATAGCTGCGCCCGCTCGACCGGGGTGTCCGCGAGGATGATCGCCTTCCCGATCTCGTTGTAGCCGAGCCGTCCCGCGCGGCCGGCCATGTTCTTGTACTCGGCGATCGTGAAGGGGCGGCCGTCCTCGCCGACGAACTCGTTCTCCGCGAGAATGACCGTCGAGGCCGGGCTGTTGATGCCGGCGGCGAGCGTGGTGGTGGCGGCGAGCACGTGGATCTGCCCGTTCAAGGCGCGGTATCCACGCTCCACGGCTTCGCGTTGGGCGCGCAGCAGATTCGTATTGTGGAAAGCGGTGCCTCCTGCGAGGCAATTGCGCAAATCCTGCGACGCAGCCGTCAAATCCTGCGTCGGCAACGCGGAGAGGACGTCGGTAGCGGGCTGGAGACGCAGTTCCTTCGACAGATAGCGCGCACATCCTTGTGCCGGACCACGCGCGTTTCGGAAGACGATGATCTTCTCGCCTTTGGCGACCAACTGCCTGGCTAGAGGCACGATCACGTCCTGCGAACTTGGCTTGTCGCGGCGTTGGACGATGTGGCCGGGCGGGATCAAGATCTCGGTCTTCGTCGTGCCGTCGACATCGACGAACTGGAACGTGCCGCGCCGATCGAGCACGCCCTCGATCAGCGGAACGGGACGGTCGCGCGAGGTCAGCAACGGTAGATCGAGCCAGCGGTCGAAACTGTTGAGGTTGCCGATGACCGCGGACAGGACCACCAATTGGGGATCGATGCCTCGTTGTCGCGCGCGGAGCAGCAGTGCGAAGATCAGTTCGACGGTGATGCCGCGCGTGGGATCCGTGATGAACTGCCCTTCGTCCAGCACGACTAGACCGAGCTGGTTGAGCAGGCGCGGCGAGGAAAGCGCGATATTCAGGAAAAAGCTCGATGTCGACCAGATAAGATGTCTGCGCGACGAAGTCATCGACGTCCGCGAATCCTTCTTCCCGCAAGCGTGGACCGATCCGGTCGCGGGGCTCGACCGATCCAATGCTTTCGATCCCGGAAACGAAGTTGATGTAGGGGGCGTGCTTCTGCCCGGGGGGCGGGCCGCCCTGATAGGCATCGAGCCGGGCGCGGAAATCCCGCATGTCTTCACTCGAGGCGAATAGCACCAGCGTGCGGTCCGCGTCGCTTGATAGCACCGTGAGCCCCAGCCGCTCCCACTCTTCCTCAAGCAGGGCGCCCGTCATCTGCACGCGCAGGATTAGGGAGGGGTCGACAAATTCGGGCTTGCGGCGCCGCCTTTGCTCCTGCGTCGCGGCGTCGAGCTCGTCGCGCAGCTTGGCGGTGTGCTGGTCGCGATCGCGCGCCGGCGGTGGGCCGCCGCCGCCGTGCTTGCGGCGCTGGAATTGCTCCGGAAGCCGAACGAGTTGGAGGTGATCGTATCGGGCCACGGCGCGCCTAGCTCGGCGGCGCGAGGCGAGACTGTCCTGCCCGGCGGCGCGCCTCGTCTTCCAAGGCGTGATTGAAGTCGCGCGCCTGCACCTGCTTGCGGCGATCAATGATCATTGTCTTGACCGCCTTTTTGGTGCAGACGCGCTCGATCTCGGCATAGGAATAGCCCTCCAGAGCCGCCGCATGCTGCAGCGGATCGAAGGCGGTGGCGACGTTCTTGAATTTGAGCCGCAGGAATCGGCCGATCATTGCGCGATCCGGCTTGTCGAACCAGACGACCTCGTCGAAGCGCCGCCAGACCACTGGATCGAGTGATTGATCGAGGTTGGTCGCGGCGATCAGGAAACCTTTCGGCTGAATGTGGTCGATGAACAGCAGCAGGCTGTTGACGACCCGGCGCAGCTCATTGTGCTCGCTGCTGTCGTCGCGCGAGCGCGCCAGCGCGTCGAACTCGTCAAAGAACAGAACGCAGGGCTGCTTGCGGGCGAACTCAAAAATCTTGCGAACGTTGCCGGCCGTGTCGCCGAGGTAGGACGAGATCAGCCGATCGAGTTTGACGAGGAACAGCGGCAGTCCGAGTTCGGCTGCAAAAATCTCCGCGCACAGCGTCTTGCCGCATCCCGGCGGGCCGCAGAACAGGAGCTTGGAGCGAACTTTTAGCCCGTGCCGCCGGATGTCCTCGGCGCGGCGAAACTCTTTGACGAGGCCAAGCAGCACCCGAACGTTCGTCGCTCCGAGCACGATATCATTGCGCGTGTGCCGCGGTTCGATCCGCCCGATGAAGTCGGCGGCCGCTTCAGGGAACGGAAGCAGGGGCGCGAGCGCCTTCGGACCGCTTGGGCGGCTCGGGCCGGCCCCAAGGGTCTTGCGCAGGCTACGCGCCAGCACGCGATTGTTCTTCTTTTCCTCTTCGTCGATGATTTGCTCCGCCACAGCGCGGAACTCATCGTCCCGACCGTAGCTGGCGAGCAATGTTTTCATCAACTCCCCACGGGCCATGGCTGTGCTTTACTTTCTCCTGCTCCACGAATCATAACCGCAAATGCAGCGTTTCACGATGGGGTTACTACCCGATTTAAACAAGGCAAATGGCTGTCGGACGGTCCTTTCTAAAGAATCCCCCACGCCCGGTATCGTCCCCGCCCCGTTGCCTAGAGCTGGCCCGGCAAATTCGGACAGTAGCTTGAGTGGATTTTCTGCCTGACAGCGGCGAGGATTCTTGCCGCGAATCAGGAGCGAAGATGACGAAGAAGAGCCGCCGGACGCATTCTCCGGCATTCAAGGCGAAGGTTGCTTTGGCTGCGGTCAAAGGCGACAAGACGCTGGCGGAGCTGGCGCAACTGTTTGATGTTCATCCGAACCAGATCACGATCTGGAAAAACCAGCTCCTGGAGGGCGCCGCCGGCGTGTTTGGGCATGACAAGACATCGGCCGAGACGCCGGTCGATTTGAAGGCGTTACATGCCAAGATCGGCGAGCTGGCGTTGGAAAACGATTTTTTGTCCGGCGCGCTCACCAAGGCGGGCCTGCTGAGCGCAAAGCAATGATCGACCGCGGTCATGATCTTTCTATCGTGCGCCAGGCGAAGGTCCTGAAGCTGGCTCGCAGCACGGTCTACTATGAACCTCGGCCAGTTTCGGCCGAGGACCTTGCCTTGATGCGTCGGCTCGATGAGCTGCATCTCGATTATCCCTTCGCGGGAGCGCGTATGCTGCGATCGTTGCTGCGGCGGGAGGGCGTATACGCTGGTCGCCGCCACATCGCGACGCTGATGAAGCGCATGGGGATCGAGGCGGTCTATCGTCGCCCGAACACGAGCAAGCCGGCACCGGGTCACAAGATCTACCCGTACCTGTTGCGCAGATTGAAGATCGAGCGGCCCGACCATGCGTGGGCAATGGACATCACCTACATTCCGATGCGGCGTGGCTTCGTCTATCTCGCGGCGGTCGTCGATGTGTTCAGCCGACGGGTCCTGGCCCATCGATCACAATGGAGGCGGCCTTCTGCGTCGAAGCGGTCCAGGAGGCGTTGGCGAAACACGGCAGGCCCGAGATTTTCAACACGGACCAGGGCAGCCAGTTCACCAGCCTCGAGTTCACCGATGTGCTGCTGGACGCGAAGATCGCCATCAGCATGGACGGCAAGGGCGCCTGGCGCGAAAACGTGTTTGTCGAGCGGCTCTGGCGCACGGTCAAATACGAAGAAGTTTATCTCCGCGCCTACGACAGCGTGTCCGAGGCGCGAGCGTCAATTGCCAAGTATCTGGCCTTCTACAATCAGGGACGCCCTCACTCGAGCCTTGACGGGCGCACGCCCGACGAGGCTTACTTCGGCACGAAAGCTATGGTGATGGCCGCATGACCCTCGCCGACGATTTTGTCGTCGCTCTGGTCGGGCTACGCCCTCCCGACGCAACGACAAAATCGTAAAGCCCCGCGTTCAGCATAACCCGGCAGGAATCCACTTAAATCCAGCGGGGCGCTGTCCAAACAACCGGGGTGAACCGCCCCGGGTTTGCCGGAGGCTATTTGGTTAAGTTATGCCGCCATGGCCGGTTGTTCCAGCATGGCGTAGTAGCGTTGCTCGGCTTCGGCTGGCGGGATGTTGCCGATGGGCTCCAGGAGCCGTCGGTTGTTGAACCAGTCCACCCATTCCAGGGTCGCGAACTCGACGGCCTCGAAGCTGCGCCATGGCCCGCGCCGATGGATCACCTCGGCCTTGTAGAGGCCGTTGATGGTTTCGGCGAGAGCGTTGTCATAGGAATCTCCGACACTACCAACGGAAGGCTCGACGCCAGCTTCAGCCAAGCGCTCGGTGTACTTGATAGAGACGTATTGGGCGGATTCAAACGGTCGTCGCAACACTCGCACATTGGAGGTTGCGATGAGTATTGGAGGACGGAGATCGGCACGATCTGGACGAGCGCCAATGCCATCGCCGGGGCGGCCGCAAGTTGCGGGGCGTGATGAACAGAGCAGATTTTGGCGGGGGATTGCCGCGGGGCTAAGCAGTGAAGAAGCCGCGCTTGAAGCCGGAGTATCGCAGCCTGTCGGATACAGATTGTTCCGAAAGGCGGGCGGCATGCCACCAGCAATGTTCAGATCCTCGGCAAAGCCGCTCTCCGGGCGGTACCTGTCGTTTGCCGAGCGCGAGGAGATCGCACTTCTCAAGGTGCAGGGCCACTCCATGCAAGAAATCGGGCGCCGCCTCGCTCGGTCCGCCTCGACAATCTCCCGTGAACTGCGACGCAATGCAGCTACCAGAAGCGGCGGGTTGGAGCATCGTGCGACGACTGCCCAGTGGCATGCAGACCGATCGGCATGTCGGCCCAAACTGACCAAACTTGCGCTCAACAAAACCTTGCGCGCTTATGTGGAGGAGAGACTTGCCGGCGTCGTCGTGGCACCGAGCGGCGCTTCCCTTCCCGGTCCGGTCGTTCCGTGGAACGGTCGCCGGCATGGCCCGCGAAGAGATCGGCGATGGGCCAAGGCCTGGAGCCCGGAGCAGATTGCCCGACGCTTGCCGATCGACTTCCCGGACGACAACACGATGCGCATCAGCCACGAAGCCATCTATCAGGCTCTCTTCGTTCAAGGCCGGGGAACGCTACGCCGCGAACTGACGGCCTGCTTGCGAACGGGGCGCGTGCTAAGAGTGCCCAGAGCACGCGTAAAAAGGCGAGGCAAGGGCTTTGTCTCGCCGGAGGTCATGATCAGTCAACGTCCCGCCGAAGCAACCGATCGAGCAGTGCCGGGACACTGAGAGGGACCTCATCCTTGGTCTTGGCAGCTCAGCGATTGGTACGCTGGTCGAGCGTACAACCCGGTTCACGATGCTGCTGCATCTTCCCCGCCTCATGGGGCACGGCGAAGCTCCGCGCATTAAGAACGGGCCTGCGCTCGCGGGACACGGCGCTGAAGCCGTACGGGACGCGATTACTCGCACCATCATCACCTTGCCACAAGAACTGCGGCGTTCGCTGACCTGGGACCAAGGCGCCGAAATGGCCCAGCACGATCGTCTCAAGATCGATGCAGGCGTTCAGGTCTACTTCTGCGATCCGCAAAGTCCATGGCAGCGCGGAACTAACGAGAACACCAACGGGCTGCTGCGTCAGTACTTCCCGAAAGGCACTGACCTCAGCGTCCATAGCGTCCATGCATCACCGCCGTTGCTGCCGTCCTCAACGCCCGACCGAGAAAGACGCTGGGATGGAAAACGCCGGCGGAGGCGCTTGACGACTGGCTATCATGAGTGAACAAGATCGCTGTTGCGACGATCGTTTGAATCCGCCTTGGCTACCCCTATCGCTATGATGCACGAGCCCGCCGCGGTGGACCGGTCGGCGATCGTGCAGGGCCTGCTCCAGCG
>NZ_JBVVPM010000120.1:0-6119 GCF_055811255.1 Bradyrhizobium sp. MI1.11
CATAGCCGTTCTAGGAGTGCCGCTCGCGCCCTATCGCTCTGTCCGATCGCCGCAATATAGGCGCGCAGAAGGCGTATCACGGCCACACGTACCACCCCGTCCGTGTTGATCTCATCTGCATTATGCGGTTGACTTGTTGCGCCACGCTTAAGCTTCTCCCGGCACCCGCCCTCAATCTGGAGGGCATCGAGCAGCAAGATGATCGCTTGCAAGAACTTGGCGTCGACAGTCTGGTACCGTGGTTGGTCGTGCTGCATTACGCCAAGGCTACTCAACCCGCACTCTCCTCGCCACTACCAGCTCCCGTAGCTCTGGCCTTACCCCAATATGTGGAACGGCCGGCGTGCCAAAAGCGTTTTCAGTTGATTTCACACATCGGAGCGGTGATCTGGCGAACTAGTACCCGGAATCAGAGCTGAGTGATACGGCGGCTTTTGAAGCGGCGTTGGCGGACCTTTTTCTTGGTCCAGACGAAAGGCTCGGCTTTGTCGTTGTACGCGTTGACGTAGGCATCGATGTGTTCCTGAAGTTGCTTGAGGCTTGTGAAGGAGGTGCCGCTGAGTGATTCGACCGGGTGCTGCGCCCGTCCGCCGCCAACAAAACGATCCGCGCCCGCTTCAAATCGCGCTGCAACGCCAAGGCGCGGCCATTGGGCAACTTCAGATACCCTTGCGCTCGCTCCAAGGCCTGAATCGAAGGCTTCTCGTCCACGCAGAGCACGATAGCCTTCTGGGGCGGGGCAACGTAGAGGCCGACAACATCGGCGGCCTTGGCCGTAAAGTTCGGGTCGTTGCTCTCGCACCAGGATTTGCGGCGGCCGCAAGGGTTGCCTGAGCAATCCGGTGGATTGCCAAAAGTCCTCAGCAGCGATTACTGTGGCTCGCAAGAAGCGCCTAGACCTTTGCTCCGGGGGAGCGCAAACTATTTTCACCGAGCTCCTCTATCTACCTCACACTCCAAATCACGGTAGTTTCAGCGCGATTTTCCAGAACACCGATAAAGCTGAAGCAGATCTAGTGGCGGTTAGCGCTCTCAGGGGAGCCGCACTAGCCGCCTGGACCGATCTATGCGACGGCGCCAGCCGGCGTTCCTTGAGGGCATGCGCGCCTCGAAAATGGCGACCAGCAGCAACGGCTCACTTGGAGTGACCCATCACTCCGATCGGGGTGTGCAGGGCGGGTCCAAGAACGTCGCAACACCAGGAGTTTGAGGTTGGGACGACCGTTAAACGGCGCCGATCTCCCTTAGCACGACCCCAATATTGTCGTCTCCGGACGGCCGGAACCAATGAACAGAATAGGTCAGGCGAGTGACTGCCGCGAGGCTAAGCAGTGAATTTGCTGCGCTGAAAGCCGCTTGCTTTAAGGTGTCGCCAGCGACTCTTCCGAAGAGCGAACAGCATGCCACTAGCGATGTTCAGGTCTTCAGCGAAGGCGTCCCGGACGGTACTTTCGTTGATTGAGTCTCGCACTGAGCTATTCAGCTTGTTTTTCGGACAATTTTCTGAATTGCCAGCAATGAGACCACCCGCCGATCGGCGATCTATGTTTGTGCTGCTCCGGTGCGATGGAAGGACCCCACGGTGGCCAACGACGGCATCCGCGCGGCCGCGGCTTCTCATCTGCGTCACAAAACCCGACGCTAAGGCTGTCTGGCCTCTTCGGGCGTCTCCGCGTCGATTTCCGAGCGGCTTAGCGCCCTCCCCGGCGTTTCTGAAAGGTTGTGATTCACACGCGACGGCCCAAGCGATTACGCACGCGTCCCACGAGCTATTGCCAGGCATACTGCTTCTTAAAACAAGACGCCTAATTAATTTGGTGCATCTTCCCCACGACCCCCAACATGCGGGGAACCCAATGCACTCTTTCGATGCCCTCGAAATGATTTGTTCTATGGTCTCGCCATCAAGCGCTCGCCATGTCGAGTTTACTTACCGACCAAGGGGTTTTCGGCGGAGCTCAACATTGTTGCGCGGGTTGGTCGTTCAACCAGGATGACAGAAACAGGCCGCGCAGATCCCAAGCACTCGCTCCAACCATATTCTTCATCATCGCGGACACCTGAACATTTATCAAGATCAACTCCAAAGCGGGCCAGCGCAGCTCATGAGCAGCCAGTGGCCGACGTAATATAGGCGCGCACCACTGCCCCATCCGCATGCTCTCGATCCTCGGATATTGTCAGCGGCGACCACCCTTCTGGCCCATCGACAAACACATGTGTTGCTTGCCCAAGGCACTTTAACTTTATGCGAGCTTCCGCAGTGTCTTGAGTTCGTGGTTCTCAAGTCGTCGGAGCCGCAGGCGGACTAAACGGGCAGGTGACGACTTGTCAGGCTCGGGGCAGATTGACGACGTTCGCCTTAAGCTCCTGGAGCATGTTCGCAATCCCGTCGACGAGCGCGTCGATTTGGTCCTTGTTAACAATCAGAGGTGGGCACATTACCAACGCATCGCCAACATTCCGCATAATGATTCCTCGCTCGTGCATCAACCGGCACGCGATCGCGCCGATCTCGCCCGGAGTGGCAGCGGCGACGTTCTCCTCCTTGTCCACCACCAGCTCGATCGCTGCCATAAGGCCAATGCCGCGGACTTCGCCAACGACCGGATGGTCGGCGAGGCCGCGCAGCCGTTCCTGCATGTAGCCGCCGATGCGGCTGGCGTTCGCAATCAGCTCCCGCTCGTCGATGACTTTGAGGTTTTCAATTGCAATGGCGGCTCCGACCGGGTGACCACCACCTGTGAAACCGTGGGCCAGCACTCCAATCTTATTGCTCTCTTCCGCGATTGGACCGAACATGCAATCATTCATAATGATTGCAGACAGCGGAAAATAGCTGGACGTGAGCTGCTTTGACACTACCATGACATCTGGCGTGATGTCATAGGTTTCGCAGCCGAACATTTTTCCCGTCCTGCCAAAGCCGCAAATTACCTCATCGGCGACCAAAAGAATACGATGCCGTTTTAGTACCTTTTGTATTTTCTCCCAGTAGGTCGGCGGCGGAACGATTACGCCACCCGCGCCCATTACAGGTTCGGCGAAGAAGGCTGCAATGGTATCAGGACCTTCTTGCTGAATCTGCGACTCGAGCTCCTCGGCCCGACGCGTCGCAAACGTCTCCTCTGATTCGCCAGGAAGACTGTCTTTGTAGAAATGAGGGGCGCCCGCGTGCAGAATGTTCGGCAGCGGCAGATCGAAGGAGCGATGGTTCTCGGGCAGCCCGGTCAGGCTTGCCGCAGCGATCGTGACCCCGTGATAGCCACGCAAACGGCTAATCACTTTCTTACGCTGAGGCTGGCCCACGGCATTCGAGCGATAGGCGATCAGTTTCAGCACGGTGTCGTTCGCCTCCGAGCCGGAGTTTGTGAAAAATACCTTGCTCATAGGCACCGGGGACATCCTGACGAGCTTCTCGGCGAGCTCGATGGCGGGCCCATTCGATCGTGATGCGAAGGTATGATAGAACGGCAGGACTTGCATCTGACGATGCGCGGCTTCGATGAGCCGTTTCTCACTGAAGCCGAGTCCCGCACTCCAGAGACCGGCCATGGCATCGAGATAGCGGATACCGGCCGCGTCGAAGACATAGGGACCTTCGCCGCGTTCAATTATTATTGGACCAGCTTCTTGATGCGACCGTGCGTTAGTATAGGCGTGAAGCTGATAAGCCGCATCTCGGGCTTCTTGAGAATTGTATTGCACGGTCGACGTCATGGCATCCGTCCAACAGTTGCACTCGGGAAACATGATCGAGCGACAATATGACCAACTTTTTTCAGTAGTGCGAGCGAGTACCAACTTCCGGTGTTTGCTTGAGCATCTCCTGGATCCCTCTCCCTCGGCGAGGGCAGGCAAACGCCGACGTGAATGACAATTCGAACCTTCGTTCGGGCGACGGTTGTTAGCACTGCCACCAACTTCTGCCTCGCACCCGGAGCCAAGCCCGTCGGGACAATCATCGCAGCGGCGCCATCGGCGAGGCAACCAGTTCTGTGCGCAGTTCTATTAACGCGTTTCCTGTACGCCATTCATGCTATCTTTCGTCTAGTCTCCGCACCGGGCGAGTCGTACGGCGATGCGCGACCTAGGAAGCCTGACAGGCTAATCAGATTCATCCAGTTGGGCACCTACCAACGTTTATAGGCTCCTCCTTCGTACACTGTAGCATCTGAGGACAGATTGCTTTGTGTATCCGACTTGGTGCGCCTGCCAACCCCTCCACCAGAGCAATCCGTTCGCGGAGGTAGACACTATCGGCTGATGACGACACGGCCACACTCGCGGCGCGGATGGCGCCGTCTGAGATCGCCTCACCTGCCGTCGGCGCGGGATCCGGCGCAGCGCTCCAGGTATTTAGTTCCGAATTGATGTGGCTTGCAGTGTCTCAAGCGGCCAGGTTCGTCCGCCCAGGCGGTGCAAAGCGGTTCGTTGGGTGTGATGCCGCGGGGTCAAGTTGTCGGCTTCCAGAAACACGGCGAGGTATTTCTTGAGCTGCTTGTGTGAGTGATATCGGCGTACGGTGGCTTCCTCGGGGGCTTCGGTTCATGCGTTCAACTTGACGATTGGTCACTGGTGATTGGCTTGGTGAGACGATGTTCGATTCCACGTGGTCGGCAAACGCGCTGAAATTTATGCAGCTTGTATCGCGCGGTCGGCCCGCGCCACGGTCACGCTCGCGGTCCGAGTTGCAATACGGCGCTCGACGGCTCCGCTCCAAGAGTTAGCCGCCCGGCAGGGTCTAAAGCAGAGGACGGTCGCCAAGTGGCGCAAGCGAGCGTTCGTCCACGATGCGAAGATGGGCCCGCAATGCCTTCCATGTGTGAATCGGTCGTCCTTGCACCGCAGCCTTCTGTCGAAAGTCGCGGCGATTCCACGACAACGCCCGATTCGAACATACGCCGGTTTCTACAAGGGCGAGGTGATCCATCGGCGCGGACCGTTGCGCAGCTTCGACGCCGTCGAATTCGGAGCATTGGAGTGAGTGGACCGGTTAGCAGCCGACGCCTCTTGGTGCGCATCGACAACATACCGACGGACGACTCCGAGCAACGCAACTACGCCCTGCTGGAACAGCGCCCGTCGGTCCATAGCTAAACGAAATGGACTCCGGCGACCAAAGGGAGGTGCAGGCCACGCTTCTGCGCCTCAACAGACAGGCCTGGCCGAGTTCGAAAGCTAGCAAATCGAGCACGCAAGCTACGACAAGCTATCACGAAGCCGATCGTGCCGGGTGCCGCTCTGCCAACCATAACATGTTTACGGCGAGACCTGGCTCGCCTAGAGCTTTTGCTCAACGGAAACCGAATTTGGGCGGCTTGTTAATCCTAGAGTTTCAAACCCCAGTTTCGGTAGTTGAAGAACAGCGCAACGTCATCTTGAACTATCTCTTCCCGGTTCAAGAACTCGAGCTGACCTGCGTTGCTCGTTTAGCAATCATGACTGGCGGACCCTGCCCGCTGTCGTGCGATGTTTCTTTTGGAAATGATTTTGCGACCACACAAGAAACGCTCGACCACACGCGGCACAAACCGCTCGCCGTCGACTCTGAAGATATGGTCTGCAATCTCGGCAAACGTCATGTTAGGCGTAGTCTCGACCAAAGAGAGGATCTCCGCAGCATAGCCCTCAATCCGAGCTGAACGCCGGTTGCTGACCAGCGCGATCGCTGTCGATGGCGCCACCCCGAAACGGCTGGCAGCGCCCCGGCAGCTCATCCCTTCCTCTTGCACCGCCATAATAATGCGAAGGCGAAGGTCCGGCGAGAGTGGTTTAATGATGCGGCCTGCCCTCCATCACCACCCCTCCGGATGAATTACGATCTGGCTCGCGAGCCAATGCTTTCCGCTCCATCGGTAGAAAACGTGCTCTACAGTGCGGACTCAAATGGTCCAGCTCGTACTCTCGACCTAACAGACGTTTTCAGCGTCGACACGCAAGGGCCGATCTGAGTTGGAGTTCTTAAAACTCGCCTTCCTACTAGACCCAGTGACCTGCCGCTGAACTTTCATCCATTGGCGATTAGAGTCTCGGCGGATGTGAAGTGCTCCCCAAAACTAGGCCAGCTGATGCTGGAATTTTCCGGGGTTTAGCTCATGCCGGCGGGGGCGCCGATG
>NZ_JBVVPM010000121.1:0-5508 GCF_055811255.1 Bradyrhizobium sp. MI1.11
GGTGCAAACCGCGGCAGGCCATTCCTCACGGAACAGGTCGAGAATAACTGATCGCGCTATTACAAGGGTGGGCAAAGGCGCGTGAGCGCCGTGCCCACCATTTATCGGCAACCGTGACAAGAATGGTGGGCACGCTTCGCTTTGCCCACCCTACGATGCCCTACTTGTATTCCCGCTCTGTCCACCACGGGAAATAATCCGGCATGTCGCTCGATACCTTGTTCTTGAACTGCGCAGGGCGCTTTTCCAGGAACGACACCACGCCTTCCTTCACATCGTCCGAGCGGCCGCGGGCGTAGATGCCACGGCTGTCGACCTTGTGGGCCTCCATCGGATCGTCGGCGCCCATCATGCGCCACATCATCTGGCGGATCAGCGCCACTGACACGGGCGCCGTCTTCGCCGCGAATTCCTTGGCGAGCGCGCGGGCGGTCGGCAGCAGATCATCAGGGGCTACGACCTTGCTGACGAGGCGACCGGCGAGGGCTTCCTGCGCCGGGAAGACGCGGCCGGAATAGCACCATTCCAGCGCCTGCGAGATGCCGACGATGCGCGGCAGGAACCAGCTCGAGGCAGCTTCCGGCACGATGCCGCGCTGGGAGAACACGAAGCCGAACCGCGCGGCATCGGACGCGATGCGGATGTCCATAGCGAGCTGCATGGTGACGCCGATGCCGACCGCGGGTCCGTTCACCGCGGCAATCACCGGCTTCAGGCACTTGAAGATGCGCAGCGTCACCTGGCCACCGCCGTCGCGCACCTGGGAATCACTGTAGTCGACCTTTCCGTCGGCGAAGCGCTTCACCGGCCCGCGCCGTGCGTCGCGATCAAAGGTGTCGGCACCCGACGAAAGGTCTGCGCCCGCGCAAAAACCGCGGCCGGCGCCTGTGACGATGATGGCGCGGACGTCGTCGTCCTTGTCGGCGGCGTCGAACGCGTCGATCAGTTCGGCTTGCATCTGCGCGTTGAAGGCGTTGAGCTTGTCGGGCCGGTTCAGCGTGATGGTGAGGATCTGCTCGGCGATTTCGTATTTAATCGTCTCATACGCCATGGTGGTTTCCTTCCCTGTCCTGAATTCTGTCTCGAAGAGACGTCATGCATGGCTGCCAGCGTCCGTCTTGCGCGGACTGGGCGTGTGGTGGCCAAGCTCTACTTCGCCGGCGGGCTGGGCCAGGGCTTCTGCGGGCCGCGCAGGCTCTCGAACGCCTTGGCCATGCCGAGCACGCCGATATCGTCGAAGCGGCGGCCGACGATCTGCACGCCGATGGGAAAACCCTTGGCGTCGAAGCCGCCGTTGATGGAGATCGCCGGATTTTCCGACATATTCCACGGAACGGTATAGGCGATATGCTCGAAAGGCTTCATGGGATCGTTGGTCGGCGAGGCCCACTCCGCCGGATAGTTCACGTTCGGCGCGGTCGGCGAGATCACATAGTCGAGTTCGCAGAACAGCTTCGATGCCGCGGCGCGGATTGCCATAGTCTGGTTGAAGCCACGGATAACGTCGACACCCGAGAGCTTCGCGCCGGACTCGCCCCACTTGAAAATGTAGGGCAGCACCTTTGCCTGTTCGGCGGGCGTCAGCTTCGACAGATCATCCCACATCCGCGCGCGCCAGAAATTGTCGAGGCCGTCGAGCATCTCGCGCGTGAGGATGCCGTCGACTTCGGTGACGACGGCGGCTGCGGATTCGAACGCTTTCGCCGCCTTCACAGCGACCTCGCGCACCGGTTTCTCCAGCGCCAGGCCAACGCCGGGATCGAGCATCAGTCCGATGCGGAGTTTGCGCGGGGATTTCTCCAGCCCCTTCCAGTTGAGGGGCTCCGCGGGCAGGCTCGTGCCGTCGCGCCGGTCGGGTTTCGCGATCGCGCTCATCATCAGCGCGCAATCGTCGACGGTGCGGGTCATGGGACCGGCGACGCGGCCGACATAGGCGGGATCGATCGGCACGCGTCCAAAGCTCGGCTTCAATCCGACGAGGCCGCACCAGCCCGCGGGCAGGCGGACCGAGCCGCCGATATCAGTCCCGAGATGCAGCGGGCCATAGCCGGCTGCCGCAGCTGCGCCCGCGCCAGCGCTGGAGCCGCCGGGGTTTTTGGAGAGGTCCCAGGGATTACGCGCCAACGCGTGGAAAGACGACAGCCCCGAGGACAGCATGCCGTAATCGGGCATCGTGGTCTTGGCGAAGATGATCGCACCGGCCTCGCGCAGGCGCGCGGCCGGTGGTGCGTCCTTCTCGGCCGGCACCAGCTTGACGCTGGCGGCGCCCAGCGGCACCGGCACGCCCTTGGTCGCGATGTTGTCCTTCACCGTCACGGGCACACCGTCGAGCGCGCCGGACGGCTCGCCCCCCGACCAGCGCGCGGTCGAGGCCTTCGCGGCCTCGCGCGCGCCGTCGGGATCGAATGCATAGAGCGCCTTGAGGTGCGGCTCCCAAGCTGCGACGTGCGCGAGCACGTCTTCCAGCACCTCGCTCGGCGAGAACTGCTTGGCGCGATAGCCCGCGATTAGATCGACCGCGGAGAGATCGTGCAGCGAGGTGACTTCCTCTTCGACGCTCTTTTTATGCATGGGCACCCACCGGCATCCGGGTCTCGATGATCCGGGCGAACATGCTGGCACCGATCGGCAGGATCTTGTCGTCGAGCACGAAGCCGGGATTGTGCACGGGCACCGAGCCGTCGTGGCCGACCCAGAAATAGGCGCCGGGAATGGTTTGCAGCATGTCGGCAAAATCCTCGCTGCCCATCTTCGGCTGGGCGCGGGTGATCACGTTGGCGGGGTCGACGATGGTGCGCGCGACCTCCTCGACCACCTTGGACTGCTCGACCTGGTTGACCAGCACATCGAAGGTGTCGCGGATGTCGACGTCGATCACGCACTGATAGGCGCTCGCGATGCCGGCGCAGATCGTGCGGATGCGTTCGCTGATCAGGGTGCGGACTTCTTTCGAGAAAGTGCGGATGGTGCCGCAAAGATGCGCTTCGCCGGGGATGACGTTGTACGCCGAGCCGGCGTGGATCTGCGTGATCGAGACGACTGCGGCCTGCAGCGGCTCGACGTTGCGGCTGACGATGGTCTGGATCGCCTGCGCCAGCGTGGTCGCGATGATCACAGCGTCCTTGGAGCGTTCGGGCATCGCGCCGTGCGCGCCGTAGCCGGTGATGCGGAGGTCGAAGAAGTCGGCGCTGGCCATCGCAGGGCCGGGCAGGATCGCGATCTCGCCGTGGTTGAGGTCCGGCGCATTGTGCAGGCCGTAGAGCTCGTCGCAGGGAAACTTCTCGAACAGCCCGTCCTTGATCATCGCGCGGGCGCCGCCCAGGCCTTCCTCGGCCGGCTGAAAGATCAGGTGCACGGTACCGTCGAAGTTCTTGGTTTCGGCGAGGTAGCGCGCGGTGCCGAGCAGCATGGTGGTGTGGCCGTCATGGCCACAGCCGTGGAAGCGGCCCGGGATTTTCGAACTCCATTTCAGATTGGTGTTCTCCTCCATCGGCAGCGCGTCCATGTCGGCGCGAAGCCCGATGCGCTTGCCGCTCGACCCCTTGCCCTTGATGATTCCGATCACGCCGGTGCCGCCGAGACCGCGATGCACCTCGATGCCCCAGCTCTTCAGCTTGTCGGCGACGATGCCGGAGGTGCGCACTTCCTCGAAGCCGATTTCCGGATGGGCGTGGAGGTCGCGCCTGATGGCTGTGAGTTCGTCGGCATAGCCGTCGATGCGGTCAATCGTGGGCATGTGTTCTGTCCAGTTAGCGTGAGGAGGGAGTGAAAATCGGGCCGTTCGGCTTGATGCGGATGCCCGGCCGCAGGCGTGTCCATGGCAGCGTGGCTGTGTCGGCCGGCATCGCGCCGGGGGCAGCGCAGATCATCAGCTTTTCCGCGATCGGCTCGAAATCCGCACGGAAGTGCACCGAGCTCTTGTTGACCAAAATCTTCTCTTTGGTCGGCTCGATGCCGACATAGCGGTACATGGCCTGATCGGCGAGCTGCGCCTTGTGCGAGGAGACGACGATTCGGACGTCGCCGATGCGAAGGCAGGCGGACGGGCCCATCTCCATCTCGCGGCCGCCATAGTAGGGCCCGGGCGCGATGAAGCGGCCGTCGGAGAGCTTTTCAACGACGAAGGTCTCACGATAGGGCTCGTCGCCGGGAATGCCGGACTTGCCGCCGAGCGACAGCGTCACGGTGGCGCCGACGCCGGCTGCATGCGCGGCCTTGGCCGATTCCGGATCGTAGATCGCACCGGTCGCGGCGCTGGCCTTGTTGCGGACCAGCGCTCGTAGCATTCCGGTGGTGTCGGAATCGCCGCCGGCGCCGGGATTGTCCTGGGTGTCGGCGATGATGATCGGCTTGCTCGCGCCCTTCGAGAGTTCCATCGCGTGGCGCACGCCGTCATCGGGTGACCAGATCTTGCCGTCGAAATCGTCCTCGTGGCTTTCGATCAGCTTCACGATCGCATCCGCCGCGCGATCGGCATCGGCTTGCGTCTTGCCAAAGGCGAACACGCTCGGCCCGCAATCGCGGAAATCGGCGGCGGGGAAGCCGGGTGCGAAGGACAATGTCGGAACCGCATCGCTCTCCAGCGCGGCAAGCTTTTCGTAGATGCCCTTGGTCGGCTGGTCGTTGGTGCACTGCCAGCTGATCGGGATCAGGAACGGCAATTGCCGGAAGGCTTTTGCGAAACGCTGCTTTGTCTTCAGCAGCAATGCGAGATGTTGCGCGCAGGCGCGGCCGGTCTCGGCCATGTAGACATGGGGATAGGTGCGGTAGGCGATCAGCGCGTCCGCATGCTCCATCATCTCGGGGGTGACGTTGGCGTGGAGATCCAGGCTAGTGACCAGCGGAATGTCCTTGCCGATGACGCGGCGCACGCGCGCCAGGATCTCGCCTTCGCCGTCGTCGAGATGTTCCGTGACCATCGCGCCGTGCAGATCGAGATAGACGGCGTCGATCGGGCCGGCGGCTGCGATTCCGTCGAGCATCGCTTTGACGATGCGCTCGAAGGCGTCCCTGGTGACGTGCGCCGAGGGGCTCGCGCCGCAGGCAATCGTCGGAACGAGTTCCCAGCCGTTGGCCTCGGCGCTGTCGACGAAACCGGCTAGGCCGACATTGATTCGGCGCATCACCTTCAGCACGTCGGGACCTTGCGTCATTGCCGGCCAGCCGCCGCCGTGCTGGAAGTCCGCGAAGGTCGCCTTCGTCGGAGCGAAGGTGTTGGTCTCGTGCAGGAAGCCGCCGACGGCGATACGTGTCATCAACTCAAGTCCAGCAATTGAAAGTGCGCGACGTTAGCCCTGTGCTTGCGGCGAGAGCAAGCCGGGAAGCAATCGCGCCATGCATGGCGTCAGGCCGTTTTGGGAATGCTTGTCGCAACCGCTGTCATTGCGAGCGAAGCGAAGCAATCCAGAATCCCTCCGCGGGGACAGTCTGGATTGATCTTCCCCCAAAAAAGTGGACATGGATCAAGCCGATTTTAGCTCCATCTCGACCGGGCTGATATAGCCGATG
>NZ_JBVVPM010000122.1:0-5498 GCF_055811255.1 Bradyrhizobium sp. MI1.11
CCGGCTTCAATGAGGTCGCGTCACAAGCGCCTGCCGCGCCCTCGCGTGAGCGCGACCTCACAGAACCCTCCAGATTCCCTTTCCCTGCGGCCCATGATTCTGTGGTGCATCGGAGGGAACGATGCGGCCGAAGAAGCACAAGACGACGGGATCGAACGATCTGTTCCGGGCGCGGCTGGACCAGATCATCAATCTGAACCACGAGTTGGTTCTGCTTGCCGGCAAGATCGATTGGGACTGGATCGACGGCGAGATCGCGCCGCTCTACAGCGAGAACGGCCGGCCGGGGATCGAGACCCGCTTCATGATCGGGCTGTTGTTGCTCAAGCATATCTACGGGCTGTCCGATGAGGGGGTGTGCGAGCGCTGGGTCCACGACCCTTATTTCCAGTTCTTCACCGGCGAAGAGTTTTTCCGGCACGCTTTCCCGCACGAACGCTCGGACCTGAGCCATTGGCGCAAGCGGCTCGGCGACAAGCTGGAGCTGCTGCTGGCCGAGAGCCTGCGGGTGGCGCACGAAGCCGGCGCCTTACGCAGCCAGGACCTCAAGCGCGTCACGGTCGACACCACGGTGCAGCCGAAGGCCATCACCTTCCCGACCGACGCCAAGCTGCTTCATGCGGCCATCCAGGGCCTCAACCGCCTGGCGAGAAGGCACAGCGTCAGGCTCCGGCAATCCTATTCTCGCGTGGCCAAGGCCGCTGCGATGATGGCGGGCCGCTACGCCCATGCCAAACAGTTCGGGCGGCATCAGCGGCAGTTGCGTATCCTGCGCAGCCGGCTGGGCCGGATCATCCGCGACATCCGTCGCAAGATCGAGGGCCAGCCAGCCCTCGAGGAGGCATTCGCCCTTCCGCTTGGCCGAGCCAGCCAGATCCGCTCCCAGCAGCAGCGCCAGCGCGGCTGGAAGCTCTATTCCTTTCATGCCCCGGAGGTGGAGTGCATCGGCAAAGGCAAGGCCTCAGCCCCTTACGAGTTCGGCGTGAAGGCCTCCATCGTCACCAACAATCGCCGAGCTCCCGGCGGCCTGTTCGTACTGCATGCCAGCTCGCTGCCCGAAAATCCCTACGACGGTCACACCTTGCGGAACGTCATCGACCGGACCGAGACGCTCACCGGATGTCCGACCGAGCGGGCCTATGTCGACAACGGATACCGCGGCCACGATGCTCAAAATCCACGTCGCGTCTTCATCTCCGGCCAAAAGCGCGGCGTCTTCGGCGTCATCAAGCGCGAGCTGCGCCGCCGCTCCGCCATCGAGCCCATCATCGGCCACATGAAGACCGAAGGTCACCTCGGTCGCTGCTACCTCAAAGGCCGTGCCGGAGACGCCGCCAACGTCATCCTCTCAGCCGTCGGCCACAACTTCCGCCGCATCCTAACCTGGCTCAGAGAACTCTTGTGCCTGTTCCTGGTCCGACTATGCCGCGTGCTGGCCGGTCCAGCCCCGCTCAATTCGCCTTCTTAACGGACGACTCATTAGCGTCGCGATGTGGCGGCGACCAGCGTATAGGCCCTCCCGCCGCAGCAACGATCGCAGCATACGCCCTCCCGCGAAGGGATCATCGAGATGCAGCTCATCGAGCCGACGCATCAAGGCAAGGTCCTCGGCCGAAACTGGCCGAGGTTCATAGTAGACCGTGCTGCGAGCCAGCTTCAGGACCTTCGCCTGGCGCACGATAGAAAGATCATGACCGCGGTCGATCATTGCTTTGCGCTCAGCAGGCCCGCCTTGGTGAGCGCGCCGGACAAAAAATCGTTTTCCAACGCCAGCTCGCCGATCTTGGCATGTAACGCCTTCAAATCGACCGGCGTCTCGGCCGATGCCTTGTCATGCCCAAACACGCCGGCGGCGCCTTCCAGGAGCTGGTTTTTCCAGATGATCTGGTTCGGATGAACATCAAACAGTTGCGCCAGCTCTGCCAGCGTCTTATCGCCTTTGATCGCAGCCAAAGCAACCTTCGCCTTGAATGCCGGAGAATGCGTCCGGCGGCTCTTCGTCGTCATCTTCGCTCCTGATTCGCGGCAAGAATCCTCGCCGCTGTCAGGCAGAAAATCCACTAAAGCTACTGTCCGAATTTGCCGGGCCAGCTTTGTCACCTTGGCCGCTGCTATCTCAAAGGCCGCGCCGGCGACGCCGCCAACGTCGTGCTCTCAGCAGTCGACCACAACTTCCGCCGTATCCTCGCCTGGCTCAGAGAACTCTTGTGCCTCTTCCTGATCCAGCTATCGCATACGTTTGCCTGTCCGCTCCCGCTCAATTCGGCTTCTTAACGGACGACCAACTACGGATCCGCGCTCACGGCGCAACCGGGCTAATCGTAGAGGCGGCCAGCTACTAACTCGAGCTCGCCCTCATCGTACGCATCGGCCTGCCCACACCTTCGTGCTCCCGGTGCCTCTGTCCCGGATGGTCGCACCCTACGCCACGATCTTGAAAACCGCAGCCGAACATCGGCACCGAGAATCTTATACCGGTTACCAACCCAATCGAAAGCGTGTTCGCGACCGTGCGGCACAGAGCCGTGCGGACGAAAGGACCGCTGTCGTCGACGACCGCCAGGCTGATGGTGTTCAAGCTGATTATCGCCGCATCAAAGACCTGGCGGCGGCTCAAAGGCACAAATCAGTTGCCGGAGGTGATTGCAGGTGTCAGATTCAACGACGGCATCGAGGTCATCCACATGACGGCAAACCACGCCGCCTGATCGCCTCGTCGCCCAAAATTCCGCATAGCTCCATCCCTGGCCACTCCCCACGAAGGCGGCGCTCCGCCTCCCATCATGGTCGCACGCCGACTCATTGTCATGCCTCATACCCGAATCGCCCCGCCAGTCGCTAGCAGGGCCCGTCCCGTTCGCCGGAGCCGAAGGGCCGCGGCGCACAAGATATTTGGCGCATTCAGACCGTTGTTGCGCAACTTGCAACATTCGCATCATTTCGTTCAGCGCGAGCGCATTTTGGCCACTGTATGCGAGGTCTTGGCCGCACCTGACCCCCGGCTCTCGCAGCTCCATGACCGGGCTGACGGGGCGGATTCGGAACCAACGCCTAATCAGGGACAAGGAGAGGCTCTGGGTGGCGAATACGAGCCTTGACGTCGGTGGCCAGCCACAGTCGACTCCATTTTAGCCACCTGGTTCAGGGATGGATTTCGTTCGCGCTAACCTGGCCGGTACAAGGGGAGTTTTTCTTCAAGGTTTGTGGGTCGCCATGTTGCTTCGGCGATGCCTCCCGCGAGAGGCGGCCGCGTGGCGCTCGCCCCGGCCGGGGCGCGGACCGTGCTTGCGCGGTATTTTCAGGACATAAGTATCGAATGCTGCGAGATGCGCTTCGTTCGCTGCCAACGCGTCAAGCGCGCGGCTGCCGCGCTTGGCCGCGATTAGCTCCAGGAGACACTCCACCGCCGCGATCGCTGGAGTCATTGTATGAAAGAACGATGGCGTTTCGGTCTTGATAGGAATCACAACTTCGGAAAGCTTAGTAATTGGAGACAGATCACTGTCGGTCACTGCGATGAGCTTCGCACCGCGGGCGACCGCAAACTCCGCAGCCTCAACTGTGTAGCGCGTGTAGGGGCTAACAGTAACCGCCAATAAAACGTCTTGTGGACCGACGGACCGCAGCACGTCATTGGCCGTTCCGCCTATTCCGTTGATCAGTACCGTGGGCGACCCGAGCAATGAGCCGACATAATGCATCAGATATGCTGCAGGAAAACTTGAGCGGAGACCGAGACAAAAAATGTGACGCGCCTCCACGATCAAATCGGCTGCAGCTGCAAATGCAGCAATCGCGGAGGGACGGAGGAGGTCCGTTAGATGGCTATGCAAGGCGTCGATCGTATCACCGATAAGGGGGGCATCGCCCTCGGCCTCTCGTCGTGCGAATAGCTCTTCTGCACGTCCCGCGAAGCCTTCGGGGCGCTCCCTAATGCTATCCGCGACTATCTCTTTCAAGCCGTCGAATCCCTCGAAGCCGAGACGCTGTGCAAGCCGCGTAAGCGTGGCCGGCGGTACTCGCGCCCGCCGCGCCTGCTCCCGCATCGACAGCAATGCGACCTCTGCTGGATGATCGAGCAACCAACGTGCGGCGACCTTCATTTGTCGCGGCATCCGCTCGTAGCTGTCCTTGATAACACCTGCGATGGGTAAATCCATTGCGAAACTTCCTGCGTTCGAGCCGATAGGCGCTGGAAAACAACAAAGCCGGCTGTTTTTCTCACGAGGCCAGACCGATTTTATTGTGGCCTTAATCGGCAATCTTGATCTTACGCCAGCTTCCGTGCAATCGGCCAGTGAGATTGCTTCCCAGGGTTCAATGAGGCATTGAAGGAAGGCATTGGCACCTCACGTTCGCGGCGTTAACGCAACGAGGCCGTCGCAGATGCTTGGACGATGGTCGTTTAGTCGTAGCCGGCCTCGGATGGCGGCCGGTGCTCAATGGCGTCAACCCGCGTCAGTTCGGAATGGCAGGCGGCGAGATGATGCGGCATTCGATGACGGCGAGTTCCTCATGAGGGCATCTCTGCTGCGCCAGCGGGCAGCGCGTCCGAGGGCGACAACCGGTGGGGCGTTAAGAGACGTCGATAGATCGTCGGTGATGATCACCTGATTCGTCTCGGCGCTCGGGACCAAACGCCGTACACCTCCGCGAGGACGTCGGAAAGTATAAGGATGCAGTGGATTTGCGTAAATTAGGTAACGACGTGAAGCAACATCTTGCCGTTATCGTACGTCTCATGGCGCCTCCGAACGCTGCGGATTCTTCCAGTTGACTCCCTGATGCAGGCGCGTCAGGTGCTCCGATCCCGGGTCAATCAATCGAGGATCGAATATTCTGCAGGGCCACGGACCGCGGGACAACTACTAGCAAAAGGCCAGCCGACCGGCATCGCATGCTGCATAGCCGCGCGGTACGCTCCGAGCGCGGACCATGGCGGTCGCGCTTAAGTTCTCGATTTGCAGCTTCAGATGGGCGATCAACGCCTGGTCGTCGGACTGCCGGGCACGGGCGGCCGCAGCCTCCCCAGCAATGCCGCTTGCAGGGTTTCGACGTCGTCTGGCAGCGATCCAAGGCCGTCACCCAAGGCCCCGATGGGAAAAGAGGTGATTTGAGGCGTCTTTTCTTCCGCACCTCAGAACGTTTTTGAGCCTATCCTGCGCTCTGTGGCCGCCGCGTGTGCTGCGGATTGCGCCAGTCGATTAACTGGAGATGTCCCGATCGCTGTTGAACTGCGTCGGGCCGACGTTGCCGGGATGAATGTTACGCGGCCCTCGTGACGTGGGCAACGGGCTTGATCGTCATGCGATCGTGGTGAGCCTGAAGGGCCGCACGCAGAAACGACAATTGCTTGTGCGCCTTCAACCGTCGGAAGCCCTTGTTGGCCTCGATCATGCCGGCCGCGACCCATATGTGGACGGCCCCCGTGGCACAAGAGCTTTGTGAGGTTTGATCGGATCGCTTGCATCCATATGTGCGGCCTGTTGGGTGCAGCT
>NZ_JBVVPM010000123.1:0-5419 GCF_055811255.1 Bradyrhizobium sp. MI1.11
GAACAGGTGGCCGCCTTCGATCGGAATGCATGGTCGCGTTCAATCGGAATCCCTGGCCGCAATCCCCGGAATCCGCATCCAAGGCCTTTCTCGTGCGTACGAACACATCACTGTCGATTATTGATTCAAAAGCGCCTTCGCTTCTGATCCAGAGTTCTTTTGGATTCTGCTTTCTCTTGGAGCCAAGCTTCTTTGTGCCTCGATTGTAGATGGCAGTGCCGATGTAGGCCTCTTGCCGTAGAAGATTGCTTATACCGCTTTGAGTCCAGGAATGCCCTTCGATGGAGGGAACTCCGCGCTCGTTAAGCTCGCGTGCAATCGCTCTTTGAGTCGCGCCCCGAAGGTACTCGCCGAAGATCCACCTGACGACTTCGACCTGCTCCTTCGCTCCAGGTGCCAGCTTTACTCGATCCGTGGACAAGTACTTTCGTTCGCCAGCCTGCAAACCTCCTCCGCGCCTGTGTCCGTCGCCCACAACCTGTCGCTCTAGCCCGAACGGCGCTGGCCCTCCCATTTTGAAGCCCAGTCTCGCGAGACGCATGGCTCCTGCGTGAACCTTGCCAGAAAGCTCGCGGCTGAACTCGGCTGCCATAACCCTTTTGATGTTTTTTATGATGCTGGAAAGCAGACTGTTGTCATTGTCAAACTGCTCTGCACAATACGCAACTTTCAAGCCTGCCTCACGACAGATGAACTCGTAGTGCGCACTCTCATCGACGTCCTGGAAGCGTCCCCAACGACTGACGTCAAATACGAGGAGATGTCCGAAGTCCACACGACCAGACCGAACGTCGGTGAGGAGCTCGGTAAGGCCCTGCCTGTTTTTAATCTTCAACCCGCTCCGTCCCTCATCGCGGTAAGTGCGAACAATGGTTAGCTGGTGAAGTTGGGCATAGGTTGCGATCACCGCCGCCTGATTCTCGATAGAGTATTGCTGATAGTCTGTTGACATGCGGACATACTGCGCTGCCCGTTGCATCTTTTGAGATTGAGGCAGTCGGTCCTTGCGGACCACAAGAGCGTTCCCCATGAGAGTCCTCCTGCATAAGCGGATGTCTCGCGAAGCCTCCTCCCACCGAAACGATGATAGCAGGAACGGGTCAACACAACGGAGGATGCTCGACATATTCTGGGGCAGCTGAACTGACGTATGATCGGGTCTTCCGCTTCTGGTCCCAAGCCGAAGCACGCCGATCCCGTTGTAGAGTCGGCTATCGCTGGTAGAGCGGACAATACACGCGCTTGCTTCGACGGCCGTTTGTGACTCTTAGCCGACTTGCGCGACCTCTTTCAGCGTGCCGCTCTCGACTTCATCAAAACGAACAGGTGAGAGCCTGCGGCGATCACCGAGAAAATGACTATTCCTAATTCAACACCGTGCACACGTTGCGGCGCATATGTCGAAGCCAGCCAAATAAAGAGCCGAACAGCCGCCATGAAGACAATCATTCCCCACATCGCCAACCATTTTGGGGCGTACCATGTTGGCTCGCCGTTGCGTCCCCACTGCATCGCAACGCGTTCGCGCTCGATACGTGGCCCAAAGTAAAGGTTGAATGTGACCACTAGCGCAAGAGCCAGGCAAAAAGCGTAGTCTGCGGGTAACATTCTTGAGCTTTCCTGTAACCTTAAAGCCGCAGTAGCAATCTATACTTGTCTTTGCGGACCTGCTCGCGTTTCCTTGACGTATGGTTGCCAGTGGCTGACCGGTGAACGGACAGAACGCGTCGGTCCTTGAATCGTTCGAAGCCGGCTCCGAACAGGGTGCTGAGGTTGCTGCTGCGCAGGTCGGCCCGGTGGCCCTGGGCTCCGAGGCCGAACACCCAGGTGCCGTCTGCCAGCGATAACCAACCTGACCACCGGCAACGCCGCCTGTCGCAACGTGCGAACCTCGGGGCCCGATGTAGAAGCCGCTCCAATAATGGACCGTGGCGACGGCCGCTGGCTGCGCCGTTGTGTAAGGCCGGGCCGCTATATCTGCCGCGCCGGCAGGAGCCTTAGGCCGAAAGCCAGTGCCCCGGCCGAGGCCCGGACGATGTGCAGAGTGGCAATGCACGTTCTTCGGTGCCGGAACATCCGGCCGCGGCGGCGCGATCAACAGTGGTTCCCATCAGGACGCAGCATCGTGGCCCAGCTTACCCCACCGGTCCCGGCGGGCTCGGTCCAATGCTGGGGGGCTCGAGCCATCGGCCACTTCGATCACCGTCGAAAGCAGCCGATACCAGCGATTTTTGCTATACGGGCGGAGAAGGTTCGAGCCCAGCTCCCCTCCCTCCGCCATTGCACGATTTTGTACGCCAATCTTCGATATTGGACTTTTCTGCGCACCATCGTGCGCTGTTGCCCCGGTCAGGCGCCCCAGAGTAGCTGACAATTACATTAGCCGGCGCAGATTTGCGGTGATGACAACAACGGCTAAGTAATTTCTCGCCGTCTTTCCTAGACGACAAAACCGGAATCGCGCACGCCCTTGCGGTGGCCTGTCCGGTGCCGGACGAGGTTTCCGTGACGATCGCGGTCCTGCGAATGTCTCCCGTTTGCTGGCTTGTCACAGACACTCTCTGTTTCATGTTGGCCGACCCTCGTGCTTGTCGGCGCGTGGCGTCTGACATCCGTGTGGAGTCCCGTTGCTGCACTGAGCAATCCCGCCCAAGCCCGCAGGCCCGCCCGATCCTGGTCAGTCTGCGAAAGACCGGGAGCGAGACGTAGATTGCCGACGGATTGGCACCTCGGATCGCCGCCGCTCCCAGCCCGAGCCGGTCCATCACGCCGGGACGAAAATTTTCGAAGGTGACGTCGGCCCCGGGATAAAAGTTGCGTCGCCTTGGCGTTGTCTGCTGGATCCTTAAAATCGAGGCTGATGACGGATTTGCCGCAATCGAGCGCCTCCGCGAGCGGCATTACCGCTCGATGTCCTGATCGCTTAACGCGCATGACGTCCGTCCCTTTGATCCGCCAGTATCATCGCTGCCAGCGGTGCTGCGACGTAGTGGCCAAGATCGATCACCTTGACACCCGCGAGTGGACGATCGGTCGTCCCGGTGATGCGAAACCTCGTAAGGTCCTTTGAAGGCAGCAATTTGGTAAATGCAGCGACTGCTAGTCTTGTTTTCGCGGAGCGAAAATCACGCAAGTCGTTGTGCCGTGCGCAAGAAGCTTGCCCGTGTCATCGACGATGCGACCCTCGGCAGTAGCGCCTTGTCTGCCGCGGTGAACTACGACGCCCGAGGCGATAACAGGGCCCGGTCCCGGCTTTAGCGGACGGGTGAGATTCACAGTAAAGTTCGTTGTCGTATAACCCTCGCCTTCATCAAGTGTCGTATGGACGGCACAGGACATCGCCGAGCTCAAAATCACGGCGAGGTAACCACCGTGCACAACCCCTCCTGGGTTTGCGAACTGTGGTCCGGGCCAACCAGTAAACTCTGTGCTGCCGTGCTCTGCCGCGGACAACTGGAAATTCAGTGGCATGCAGATGGGAGCGGCTGGCGCGCCTGTGCGCAAAAGCTCGCGGAAGAGCGCTAGCCCTCCATTCTCTCGCGATGCGGGACGCTCGTCGCTCATCGTCATGGTTTCCTCCCTTTTCAAGACAGCCGGCCTGGCATCTTCGGTTCCGACATATCGGCGGCGTGCTGCGTGCCGCCGTTGATACGTGGCGCTGCTTAGCTCAAGGGGCGGTCAGCGACGGCTTGAGCACGTATTTTCCCGTCGCCTGCCGCGCTTCCATGATGCGGTGAGCTTCGGTGGCCCCTTCGAGTGGCAGCCGCCCGGCAACCTTCACATGAAGGCGCTGTTCGATCACGAATCCTGCAACGGTGTCGAAGGCCTTCTGCGCTTGATCCGGCCGAGCCTTGAACCAGTGGCTGACGTAGTAGCCAATCACGGCTTGGTTCATCGGCATCAGGCGTTGGGCGATGAAAGAAGAGGGCTTCCTGCTGGCGGTCCCATAGACGACGAGGCGCCCGAATGGTGCGAGCGCGGCCAGAGCCTGGTCGAAAAATGCGCCTCCGACCATATCGAGAACCACATCGGCCCCGCGTCCGCCGGTGAGCCGCTTCACCTCGCGCGGCCAATCATCGGCGGTAGAGTCGATGGCGTGGTCGGCGCCCCGCGCCAAGGCTTGCTGCCGGCGTTCGGGTGTGCTGGCGCCGGCAATGACGCAGCCGGCGCCCAAAATCTTGGCGAGCTGAATTGCGTAGTTGCCAACGCCTCCGGCGCCGCCGGGAATGAAGACAGATTCGCCGGGCTTGAGCCGTCCAGCGTCCTTGAGCATTTGAAAAGCAGTCACGCCGGCAACGACAAGCGTGGAAGCGACGTCAAAATCGAGTCTTGGGTCCAGTTTGATGACGTTGTCGACGCCGGCGAGGGCGTACTCAGCGTAGCCGCCAAGACCGTCTCCGCCGAAAAACGCGAACACCCGATCACCGGGATGCAGCGTTGTGACACCCTCGCCAACGGCGTCGACGACACCGGCGGCTTCGCTGCCGAGGATCGCCGGCAAAGGTGTCCGCAGTGGATAGGGATCACCGCGCCGACGCACGATGTCGGCGTAGTTGACGCTCGCCGCTTCGATCCGGATGAGCACTTCGTCAGCCCCGGGCTGCGGTTTCAAAACCTCTTCCACCCGAAGCGCCTCAGCATCGCCGTAGGCATGCAACAATACCGCCTTCATAGATCCCCACCCTCCATTATGACATTTGTCCTAACGTCTCTACGTCTATAGATAAGACGATCGTCCTAGTCAAACGCCCATGACAGCCCATTCACCGCGCGAACAGATGATTTTGGCCGCCATGTCTCTCTTTCAGAGAGAGGGCTATGCCGCGGCCTCATGGCGGCGGCTGGTCCAGGAGTCGGGAGCGCCCTGGGGTTCCGCCTATCACTATTTTCCGGATGGTAAGGAGCAGGTTGGAGTCGCCGCTCTCGAATGGGCTGCACAAAATGTCGCTGGGGGCATCGCGCAGTGCTTCCCCGAAGGCGGCCGCGCTGCGGAGGGTGTCCGCAAGTTGTTTGCGGGGAGCGCGGCACAGTTGGCAAAGTCCGGGTTCACCGCTGGCTGCCCCGTGTGCACCGTTGCATTGGAAACTGCACCCCAATCTCAGGCGCTCACCAAGGCATGCAAGAACGCTTTCGGTCTCTGGCACCAAACGATTGCTGATGGCTTGATCCGATGCGGAATGGCCCCGAAGAATGCGGAGACGCTCGCGCCAGTAATCTTGGCGGCCTTTGAAGGTGCTCTCATTCAGGCGCGCGTGGCGCAATCGCAGGAGCCTATGCGCGCGTGTGGAGCTCAGATTGCCCGGCTTTGCAATTGAGAGCTTCGACTGAAGCTCTACGTCCGTCGTATTCCTCCGGGGTGGGCCGCCTTGTTGAGTTGCAGGTATCCGACGAGGATCTAGCTTTAAGGCTAGCCTTAAGG
>NZ_JBVVPM010000124.1:0-5218 GCF_055811255.1 Bradyrhizobium sp. MI1.11
GCACGGGGCCCGCGCCCCCCAAACCCCCCGTAATTGGCCCCCCCCGCAAACAAATCCAGTCTGCCGCCGCGGAAAGATTCTGGATTGCTTCGCTGCGCTCGCAATGACGGTGTATGTTGCGGCTGCGTCGCAACAGTTGAGAGGGCACCATGACCTTTCGTTCCCGCCGCGAAAAACTGCGATCGATCCTGTCGGGCGGGACGTGCGTCCATCCCGGCTCGGTCTACGACGCCATCTCGATCCGCATCGCCGAGGATCTCGGTTTCCCGCTCGGCATGTTCGGCGGCTCGGTGGCTTCGCTCGCGGTGCTCGGCGACCCCGACATCACGCTGATCACGCTCACCGAGCTTGCCGAGCAGATGCGGCGGATGTCGCGTGCGGCAGCACTTCCGGTGCTGGTCGATGCCGATCACGGCTATGGCAACGCGCTCAACGTGCGCCGCACGGTGCAGGAGCTGGAAACGGCGGGCGCCGCCGGCCTCACCATCGAGGACACGCTGCTGCCGGCTGGCTTCGGCGAAGCGAAGACGCAGCTGATCTCGCTGGAGGAGGGCGTCGGCAAGATGAAGGCGGCACTCGACGGCCGCGGCGATCCTTCGCTCGTCATCATGGGGCGCACCGGTGCGGCCTCGGTCACCTCGATCGAGGATGCGATCCGCCGCGCCAGGGCCTATGAGGCCACCGGCGTCGACGCGCTGTTCTTCACCGGCATCAAGTCGCGCGCCGAGCTCGAGGCCATCGCATCTGCGACGCGCCTGCCGATCGTGCTCGGCGGCGCGCCGGAGGAGTTGAACGTGCTCGAATACCTTGCTGGCCAGCGCGTGCGCATCGCGCTTCAGGGCCACGCGCCGATCGCGGCCGCAACGCAGGCCGTCTACGAGACGCAGAAGGCGCTGCGCGACGGCACTGCGCCGAAGAATCTCAAAGGCCTTCCGTCGTCGGACTTGACCAGCCGCGTCACGCGCGAGGCCGAGGTCAAGGCGCGCAGCGCCGATGTCCTCGGACTGAAACGATGAGCCGGGCGATCCTCCAGGTCATGATCCGCGGCCGCGTGCAGGGCGTCGGCTACCGGGCCTGGCTCGAATATCAGGCGACGACGTGCGGCCTCGAAGGCTGGGTCCGCAACCGCCGTGACGGCAGCGTCGAAGCGCTGTTCGCGGGGCCGCCGAAGCACGTCGCCGATATGGTGGCGCTGTGCCGCCACGGCCCGCCGTCCTCGCGCGTCGACAGCGTCACCAGCGAGACGGCCGATGTCGATGAGCTGAACTTGCGCCGGGCAGGGGAGGCGTTTTCGGTGTTGCCGACGGTGTAGCTGAAGAATTACCGCGGCAGCTTGGCGATCGCTTCGCTCAATTCGTGGATCTCGTAGGGCTTGCGCAGGATCGGGAAATCGCCGCGCACGCCGGCGGCGACCTCGCTGTAGCCGGTGGCGAGCAGGATCGGCAGGCCGGGGCGGATCTGGCGGAGGTGATGGGCGAGGCTGAGCCCGTCCATCTTGCCGGGCATGACGATATCCGAGAACACGAAGTCGACGCCGTTCTTCTCGATCTCGCTCAAAGCGGCTTCGGCGTCCGCGACCCGGCGCACCTGATAGCCGAGCTGCTCCAGAAGACCGATGCTGACGGCGGCGACGTCCGGATTGTCCTCGACCAGCAGCACCGTGCCGCTGCCTTGGAACGCCGGTTCTCCCGCCGCCTCGCGCGACGGTTCGTCTTCTCCGCGCGGCAGGAGAATGGTGAAGGTCGTGCCCTTGCCGAGCGCGCTCGCGACCCGCACCGTGCCGCCGGCCTGATGGGCGAAGCCGTGCACCTGCGAGAGACCGAGGCCGGTGCCCTTTCCGATCGGCTTGGTTGTGAAGAACGGCTCGAAGATCTTGTCGAGAACGTCGGAGGGAATGCCGAGGCCGGTATCGCTAACGTCGATCGCGATGAATTCGCCCACGAGGGGGTCTTCGTCGAGCACGAGATTGCGCGCTGCGATCGTCACCGTGCCTCCGTCGGGCATCGCGTCGCGGGCATTGATGACGAGGTTGAGCAGCGCGGTCTCGAGCTCGGAAACGTCGGTCCTGATCGGCCACACGTCGCCGCTGACGTCGAAGGCCAGGCGCACGGAGCTGCCGACGCCGGCATCGAGCACCTCGCGGATCGCCGCGATGCGGTCGGCGAAGTCGATTGCCTGCGGATTGACGCTCTGCCGCCGTGCGAAGGTGAGGAGCTGGTTGGTCAGCGCCGCGCCGCGCCTGGTGGCGGTCTCGATCGCCGAGATCGCGCGCTGCAGTTTGGCTTCGTCGTCGGCCCCTCGCTTCAGCATGTGCAGGCTGCCGCTGATGATCATCAGGAGGTTGTTGAAGTCGTGGGCGACCCCGCCGGTGAGCTGGCCGAGCGCATCGAATTTCTGGGATTCGGCGAGCTGCTTCTGCATCGCCTCGAGCTTGAGCTGGGTATTGCGGCGCTCGGTGATGTCGCGCGTGATCTTGGCGAAGCCGACCAACTCGCCGGCCTCGTAGATCGGATCGATCACGACGCTCGCCCAGAAGAAGGTGCCGTCCTTGCGGACGCGCCAGCCTTCCTCCTCATAGCGGCCCTTTTCCCGCGCGATGCCGAGCGCACGGGCGGGCTTGCCGTTGGCGCGGTCGGTCTCGGTGTAGAAACGGGAAAAGTGCTGGCCGAGGATCTCCCCGGGCGAATAGCCCTTGATGCGCTCGCCGCCGATGTTCCAACTGGTGATCCTCCCGGTGGGATCAAGCATGTAGAGCGCGTAGTCCGCAACTCCTTCAACTAAGAGCCGGAAACTGCGTTCGCTTTCGAACAAGTCCCTCTGCTGACTAGACTTCTCGACCATTCCCGGACCCTGCCTCAACGGGGGCAAACGCAGCACGTGGCGGATTGTTCCCGGAGTTTGGAACATTTTTAGGCAACATTGCGAACCCGTATGCAGGACGCAAACCAGCAGACGCTCGCAGCGTTAGAGGCGATCTTGTAAAGCGGCGTCAGACCGCCGCCACGCTCCGAAACGTGGCCGCCACCGCGCGCAATGCCGCGAGCTTGGCGGGATCGCTGACCTTCGAATGGAGCATCACCTTCGAGCTGCCGAGTTTTGGCAGCTTGTTGGCGGGGCCGACATCGACCAATCCGGGAGGTGCGATCCGCCGCGCCAGCGGTGCGATTGCAAGTCCGGCAAGTGCGGCCGCGACCACCGCCGTGACGCCGCCGCCGACAAAACGCTCGCGCCAGGCGAGGCCGGCCTTGTCGAGCGCGCGCACGGCGATGGCGCGGACCCCGCAGGGCGGGGCGAGCGTCGCGAGCGGCAAAGGCTGCCCCTTTGGCACGGTGAAGCGTCTCGATGCGAACCAGCCGAATTCGTCCTCGGCCAGCTTCTCTCCGCCGCGTCGGCTGCCTTCCTGGCGCACGATCACCGCATCCAGTTGGCCAGCATCATAGGCCTCCTGCATCTCGCGCGAGAAGCCGATGGTGACGGCGAGCGTGAGGTTCGACGACATCGCATGCAGGCGTTCGAGCAGGGGTACCAGCTCCGGCCCCGCAGCATGGTCGGAGATGCCGAGCGAGAGCGACTGCGCGACTGAGGCCTCGCCCGACAGCGCGCGGTCATGCGCCGCGATCAGCGCCCGGGCGCGATCGAGGAACGTCGCGCCGTCTGCCGTGAGCCGGACCGCGCGCGGCGAGCGCTCGACGAGACGTTTTCTCAACAGCGTCTCCAGCCGCTGCAGCTTGAGGCTGACGGCCGCCTGAGTCGTGCCAAGCGCTTCGGCGGTCCGCGTAAAACTCTGGAGGTCGGCGACCAGCAGGAAGGCCTGGACGGTGGCGATGTCGAGCGTTGCTGTCATTATGATATCTTATCACTAGTATCAACAGAGATAAGATACCAAAATGTCGATGGCGGGTCTAGCTTCTCCCCAACGCCGCGCAACACCTGCGCGACATCCGAGGAGAACGACCATGCCGCTGATCACCGTGTCCTACACCACCTCCCGCCAGTCGCCCTCGCTGAAGGCCGACATCGCGAGCGCCGTATCCGAGCTCACCGCAAAAATCCTGCACAAGGATCCTGAGGTCACCGCCATCATCGTGAAGTCGGTGGAGGCGGGCGACTGGTTCGCCGGCGGCAAGTCGCTCGCGGAGCAAAAGCTCGCGAGCTACTGGATCGACATCCACGTCAGCGAAGGCACCAACACCAAGGACGAGAAGGCCGCCTATCTCGCCGCGATGTTCCAGCGCATGGCCGGGATCCTGGGCCCGCTGCATCACGAGACCTATCTGCATGTCGACGAGGTCAAGGGCGACGCCTATGGCTTTGGCGGCCTGACCCAGGAGCGGCGCTACATCGCCGGCAAGCTCGAGGTCTCGCCGGAGAAGGCATGAGGAGCGAGGCCGCGGGTGAACAACCGCACCCGCGGCCTCAACCGGCTGCCAGGGATCGTCAGCTCGCTATGAGAAACTGAACTTCGTCCTTGTTCAGGAAACAGGTCTTGTCGAACAGCTTCAAATCGAGTGGGTTCGGCAGCCTGACATCGTCCAGGTCAGGGCAGGATTTGAGCGAGGGATCATAGGAACGGTCGATCTGCGAGATGAAGACGACGATCAATCCCTTGTCGCGCGCGAATGATTTCAACGCGCGCACCTGAACGGTGAGGTCGGGATTTTCCCGCCGCTGATCGAGCAGTTGCAGATAGTCGATCACCACGACCGTGCCGCGCGGTGCTGCGGCCATCTGCTTGACGACGTAATCGGCACTGATGACGTCGGAGCAATCGACCTCGAAGAGTTTTTCGAATTGCGCTGGATCCGCGCCGATCGCCCGAAAACGATCCAGAACGTCTTTCTCGGTGTATTCGAGCGAGAAGAACGCGGCGCGGTGGCCCGACCGCATCGCCTCCACGGCAAGCCCGAGGCTCATCAGGGTCTTGCCCTGGCCGGGGCGCGCGCCGACCAGCACCAGGTCACCCGGTTGGAATTGCGGGAAAAGCCTGTTGGCCGGCGTCGCTGCGGCAGCTTTCGCCGCGAGCATGCTCCAGGCGGAAAATCCTTCCGTCGCGGCGATACGGTCGAGCGCATCGTGCAGCGGAATGCCTTTCCCGCGGGACAGGCGCTTCGCTCTTCGCTTCAGATGATAGATGGGTGCAGACAGGGCGGATTCAAACGGTCGTCGCAACACCAGGAGTTTGGAGGTTGCGATGAACGTTGTAAGGCGCAGATCGGCG
>NZ_JBVVPM010000125.1:0-5159 GCF_055811255.1 Bradyrhizobium sp. MI1.11
CCGCGATCTCGCGACACAATGTTGATGCCCGGGTGCTTCGACAGCCACGCCTGAACGGTCGCCATTTCCCGGTCGGGCAGCAAGGCAACGATCCGCCGACGCTCCGAATCGCACACGATGGTCCCGTACCGACGACTTCTCCGGAACGCCCCGTCATCGATACCCACAACCAGTTGCTGACAGGCAGCATGAGCCGCTTGGCGAAGCTTGCTGCCGGCCGGCCGCCGAGCGGCAACCCCAGGTGATGGACGATGTGTTCGAGCCGTGCCGTCCGACGCCGTCGAAGCGGAACGACGTCTTCTCCGAACCGCTCTGCGAAGATCCGACGGCGGCAATGCGGCGCCTCACATGTGAAGCGCCGCGTGAGCAATCGGAGGCGCACCTTTCTGCCCGCTGACGGCATATCGGCCACGTGCCGGATCTAACGGCTATGGACTAGGCGCGATGCTGTCGCGCACAAAGGGCACCGAGCCTCCGCAGCTTCCGACCTAACTGCCAGAATAAGCGAATCAATTGAGTCACTTACGCCATCAAACACCAAACCACTCGGTACTAGCGATGAGATCTGAAAGCCCGTCCGCATGGCGCTGATTCTCCGTTTGAGAACCACAGTCGCCGGCAAACTTCATCAGAAATGAGTCAGACCCCCTTTTGGATGCCGATAGGGGGTCCCAGTCGAACGCCGATTGACAGACATGTCGCGCTCTACCTGGGTGATGACCAAGCTATTCATCTGAGCAAGAAGCAGTCCGCTCCGGTGATTTGGTCCTTCGCTCAATTTCTCGAGCTTCCCGAAATATCGAACCTTCGTTGGCGCAAAGCGGCTCCGCCATCTTGGCGTGGGCCTACAATCGAGGGTAGTCTTCGCCATGTCCGTTTTGGGGGCACTTTGACGGATGTTCGTCTGCCTCAAAAGCGAGGAACGTTGAATTTCACGGGACGGCTGTATTCATGCTTGCAGCCGATAGCCATCTTGCCCCTCGCTCAATTCGCATCCATTCGGTTATGGCCGGCTGCGTGCTAACGAGGCCGCGCGCTATCTGGTCGATTATGCCGAACTACCGCATGGCCAAGAGCAGGCGTAACCGCCGTCAAACTCCGCCATGCGGCATAATCCGGCTTACGGCATAATGCCCTAGCTCAGGACCTCCTGATAGATAGTAGATAGAGCTGAATCCTTGGATTTGGCGCAGCGCGGGCGCGCTAAGCGCGCGTTTCGCCCACTTTCACAGCCGGCAAAAAATCGGCGCTTCGCGAAGCCGCATGGTCATGCGGGCAGGTGAGGCAACACGCCAGGTGCGACGCTGGTCACCCCCGTGGTCGGGTCGACGACCAGAATCGGAATGCCAGGGTAGATTGTGGGCCACGTCGACGTGTCGTTGATCCACGCGACTGCGCTGGGCGAAAGCCATCCGGTCAGCGTGACGATGTCCGCGTAACGCTGGGCGAGGGGGAGGGCGAGGATCGGCTCGTAGTGAGCGACCCGGTTACGCAGGCCGCGAAAATCCGAGAGCTGCGAAGCGATCGAGTGACGCTGTAGCTTGCCTGTCTGGAAAATCGGCCGTAGGTCATTGCCCCACAGATGGGTGCTTTGGCGGCCGAACAGCGAGCTCCAGAATCCGAAATTGAGCTCGGCGACCATCTGGCCATGCGTGCCGGCCTTCCGGTCACGCTTGAGCTGTTCGCGCGACTTGGTGACGCAGCTCTGTTGATAGGGCGTGACCAGGACGGCCGGGTCGTCCATCCAGTCAACGCCGCGCGTGGCGATTAGGCGCCGGTCAGCGACGTTGCGCAGGGCGACCTCGAGCATATGTAGGGGACCGTACAGCGCGGCTGACAGCTGCACGTTGAAGGTGTATAGTCGTCTGGCTAACGCGTGATCTTGAGCGGCCCAAAGCCGGTACGTGCTGAAGCGGTCCGCCGATAGGGCATCCTCAAAAGTCGGCATCGGGGCTCTTTTGCATTGAACTTTCTTCCAAGTTGCCCTATTATATCCGGGTAAGCCCCGCTTGGTCCCTGCACTTGCACACCTTCGGGGCAAGCTTTTTTAGAGGCCCGGTCGAGCTCACGCTCCCGGGCCTCTTTCTCCTTCTAAGTCATTGTTTCGCATAACCTATCTTGAGGAACGTCGGGGTTGCAACTTGTTTGCGCTCCCGTCGAAAGTGCGAGCGAGAGAGGCCTTTAGACAATGGACGACAAAGCGCGTCAGAGTTAATCCGCTAACGCGAGGACAAAACATAGCCGTCGTCACAGGATCACCCGAAGAGACGCATCATTATTGATGATGAGTGGCTCGAGCGCGTTCTGCAGATCCGCGGTCCGACGTTGGGGACGTTATGGTTGACTTGCTCGATCCAACGGTCACTTACAAATCCGCCGCATCGCGATCAACGCTAGCCCAGCGGCATGCCGCACCCTACATTCTCGCATGGTCGTTCTAGCGTAATCAGCGTCCGATACCGTGCGCGCCATGATGATTATGGCGCGCGGAGCAGCGAAGAAACGACCAAGCGTCTCTGACGCGGACTGTCGGACTTACGACACGTCGGTACGTTCTATCAGGCCTCTTACAAGATCGATTGGCTCCATCATTCGCGCTGCCGTCAACAGGCTCACTTGGACGTGACCTGACGTTTCGGACCACCAATTTCAGTTTGATCCAAGGCAGCCTCGCGAAACTTTGTTCTGACAATCGGGACCAGCTCACAAGTCGATAAGAGCACCCCGTCGCCGACGGATCGTGTCGGTGAGGCTGCGGCGGATATAATTGCAGACCGCCGCGGCGAAACACTTGAAACAAGCAATCCCTGGACCAATGGTCAGGTCGAGCGCATGAACCTTGATCCGCTCCAGAAATGCGATACTAATCAGGGCGGTCCCGGCATTTCATGGGGCGACCGGCCTGGGCCACCGCGGGATGTGTCGGTGCCCAGTCTGGTTTTGGCGGAACGGTAATCGCGCTCACGGGCACCCAGGCTCGTTCGAGCGTCACCGGATCGCGCAGCTGGGCGAAAGTCTCGGTGCGAATGTCCAGCCACTCGAACCAGCGACCCTGGACGGCGACAAGCTGGGCTGGCCGGAGCACGCCGAAATGATCTCGAGGAGAAACCCTTATCATTCGTCAAGCTCGACTTTGAACCTTGGCAGGAGAGTTCAAGATGATATTGCGCCCTTGTTCAACTACCGGAACTGGGATTTGACAGTCACAGGCTAGCCAACCCGACCAATCCGTTTCCCGTCGAGCCGGAGCTTTGGCCGCAATAGGTCCAGCCGTTAAATATTTATTCGTTGGCGCCTGGGCACGCGGCAAGTGCATGGGCGGTGTTGCGCGCCATGGAAAACTGCTCCCTCGGCGTCACGAGGAATTGCTCTCTCCTTGGATGAGCCAAGGAGAGAGTGAAAGAAAGAGGCTCGTCGTGGATTGATCCCCGGGGGCAGGTGATGAAGACGCCGGATGACGTGGCGGAGATGATGCGCCTGAGGGAGTGCGGGTGGGACTACGTGGTGGCGGGCGGGGTGAAGGCGTTCAAGTCGCCTGAGCGCCCGAAGCGGCTCGATGATCTCGAAGGTTGGCTGCGCGAGAAGTTCATTCGGCATCACGGCAATGCGGATGTGGTGCACCAGGACCTGTTGGCCCAGAAAGGCGTGGCAGCCAGCCGGCGAACGCTGCAACGCGCCGTGCAGTCCTATCGCCAAGCGCTCACGGCCGAAGCGCTGGCGACGACACCGTTCGAGATGCCCACGGGCCGGCAGCTGCAGATCAACTTCGGCGAGCGTCTGGTCGAGGTCGGCGAGGTGAAGATCAAAGCATTCGTGTTCGGCGACACTCGGGCATTCGCGGCGGCTGCATGTTCGTGCGTTCGAGGCGAGAAGCAAGAGCTCTGGTTCGCCGGGCTCGAGAGTGCATTCACGACCTTCGGCGGCGTGCCGGAGGAAGTGCTGATGGACAACCCACGCGCTCGTGGTGCGCCACGATGCGGTGAGCCGGTCGGTTCAGTTTAACGACAAGCTCATCGCGTTCGCGAAGCACTGGGGTTCCGTCCTCGTGCCTGCGCGCCGTATCGGGCGCGCACGAAGGGTAAGACGGAGAATGGTGTCGGCTACGTGAAGAAGAACGCGATCGCGGGGCATTCCTTTCGCGAGCTGGGAGGCATTCGAGCCGCATCTCGCCAGAGTGGGAGCGTGAGGTGGCGAACGTACGTATCCACGGCACGACCGGCTGGGCGCCGATCTCGCTTTGCGCCTGACGAGGCGCACCGGTTGAAGCCGCTCGGCGGGTCGTTCGGATCGCTGCGCGAACCGGCCCGCGGCGTCGGCAACGATTGTGCCGTCGAGATCGACACGAACAGCTACTCGGTCCCGTGGCGGCTGATCGGCGAGCGCGCGCGGTGACGGTTGCGGCCGGCGAGGTGCGCATCGGCCACGGCATGCGGGAGGTTGCGGTCCATAAGCAATCGGAAGGTCACCGGCTGCGGATCATCGATTCCGCCCACCTCGACGGGGTTGCCGGTCGCAATGGTGCGGTCTCCCGATCGGCAATCGCGAACCCGACATTGCCCGTGCCCTCTCCACGAGGCAAGCGGGCAATGGCGATCTTGCCGAACACGCATTGTTGCCGATGCTCGCAGACTTTTCGCGATACGGCGTGGAACGGCTTTCTCGAATTGAACCGGCTGGCGTTATCGGAAGCCTTGCCGGGCAAAGCGAAAGCCGCGCGCTGGCGGTCGCGATGCGATGATCAGGAAACACTATTCGCGCGTCGCGGTGGGGGATCTCCTTTGCCGACGGATGCAAGAGCACCTGATGGGCGGCGGCCATATAAATTCCCCTGAAGGAGAGCCGGTTGGCGCTGTGGAGCGGATCGATCCAGGCGGCGAGTTCGGCTTCCTTGAGAGCGCTGACGCCAGGAGATCCACTTCAGCCGTGTCAGTGTTCTGGAAGGTCGGGCGAATATCACTGTCGGCTCGCGTGTATCTATCGAGGAGCTCGGTGAAGATGGTCTGCGGGCCCTCGCAGTCAAAGTTCTAAACAGATTGGCTCAAGTGCGTTCCTGCGGGCCACAGCATCCGGGACCGGCCAGACCCGCACTTTTGACCATCCATCGGATGCTCAGGCAACGCTTGCGCCCCAGTCAACTACCTCCCTTGGGAGTTGATGGA
>NZ_JBVVPM010000126.1:0-4899 GCF_055811255.1 Bradyrhizobium sp. MI1.11
GATTATGCGTAGCGCGGGATTATGCGGAGTCGTGGACTGGTAGCCGCGATTTTCCCGAGCTTTTGCGACTGCGCCGCTCCGCATAATCCCGAGGAGAGAAGCCGCGGCGCCTCGCACGAGGTGAGGCGCCGCAGCGGCGCGGGTCAGCGCGACCAGACCAGCGCGTAGCCGTCATCGACCGCGACGAGGTTGGCGTAGATGGGCGCCGGGAAGGACGGGTCGTCGAGCTTAACCGAGTGATAGACGGCGTTGTCCTTGGAGGTGCGCTGCCACGCGGCACCTATCTCGACATTGCCGACCACCACGCGCAGGTTCGGAGCCTTCTCGTTCTCGGAGGGTTCGGCAGGAAGGAAGCGCGCCTTGAAGTTGAGCGAGAGCGTCTTGATGGTGCCGGTGTATGAGCCGTCTTCGGCGCGGGTGAAGGTGCCAATCTGAGCCATGGTAATCTCCTGTTGCTGTTTTCAAGCCCGCGACCATCGCGGCCTTGATGGCGATCTTTGAGCGCCGCAACGACCGGCCCGCAGCCTCTGGCCCGCAGCGCAGCGGAGGATGGCGGGCTGAGCGATCTTGTTGCCTCGCGAGGAATGCCGCCGCTTGGCGGCAGGGGAAGAAGATCGCGAACAAGCCATTGCGGGTAAAGGTCGGCGAGCGCAGCGAGCGTATTGTGGCGCGTAATCCGCCAGCAAAAGGCCGGTATGGACGTGGGCCAAGCAGCCCGACAGGAGAGCATCGCTCAAAGGCCTCACCACCGCCGCGACGGCGACACCATCACGGCAAGCGCGATCGAGCCACAGCGCTTTGCTTCGCCGATTCCAACCCAATGGAGAAGAGCTCGATTGCTCGTGCGGGACGGCGCGGTGATGCCGCGACGTCACAGCGCATCAAAGGTATTTCGTCGTAACGATCGGCTGCCCGACGTCTCTCACCCTGAAGGCAGAGGTGCTTTCTCCAACAGCGAGGCAATCAGCGCGTCTGGTGCCTTGAACCGTCCACGGCGCAGCGCCGGCGGAATGACCGCTTCCACAGCCTCAAGCTTTTCAGAGGGATCCATGCGGAGATAAATCTCCGTCGTGCGGATATCGGCGTGGCCAAGCCAGAGCGCAACCTTGCGGATGTCGCGTGTGGCCTGCAGCATCAGGACTGCACAACTGTGCCGCAAAAGGTGTGGCGACAGGGTGCGCCCGCCTAGCGTCGGGCATCGAGCTGCGGCCGCCTTTGCGTGCTTTTCGAGGATATACTCAAAGCCGGCGCGGGTCATCGCCATCCCTTGGGCGTTGACGAACAGCTCTGTCGCCGGCGGCTTTCCTCGCACTGACAGCCAAGCGCGCAAGTCGCGAGCGGTTTCCTTCCATAGCGGAAGGCTGCGTTCGCGCCGGCCCTTGCCGAACACCAGGATGCTTGGCCTCGGTTGCAGCGTGACGTTCTCCAGGGTGAGGCCAGTCAACTCGGAGACGCGCAGGCCGCCGGCGAAGCACAGATGCAACATCGCTCGATCCCGTAGTCCGAGGCGTGTCGTCGCGTCGGGCGCATTGAGCACGGAGCGGATCTCGTCCATGGTCAGATGGCGGATGAGCTTCTGGTCATGACGCTTGCCTGGGATCGCATTGATCTGGGCGACCTGCTCCAAGGCGCCGGGATGCCGCAGCTCGACGTAGCGCATGAACGACTTGATCGCGGCGAGCCGCAGGTTGCGAGTCGCCGGACCGTTGCCGCGGTCATGTTCGATGTGATGCAGGAACGCGACCACCATGTCTGCATCGATCTGCTCGAGCTGGAGCAGAGAGGGGCGCGTGTGCAGACGCCGGGCGGCAAAGGCGAACAACAGCTGGAAGCTGTACGCATAGGTCTCGCAGGAGTGCGGACTGTAGCCGCGCTGCTGCGGCATGTGCTCGCGCATGAAGCTGGTGATGAGCGGGGCGATCGGCGTCATGCGACCTCCCCGGCGATCAGCGCCTCGGCAGCACCCGCTATATCGGCCATGAGGTCCGGGGTGGCTTCCAGATACCAGTAGGTATGTCGGATGTCTGCATGGCCGAGATAAGTGGCGAGAGCGACGAAGTCGCGCGCAACATCATCACGACGCGTCGCGCATTGCTCCAGCACACGCGTCGCGAAGGTGTGGCGCAGATCATGGATACGCGGGCGACGCGGCCGATTCTGACCGACGCTAGCCTTGCGCAGGATCACATAGAAGTTGCTCTGGGCGGTCCGAAGCGACATAGGCTTGGCACCCACGGACAGGAACACATGGTCATCCATCCCGGCGAACCGCCGCCGGACCTCAAGGTAGGCCTGCAGCGCCTCGACCACGCTGGGGTGCATCGGCACGAGTCTGCTCTTGTTGAACTTGGTCAGGCGGATGTGCAGCACGCCGTCGGGCAGCAGATCGTCCAGCCGCAGGTTCAGGGCCTCGGAGATCCGCAGGCCCGTCGATGCCAGCAGCCCGATCAGCATCACATAGATGTGGCGCCTGAGCGGGCTGGGCTTTTGGCGCCGTAGATTGCCCGCAGCGTCGAGCATGCGAGCCAGTTCCTCCCGCGTGTAGATATAGGGCGCGGGACGTGTTGCAGGGCTGCGGGGGTGATGCGGCACTTCATGCGCGCGATCCTCCGCGTAGAGAAAGCGTGCAAAGAGCGCGATCTCCTGAAGCCGCCGCTGGTGACTGCGCGGCGTCGACGAGACGGCCGCCGCCCAGGCGGTCGCGGTCTCGCGGCGAACATGAGTATCGCCCCGGTCGCCCGCATAACGCGCGAACGCGGTGAGGTGTCGGGTCGTCTTTGCGAGCTTAAAGCCGAGCGAGCGGCGCAGCTCGATGTAGCGATCAACATCATCGATCAGCATGGCGACCTCCCGGGCCAGGGCTGCGCGATGGCCGCCAGCAGCGCGATATCGACCTTGGCGTAATGCGCCGTCATCGTCTGCGATCGGTGGCGCAGCACCGTGCTCACGCCCGGCAGGCTGACGCCGTGGCGGAGCATCGCCGTGGCCGCCGAGTGGCGCAGGATATGCGCACCCTTGTAACGGCTCTCGACGCCCGCGCGCTTGAGCGCGCGCTTGACCATACATTTGACCGTGATGCGGTCGATTGGCCGCAGCGGCGCATATTCGGTGATGAACAGGGATGGCGTCGCCAGTGCCGGCCGTCCGCGTTCGATGTAGGCGAGCAGCGCGTCGCCGATCTCCTGGGTGAGCGGCAGCAGTTCCTCGCGCCGGCCTTTGCCGCACAGGCGGATGCTGCCCTGCCGCCAGTCGATATCGTCGAAGCTGAGCCGCGCCACCTCGCTCGCCCGAAGCCCGAGCCGGACCAACAGCAGGATGATGGCTCGGTCGCGCAGGCGCCGCTCCCCGTCGCACGCACCGATGATCCGCGCGATATCGGCATCAGGCAGGAAGCGCGGGATCGATGCCAGCCGCCATCCCGCAACATTCGGCATGGCGTGGTCGAGCCCAGGCGGACATCGTCCTGTCGCGATCAGGAAGCGCAGGAACGCGCGGATGCCGACCGATATGCCCTTCATGCGCTCGACCGATACGGCCTTTGCACGTTCGATCATGTATGCCCGGATCGTCACGGCGTCGTAGGCCGTCGGGATATCCCCCAGCGCATCGACGAAGGGAGTAATCGTCCCAAGGTACGCGGCGAGCGTCGTTTCAGCCAGGCCGCGCTGCTCGCGGGCCCAAGCCGCAAATTCGAGAACCAGTGGCGCCGCCGATTTGGTCGGTAATCGCGTCATCACGCCCTGATCCTCAAGGTAGGCGATGAACAGCTTGGCGCACTCGACCGCGTCCTTGTTGAGGTCGCCGCGGAAGCGCGGCCGATGTCCCGCTTCGATCAAGGCGAATGAGGCCGCATGCGCCTCACGGATTGCAGCCAGCGTGTAGCCTTCCCCGCGCGCCCAGTGCGTCCAACTCGCAAGCAGCCGCATCCTCTCGATGATGGTAAGTGGCGTATATCGGCGCCCGCGGAGCCATTGAGCAAAGTCGGCCGCGTGGTCTGCGGCCATTCCCGCCTTCAATCGGTCCCAGACCGCGTTCTGACGGACATAGACACCTGTTGGCATGTCGCCCCCTTCTGCATGTGGAGGCTGGACTATGGTCGAGGTGGTTGCTGTTCGGAACGTCAGTCAGCGGTTGTGTTGGGCGCGCTCGTGCCGTACGTGTCCGATTGGAGCCGGATGGTTCTCCGGGCGTGCCGTGATGCCCTGCGACCGACGGGCCTTGCTGGGCGGATCTGCCCCGAGATGCGGTCTGCGACCCGGCCTGTTCCCCGCAACAGCGTGCCGGCGATCTTCTTCCCCGCGGCTGCGCCGCTCCTCGCGCAGCAACAAGATCGCCGCACGCCGTCCTTCGCATGCGCTGCGGCCTGACGGTGCGGGTCGGCCGTCCCGGGGCTTTCGATCGCCACAAGGCCGCGATGGTCGCGGGCTTGAACACAGCACAGGAGATCCACCATGTCCCAGATCGGTTCGTTCACCCGCAGCAACGATGGCACCTACACCGGCACCATCAAGACGCTCGCGATCGATGCCAAGGCGCGCATCGTCCCCAGCGATCCCGCCTCCACCAGCGACAAGGCGCCAGACCTGCGCGTGATCGTCTCAGGCGTCGAGATCGGTGCCGCCTGGCGCCGGACCTCGAAGGACAATCGCTCCTACCACTCGGTCAAGCTCGACGATCCGTCCTTTACGGCGCCCATCTACGCCAACCTCTTCGAAGGCGACGATGGCGAGTGTGCGCTGATCTGGTCGCGCTGACCTACACCGCGGCGTCTCGCAACATCGCGGGACGCCGCGGACAGAGCCCTCGTTATTATGCGGAGCGGCGCAACCACAAAAGCCCGGGAAAACCGCGGCTACCAGCCAACGACTCCGCATAATCCCGCGCTACGCATAATCGGTC
>NZ_JBVVPM010000127.1:0-4825 GCF_055811255.1 Bradyrhizobium sp. MI1.11
CCCCCCCCCCCCCCCCCCCCCCCCGCGCCCCCCCCCCACCCCCCCCCCCCCGCCCCCCCCCCCCCCCCCCCCCCCCCCCCCCCCCCCCCACGACAGTTGAGATTGTGGATAGCGCGCCCGCCCCAAGCTCGTCATTGCGAGGCGCACTTGCGACGAAGCAATCCAGACTGTCACCGCGGGGGGATTCTGGATTGCTTCGCTTCGCTCGCAATGACGGCGGATAGAGCTCCCTACCGCACCGGCGGTGCATACTGCACGCCGCCCGCATTCCACAGCTGGTTCATGCCCCGCGGGATCTTCAGCTTCGACTTCTCGCCGATGTTGCGCTCGTACATCTCGCCATAATTGCCGACGTTGCGGATGATTCGGACGACCCAATCCTTGGTGAGGCCGAGCTGCTCGCCGTAATTGCCCTCGGTGCCGACCAGCCGCATCACTTCCGGCTTCTTCGACTTCAGGGCCTCGTCGATGTTCTCCGAGGAGACGCCGAGCTCCTCGGCGTTGATCATCGCGTACAGCGTCCACTTCACGATCATCATCCAGTCGTCGTCGCGCTGACGTACGACGGGCGCAAGCGGCTCCTTGGAGATCATGTCCGGCAGGATCATGTGGTCGCCGGGCTTCGACAGGTTGATCCGCAGCGCGTAGAGCTGCGAGACGTCGGCGGAGAGCGTGTCGCATTTGCCGGTGTCGTAGGCTTTCACGACGTCGTCCAGCTTGTCGAACTTCACCTCTTCATACTTCATGTTGTTGGCACGGAAGTAGTCCGCGACGTTGAGCGCCGTGGTGGTCCCGGTCTGGACGCAGACCTTGCTGCCGGTCAGGTCCAGCGCGGTTTCCTTGTTGCGCGCGCGCGGCAGCATGAAGCCTGCGCCGTCGTAATAGGCGACCGCGGGGAAATAGAGATCGTAGTCGAGTTCGCGCGCCATGCTCCAGGTCGAGTTGCGCGAGAGGATGTCCACTTTCCGGCTCTGCAATTCCTTGAAGCGCTCGCTGGCATCGAGCGCGACGAACTTCGCCTTGCTCGGGTCGTTGAAGATCGCGGAGGCCACCGCGCGGCAGAAATCGACGTCGAAGCCGGTCCAGTTGCCCTTGTCGTCGGGGATAGAGAAGCCCGGCAGGCCCTTGTTGACGCCGCACAGCACTTCGCCGCGGCGGACGGTGCGCTTCAGCGTGCGGGTGTCGTAGAATTCATAGATGATGGCCAGGACGGCGACCAGCACGGCGACTGCGAGCCCGATCAGCAGGCCGCCACGAAAAGTGCGCATCATGTTGCTCTCTCGAAATAATCGGGAAAAGGAATATTCGCCAGGGCGAGAAGATCAGAGTTCAGGCTTCTGCCGGATGACAACCTTGGTGCCGACCGGGACGCGATCGTAGAGATCGGCGACGTCGCGGTTGACGAGCCGGAAGCAGCCGGAGGAGACCTTGGTGCCGATCGTATCGGGCCGGTTGGTGCCGTGGATGCGGTAGACCGTGGTGCCCAGATACATGGCGCGGGCGCCGAGCGGATTGCCGGGGCCGCCGGCCATGAAGCGCGGCAGATAGGGCTGGCGCTGGATCATCTCCGGCGGCGGCGTCCAATCCGGCCATTCCTTCTTGTTGGTGATGTTCACCAGCCCCTGCCACTGAAAACCATCGCGGCCGACGCCGATGCCGTAGCGGATCGCACGACCGCCGGGCTGCACCAGGTAGAGATGCCGTTCGGCGGTCGAGATGATGAGGGTGCCGGGCGCTTCGGTGGTGCGGAAGTAGACGACCTGCTTCTGCCATTCCGGATCGAGCTCATAGGCATCGTCGGCGACCAGGCCCGGCTCGTCGCCGCGGTCGGGCTGTTGGGCGTAGGCATGGGGCGCGGACAGGATCAGGCCGATCGCAGCCACAAACATCCCGGTCAGGCGACGAAAATCCGTCATTTCAAGCTCTCCCCCACTGCCACAGCGAATATCGTTCGGAACCATCTGAACCCAGCGGCAGCTTCATGGCAAGTTGATGGCGCGCCCGGCTGGCATGTCACGAGAATGCTTTGGTTTTTTGACGGACCGCCGGCAATGCCACAAACAGGGGATGGCGCGAAAAGCAGTGAGCTGGGCACGATGTGCTCCCTCCCTCGCCTGCGGGGGAGGGTCGGGGAGAGCGTGTCTCTGCAATGGGGCACTCCCAACGTGGAGAGAACCCTCACCCGTCGCGCGGGACGATGCTTCGCATCGCCCGGACGCGCCGACCTCTCCCGCAGGCGGGAGAGGCTCAGACCGAATTCGCGGCGAGATCAAACTTCGCCAATCGCACTGGATCCCAGCTAGATCTGGTTGTTCTCCGGCGCGATCCCGAGCCGCCGGACGATCTCCGTCCCCACGGCCCGGGCCTCTGGCCTTGACCCGATGCGAGGGCTGCGAAACCGTCGTCCCGACTGCAATCGGATCACGACGATGCAGTGCTCGTCCTCGGAGCGGCCGCGGCGCTCGACCGTGATCGACTTCACGTCGCGCCCCTCGATGTGGTCGGCGCGCAGCGTGCCGTCGCCCCACAGGCGTTCGACGCGGATATCGCCCTGGCGGATGATCCAGAAGGCGCCGGTCACAAGGTTGGCATATCGATAAACGCCGATAGCGGCGATCGCGCCGACCGGCAGCAGCATGATGTCCACCGGCCCGGGCGACAGGCCACGCCAGAGCCTGTAGGCGTAGGGAACGGCGCACAATGCGACGACGATCAGTGCGACGATCCTGATGTCTCTTGCGGAAAACGGCTCGAGGGGGTCGCCGAGGCGCATCTCGGGATTGCTGGCATCGAGAGGATTGACCGGAGACTCGACCTCGGGAACGTCGAATTGCGTGGCGATCCGCGCCACCGTCTCGTGCACGTGGGTGACATCGGCGATCGGCGGCGATGTCAGGCGCTCACCGGAGGCCAGCGTGAAGGCGAGCTGGAAGCGGGCTTTCGCCCTCTTGCTGCCGGGAACCTGTAATCCCTTGATGTCGTCCTTGGCGACGATCCGCGTCCGGAGTTTTCCGAACGGGCGCTGCTCCCCGATCAGGATCTCGTCTGGCGTGATGATCCACACCACCGCCGGCGCCAGCATGATGATTCCGACGAACGCTGCTCCCACCAGCAGCGCGACCACGGAGATGATCACCTCCAGGGGGTCGTGCGTGAACAGGCCCGGCGTGAAGCACAGCGCAACGGCAGCCGCAAAGCCGGACATGACCAGCCGCTGCGCGATCGAGGCGCCTTCACGAAGGCGAATGTCAGTGCTGCTGGTGGCGTCGTCCATCACGGGCGGCTGATTACGTGGCCCGCGAAACTCCACGGACGGGTCCGTGGAGTCAAGCAACAACGGCGAGACCCGCGCCGGGTGTTAGCTATTGGCGTTCAGCAGCTTTGCCACGGTGCGGTCGATCTCGTCATAGCGGCCCTCGCCCGCGTGCTGGAACACGATCTTGCCGTTCTGGTCGATGATGTACTGCGCCGGCCAATACTGGTTGCTGTAGGCGTTCCAGGTCCTGGAATCATTATCCTGCGCCACCGGATAGGTGATGCCGTGGCGCTTCAGCGCCGCCTGCACATTGGACGCCGAGCGCTCGAACGGGAATTCCGGCGTGTGCACGCCCACCACGACGAGACCCCGGTCCTTGTACTTGGCGTAGAGCTCGGTGACGTGCGGCAGCGTGTTGACGCAGTTGACGCAGCCATAGGTCCAGAAGTCCACCAGCACGACCTTGCCGCGGAGATCGGCAATGTTCAGCGGTTTCGAGTTGAACCAGTTGTTGATGCCGGTGAAGTCGGGCGCGGTCTGCTGGCTGGCGGCCGCGGTGACGATAGGGACGGCGCGCGCGGCCTCGTCGCAGATGCCGGGGATGACGGCGCCTGTTACGGCGATGCCGATCAGTGCGGCGGAGACGGCGAGCAGTTTGAAAGTCATGGACGAGTCCTCCGGTTGAGATGCGCGATGATCACTGGCCGATCTGGCCGGTGGGATAGAAGCCGGTGAGCCACGCCACGATCAGCGTGTCGTATTGGAAATAGGCGGCGAGCGCGAAGCCGATCACGACGACGCCAAAGCCCTGCTGCAGCCGCGGCGACATGCGCGCGAGGCTGCGCACCCGCGTCGTCGCGGCCTGCCCGCCATAGGCAATCGCCAGCATCGGGATCGCCGCGCCGATCGCGTAGGCGATCAGCAGCGTGCCGGCCCAGGTCGCGTTCTCAGTCGTCGCGACCAGCGTCAGGATCGAGCCGAGCACCGGGCCGGCGCAGGGCGTCCAGACCAGGCCAAGCGTGGTGCCGAGCACGAGCCCGCCGAGCGCACCCTCGCGCTGCGTGGCGCCGGAATTGCCGAGATCGAGCCAGCCGTTGAGCCGGATCGACAGCCATTCGAACGGCGCCGGCCACAGCATCAACAGGCCGAAGCCGAGCAGCAGGATCGATGCCGCCTCGCGCAGCACGTTCGGATCGAAATCAAACAGCCGCGTGATGGCGCCGAGCAACAGCGCGGTCGCGGAGAACGAGATGACGAAGCCGAGCGCGATCATCGCGGGCCGCAAATGCGAGCTGCGGCCGATCGAGGCGCCGAGCAGGATCGGCAGCATCGGCAGCGTGCACGGCGCGGCGATGGTGAGGATGCCGGCGAGGACAGCGAAGAGAAGTTCGAGCATCGGGGCACTCGTGAAGGGGTCACGAGGATGGTTCGTGGGTGATGGGCGGATTGTTACGAGTGTCACGTGCTCGTGACGGAGGAGGTGCCGGCCAAGGGCGGCGGTGCGTTCCCTCCCCCCTTGTGGGGGAGGGTTAGGGAGGGGGTAGCCCAGCAAATGGTCTATCCGTCTGG
>NZ_JBVVPM010000128.1:0-4555 GCF_055811255.1 Bradyrhizobium sp. MI1.11
GTCAGAGGACAACCAGATTGCCTGGCACTTTATCGCGCCAGGCAAACCGATGCAGAACGGCTTCTGTGAAAGCTTCAACGGCCGGATGCGAGACGAGCTTCTCAACGAAACCCTGTTCTTCGGCCTTGATCACGCCCGAACTAGGATTGCGGCGTGGGCCCATGACTACAATAGCCACCGCCCGCATTCGTCGCTGGGCTATCTGACACCCGCGGCCTATTCCGCCAACCTCACCGCAACGTGCGACCGGCTGCGCAACCCCGACCAGCTCCGCCGATCGCACGTTGCTCACCCCGCGCCAAACGGCGTAACATCCGCCGAGACTCTAATCGCCAATGGATGAAAGTTCAGCGGCAGGTCAATGCGATGAGCCTGCCGATGGGGCGCCGCGACATTGCAGATTATCTTGGTCTGACGCTAGAAACGGTATCGCGCGCGCTCTCGTCGTTGCGCAATAAAAAGATGCTGCGGTTCGACGGACAGACTCAGCGAGAGGTGGTCCTGCTCGACCGGGAATCACTGGCCGAACTGGATAGCTAGATAAAATGCGGGCCGAACCAAATCACCGGGCGTTGGCGGATCGCTCATGAAAGGCGAACGCAAGACGATTACTGCCTTTTCACCATCGGCCATTGGTCGGCTGCCAGTGCCGCTCAACAAAAGCGTGGCCCGCGTCTCGAACGTGAAACAGACCCCGGTTTTGGGACCAGAGGCTAAGTTGGAAAAGGGTCGCTCCGTTTGATAGACGGAGGGCATGATGACAAGAAGATGAGACGGAAAATTGACGCGGCACTGAAGGGAAAGATTGCGCCAGAGGCGGTGCGGGAGCAGGCGAGGGGTCACCGAGCTGGCTCTGCGCTATGAGGTGCACCCGAACCAGATCTATGCGTGGAAGAAACAACTTCTGGAAGAGGCGGCGCGGGCCTTTGACGCGGGTGTCGGGGCGGGAGAGCGACGAAACGCGCGAACGCGAGATCGAAGGCAAAGACGGCCTGACTTTGTCGATCGACTCCACCTCGATCAAAGCACATTGGCCGGTGCGCGGCGGAAAAGGGGAAAGCATGAACAGGCGATCGGCGGCTCGCACGGCGGGCGAACCACGAAAATCCACGCGCTGAGCGACCCTGATTGCAAATCTTGGGCATTTCATCTCACTCCGGGACAAGCCGCAGATGTTGCCGCGGGGCCGGACCTTTTGAAACTCGCGCCGCCCATGTCTTCCCTCATTGGAGACAAAGGCTACGATGCCGATGGCTTTCGCGCCGTAATCATTAATCGCGGCGCGAAACCCGTCATTCCGAACAAGTCCAACAGGGTGACCCTCCACAGCTTCAGCAAACGCGCCTATAGAGGACCAATGTTATCGAGGGCTGCTTCTGGCGGCTCAAAGAGTTCAGACGCGTCGCTGCTCGCTACGACAAACTTGCCAGAAAGTTCTTGGCTGCCGTCTACCTCGCCGCCGTCGTCGCCTATTGCATCAATTGAGTCTGAACCCTAGTGTTGCTCCAGGTGCGAACTGCGTTTGCCACGCCCACAGGCTCCGGCGCAAACCGATGCGATTGTCCCCGAAGCGGCCCCATTGAGTGAAACCTGCGGGCCAAAACGTCAACGCCTCACCTTTGGCTGCGATTCTTTTTCTGCTTTAGCATTGGCGCCGGCGCCGATACCGGGATGCGATCATCGGGCGAAGCCGGAGCCATTGGAGTATCCTTAGACTGTTCGCGTCCGACTTCGCGGCGCGGCCAGACAAAATCGTCGGCGCGACCGGCCGGTGCCGACAAGGGCTCACCTTTGACCAAGACACGCGCTGCTAGCGCATCCATTGCCATCGGCGCCCCTGGACCGCCGAGCAATTGATCGGCGCCGAAAGAGGGGGCCACCAAGGGAAGGATCGGTCCGGCGAGCGGGCGCAGGGCCGGTTGACCCGGCAGCGCATTGACGTCGGGCCTTGCCGGTTCCGTCGGCAGCGCGATCGGCGCGGAACGTGCAGCCAGCAACCGGTTGATTTCGCGTTCGACATAATGCGCGAGCTTGCGGGCGCCGGGCTTGGTGAAATACACGCCGTCGGAGGAGCGCAGCTGACGGACCTGGCCTTCGAAGTCGGGACCGCGCTGCATAAAATGGCCGGCTTCATCGACAAAGCCGTCCCAGACATCGACATAAGTGATGCCGGCCTTGCCGGCCGCCTCGCGATAGAGCGAATCCAGAAACAGCGTGTCGGCTGTTGTCTTAGCGCCACGTACCACCGGCAGGCCAACCCACAGTACCGGCACCCCCTTAGATTTGAGCACGCCGATCATCTGTTCGATCTTGTTTTTGTAGAGCTCGATCCAGCGTTTCTCGCGATACTCATAGATACCGTTTGGCGAGCGCGTGCTACTCTCCGGTTCGATAGCCCGCGCGTCGGCGGCGTCATTGGGCGACAATTCCGTATCGACCAGTCTGTCATCCGGCTTCGCGTCGGCGTTCGTACCGCCCTCCGGTTTGGCTCTGGCATCCTTCTTGTCTACCTTTTTGTGCGACGGCTTGATGTCGGATTTCTCAGCCGGCGGCTCGCGGATCCCGACCCGGTCATCGAGTCCGAGCATGACGACGATGGCGTCTGCTTTTTCGGTGGGGAGAATGCCTTTGGCTGCGGCGGCCCAATCGGCCGGATTGCCCTTCGGCTGATATCTGATGAGGCCTGAGACGGTCTTATGTCTGCGGATCACGCCCATGTCAGACTGTTCGGCATAGGCGTCTTCAAGACCATAGGCGAGCCAGTCCGCCATCGCATCACCGAGCACAAGAACATGGCGCTCCGGTACAGTATCGCGCTTTCCGACCGCGGGCGCCCTCGAAAAGTCCTCCCGCGCGGGGGGTAAGGGTTGCCGCCTATCCCAACGAGGCTGGGGAGCAGACGGCTTAAACATATCCTTACCAAACCAGCCGCCGCCGAACCCGCCACCGCGTTGCGGCTGCGGCCGCTGCTGATATCCGCCGAAATTGAAGAACTGCGCCGATGTCGGGCCGACAACGCCGACCACCGTCCCCAGAGCGATGGTTAGCGCGATCAGGGGACCTCTGTCGGTAAAGATGCGCAGTTTTCTTAGTTTGTTTGACATGCTCGTGGACCGCACAAGACGAAGAACTGCCGCGGCAGAGACTAGTACGAAGGCATCAACTTAACGCGACGAAGCCGCCACCGACGTCGATTGCCAAGCCCGCCAGGCAATCGTCTCGCCATCCGCGATCGCTCCGTCTCCGCAACCTGACCAGCTCCGACGGAGCAATCGCTGCCGGCGTGTCACGGCAGAGAGGAAGAATGGTAGCTTGACAACAAACCGCAATTAAAGGGCCGATTGACCAGCCAGACATATCATGGCTGTCCTCATTTTCCTGTGCGAGGAAGCCGCGAACGCCGCGCAGCGGAAGATATAAAAGCACTTATCCTGCTTCGATCGCCCCAAAACATAACAGGGAAGTTAGCCGGCACGTGACTCGGCGCCCGATTGCAGTAGAGCGCTGTCCCTATCACGCGCCGCTAACTTCAGCATGGCCAGCCCAAGCTGACGGTCTGATATATCGTCCGGCGAAGCCGTGGCACAACTACCAGGACTGGTCGTTGCACCACGCGGCTTCGGGAGGCAAAAGGAGAGCGCCCCTTTGGAACGAGCCGGTTGATGTTTTCGACGTTGGCGATGTCTTTCAAGATGATGGGCTGGTGCATCTCGCCCCCGAAGTGGACCTTGGCGAACGGGACCGCGCCCGGAGGGGGGGCTCGCGAGACTGAAGCCCGCAGCCGTCTTGACCATAGCGAGCAATTCGTCGGCGTCCCCTCCCTGAGGTCGTTACAGATAGCGAGCCGCCACAGCGCCTCCTGCTTCCACGACGAGAGCTTCTTTGCCCAGTCCAAAGACGTCGTCTATTGGCTCGTCAGTCATGCCCATCCCCCGAGAGATAACTGGTCGTTCGTGATTATTGCTGGTAAACCGACTTCGCTCGGGTATTTCCATATCACGCCGATTGACTAGCGTGTAAGGTCCCAACACATGCGCGGGGACCCGAACATAGGATGGGAGAGGTTGACGTATCGCTTCGTCCATGGCTCGGATATCCAGTTGATTCGCCGCTGCGCTTGCTGGCGCTGCGCCATTCCGGTCTGGCGGAGCTGCTCGGCAATGGCGCGCCTTCGTCCGGGTCGTTAACTGTTACCTGGACGAGCAGGTCGGCGCGCTGCTGATCGCCGGCGATCTCTGCGACGGCGATCAGACCTCAACGAACACGGCTCGCTTCCTGGCCGAGCAGATCCCGCGCCTCGATCAGGCTGGCATCCGCACCTTTCATCCGCGGCAATCACAGCGCGCTGTCAAAAACCACTAAAAAATTGGTACTGCCCGATTCCGTGGAGATCTTTGGCGGGCGAGCAGAAGCAATTGATATTGATCGCGCCCCAGGGCAAGTCCCCGTTTGTCAATCGGCGTTCGACTGGGACCCCCCGTATTGCCGCATGAGCAAATGTTACCCTATGGCGCCATTACTAATGTCGATGCGACCTCGACTGATCGGCCGCACC
>NZ_JBVVPM010000129.1:0-4523 GCF_055811255.1 Bradyrhizobium sp. MI1.11
CCGCAGAAATCGAAGATGAAACCGTGGCAGAGCGAGGAGTTGATGCGGTCGTCCTCGTCCGGCGGAGTCAGTTCCGGCGGCGTCCAGAACACGGTCTCGCGGATGGTCTGGCCTGCATCATCGGGCAGCGATCCGGGCGACCAATGGCTCAGCGCTGCGACGCGCGAGAACGCGATCCGGTTCTCCGGATTGTGTCTTGAGGCGACGAAGCCTTTTGCAAACACGATGTCCGAGGCTTCGACGTTGAGCTGGCTGGCCGCGATGCGGGCAAGACGGCCCGCAACGCGTTCGGCCGCGAGCTTCGCCGTGCCGGCCACGGCCGCAGCAAAGCGGCTGGCGTAATTGCCCGACGCAATCGACCAGGCGTCCTTTGCCGTGTCGATCTCGGTGTTGACGCGGATCTCCTTTGGCTGAAGGCCGAAGACATCGGCGACGACCTGCGACAGCACGGTGCGATGGCCCTGCCCCTGCGGCACCGACGCCACGTGAACGGTGACGCTGCCAACCGGATCGAGCCCGACGGTTGCGGTCGCCTGCGCGCCGTTCTTCGGGCCCGCCTTGCGGCGCTCGGCCGCCGTCAGCACGGTGGTGATGTAGCCCATGTTGGAGACGCTGGGTTCGACCACGGCGGTGAAGCCGATGCCGTAGAGGCCGCCACGCGCCCGCACCTCGACACGCTTCGCCCTAAGCTCCGCGAGCCTGCCCTGCTCGACCGCGCGCGCGATCGCTTCTTGATAGTCGCCGGAATCGAGCAGCGCGCCGGTCGCAGTACGATAGGGAAACGCGCCGGCATCGATCAGATTGCGCTTGATGACATCGAGCGGATCGAGGCCGAGCCCGATCGCGATTTGCTGCACCAGCCCTTCCAGCGCGAAATAGACCTGCGGTCCGCCGAAGCCGCGGTTGAGGCCGGTCGGCGTCTTGTTGGTGACGACGACGCGGTTGCGGATTTTGACGTGACGGATGTCGTAAGCGCCGGTCAGATTGCCGTGCATGCGGTAGAGCGTGGCCGGCTCAGGCGCGCGCAGATGCGCGCCGCAATCCTCGACCTGGTCCCAGTCGAGCGCGAGGATCTTTCCGTCGGCCGCAACCGCCGCGGCCAGCGTCGTTGCACGGTTGGTGGCCGACACCGATGCGGTGAGATGCTCGAGCCGGTCCTCGATCCACTTCACCGGCCGACCCGTGACGCGGGCGGCGGCGGCGATCAGCACGATATAGGGAAACACGCCCTGCTTGACGCCAAAACTGCCGCCGGAATCCGGCGGCGTGCGCAGCCGCAGCCGGTTGCCCGGCACTTTCAACGCGCGCGCGATCACGGTGTGGATGCTGAACGGGCCCTGGAAATTGGCGAGCACCTCGAAGGCGTCCTCGCCGGCATCATGCGAGGCGACGACGCCATAGGTCTCGATCGGCGTGCAGGAATTGCGGGGATAGCGGATGTCGATGGAGAAGCGATGCGGCGCATCCGCAAAGGCCTTTTCGGGGTCGCCGTAACGGAAGGCGCGGTCGCTGGCGAGATTGCCGGGAAAGCCGTCGTGAAGGACAGGCGCGCCTGAGACGAGCGTGCCGAGCGGATCAACGACGGCGCCGCGCGGGCGATACTCGACATTGATCAGCTCGGCCGCATCCTCGGCGCGGGCGCGGTCGGTGGCAACGATCACAGCCACGGGCTCGCCGACATAGCGCACCCGGTCGATCGCGATCGGCCAGCACTCGACCGGCGCCTTCACGCCGACAACGAGGGTTGTTGTGACCGCCTTGACCTGCTCGCCGGTCAGGACCGCGGCAACGCCCGGCAGGCGTTTTGCGGCTTCAATGTCGATCGAGAGGATATCGGCATGCGCGTGCGGCGAGCGCAGGATCGCCGCGTGCAGCGTGCCGGGCTGTACGCCGAGATCGTCGATGAAGCGGCCGCGGCCGCTGAGCAGCGCAGCGTCCTCGACGCGCTCGATCGAACGCCCGACCCACGGCCTGTCGCCAATTTGATCGACTGAATTTGCGGATTGAACCGCAGCCTGCACCATGTCCCGGCATACCTCCCGACGCGCTCTTTGACGCGACGGTGACGTTTGTCAGGACAGGGGGCGCGGCGGCCATACCGCCCGCTCTCACGACTTACCAAATCGTCTCATTCGAGAGCGTGCAGCGCAATATCAGCCGGCAAGACGCGAGACGTTGCGAAACTCGCGCGGGCTGACGCCGGCATGATCGCGGAAGAAGCGCGTGAAATGCGCCGGCTCCGGAAAGCCGAAACGCTCGCTGAGCTCACCGAGCGGCGTCTCCTCGCGCATCACCGCATCGAGCGCGCGCTCCATGCGGACGACGTTGAGATAGAGTTTTGGCGAGACGCCGAGCGAGGTTTCGAACAGACGGAAGAATTGCGCTCGCGACAGGCCGGCGCCCTTCACGAACTGATCGACGTTGGCATAGGAATCGTGCGTCCGCATCGCGTCCATCGCGCGGCGAATGCGCCAGTCGCAGCTCACTGCACTCATGCCGCGGATCGAGACCGGAAAGCTGCGCCACGGCGTGAAGCGCTCGATCACCGCGATCATGAGGTCCGACAGCGTCTGCTCGTGAGTCCGCACCGCATCCGGATTCGCCATCATTTCGGACGCCAAATGCAGTGTGAGCTGGCGGATGCGCGGTGACACCTCGCCTGACGGCCGCTCGAAAAAGCCCGGCGCGCCGCTCGCGGCCCAGCCGGGGCGGAACTCCTTCAGCCATTCCGGCTCGATATAGAGCGCCATGATGAGCGTGCGCGGACGGTTGGCGTCGTGCACATAGGCATGCGGCTTCCAGCCGTCGACCAGCACGGCGGCGGTGTCCGTCAGCGGCGTGACCCGGTCGCCCACCAGGAACTGCGTGTCGGCGCCCTCGACCTTGAGCAGGACGTGGCAATGATGATGGGCGTGGCGGACCAGCGAACGATCCATGTCGAGCAGAGCGACCCTGCCGAAAGCGCCATGAGCAATGCGCAGGGCCGTCGACATCAGTTCCTTCCTCCCGGCATTGCGCCGCAAAATGGTTGCCTTGTTGGCGCGGCACTATAAGCAGCGTCAGCTACATATTCCAATCGCGCAAACCGACGCAAGTTGCTTCCAAGCGGTAACCCGCTCATGTCCCCGCCTCCGCAAGCAGCCGCGCGATCGCGACGCCGGGGTCGGCCTGCAAGGCGGTGGCCAGATCGACCTCCTCCTCGCCCTTGACACGGATGCGCTTGAAGGCGAGCTCGGGCGCACTGACCGGCGCGGTCGCATCCAGGCCCATCTTGGCGCTGATGCCGTTGTCGGTGGTCGGATCGAGTTTCGAGCCGAGCGCGCCGGCGACGACCATGAGATCGCGGTCGGCCTGGAAGCGCGTCGCCACCGCCCATTCGATCTCCTCGGACGAGGAGATGTCGACATCCTTGTCGACCACGACCACCTGCTTGATGTCGTAGTGGGCGCCGAAAGCGCACATCATGATGTTCTTCGGCTCGCCATCATTGGTCTTATCGACTCTGATCGCGAGGTGATAGCGGCAGGTGCCGCCGCGCGTGAGGCGGACGTCGATCACGTTCGGAAAACTGCGGCGCAGATGCTGGAGCAGCGTCGCCTCGCGCGGCACGCCGCCGAGGATCAGATGCTCAAAACCGCCGCCGACGATGGTGTGGAAGATCGGCGCCTTGCGATGCGTGATGGCATCGACCTCGATCACCTCGCGATTGGCGCGCGGACCGTAATATTGGGGGAATTCGCCGAACGGCCCCTCCGGCTCGCGCACGCCTTGCAGAATGCGGCCCTCGATCACGATCTCCGCATGAGCGGGCACGCGGACCGAATTGGTGCGGCATTTGACGACGTCCACGGGAGAGCCGAGCAGCGCACCGGCAATCGCCATCTCGTCCTCGTCGAGCGCGGCGATCGCTTGCGAGGCCAGCAGCAGCGCCGGATGCGCGCCGATGACGATCGCGATCTCCAGCGCCTGTCCCAACTCTTCCGCCATGCGATAATAGGAGAACGTGTGCCGCGGCAACAGCAGCACGCCGATGTGGTTCTTGCCGGAGATCTGGCAGCGGTGGATCGAGACGTTCTGCACGCCCGTCTTGGGATTGCGGGCGATCAGCAGGCCGGCCGTGATGTAGGGGCCGCTGTCGCGCTCGTTGTGCTTGGGCACCGGAAGCTGGCGCAGCAGATCGACCTCGTCGTGCACGACCTCCTGCACCGGCCCACTCGCGACCTCATGCGTCGGCAACAGGTTACTCGCGGCGGCCAGGAACCGCGGCAATAACTGGTCCTCGGTGACGCCGATGGATTCGGCGACCCAGTCACGGCCGGCGAAGAGATTGGCGACGACAGGAATCTCGTGCCCGTCGGGACGCGGAAACAGCACCGCGCTATCGCGCTCCAGCCGCTTGGCGATCGCGGCGAGTTCGTCAGCCAGCCCAATGCCCTCGCGGGCAATGGCGAGCCTGCCGCGTTCGGCGAGGTAGGCGAGCCAGGTGCGCAGATCGGCGGGCGAGCTCACACCCTTGCTCGCAA
>NZ_JBVVPM010000130.1:0-4415 GCF_055811255.1 Bradyrhizobium sp. MI1.11
CATAGCCGTTCTAGGAGTGCCGCTCGCGCCCTATCGCTCTGTCCGATCGCCGCAATATAGGCGCGCAGAAGGCGTATTACGGCCACACGCACCACCCCGTCCGTGTTGATCTCATCTGCATCATGCGGTTGACTTGTTGCGCCACGCTTAAGGTTCTCCCGGCACCCGCCCTCAATCTGGAGGGCATCGAGCAGCAAGATGATCGCTCGCAAGAACTTGGCGTCGACAGTCTGGTACCGTGGTCGGTCGTGCTGCATTACCCCAAGGCTACTCAACCCGCACTCTCCTCCCACTACCAGCTCCCGTAGGTCTGGCCTTACCCCAATATGTGGAACGGCCGGCGTGCCAAAAGCGTTTTCAGTCAATTTCACACATCGGAGCCGTGATCTGGCGAACTGGTTTAAAGCGTGCGGCGTCACCAGCGTGGCGATGGAATTCAGCGGCGTCTATTGGAGTCCCGGTCTATGAGATCCTGGAGCAGCGCGGATTTGCTGGCGGGCCGACTGCAACGCTACGCGACCCGCACTCGCAGTTCGGATGGAGAACCCCGTCCGAGTTCGCGATGACCTGCCACCCGCGCCGGGATCTGGCGCTGCGCTATGCCGACCTCCGCGCCAGCCCCGTCGCTGCCACCGCCCAACCGGGCAAATCCAACGGCACGGGCGAACTCAGGACTGGATAACACTTGGGGAAGGTCATTCGGGGTTCTTTCTCGCCGACACCACCGAGGCATGCAGAGCGATCTCAGCAACGGAGGCGTCGAGCACGATTAGCAACGGCGCCGCTAGTCTAATCGTAGCCGGGACCGCTGGGGATATCCCGAGCGACACGGGCGCTCCATTGGACCGCTAAATTCAGCAGAGCGATCGCGCTCCAGTCTCGACGCCTTTTCTCTATTGTGGAAAATCGCGAAGCAGTAACGTGGCATAGTCGCGGCGCTCGTCTTTTTGGTCGCGGTCATGCCCGCCCACACCTTGGCGGTTCCTCGCCTGTCAGAAACGACAGGGTCCGTGCGACAGTGGCGCTAGCAGACGGGCTCGCGGTTGCCGCCCCTCGCGGCAACACCTCTCGCGTTCGAGCACATTCTGAGGCAGCAAGCCTTACGTATTGAAATCCGATAGCTACCCCTGGTAGTTTCCACTTTTACCCGAGCTATTTGCCCTGAAGCCGTCCTGATCGTGTTTTTTCTCCTGGGAGGACATTTATGCGAGGCTCTCGCGCAATCCTTTACGTCGAACGACTTAGCGAACTCACTTCTCAGCTCTCAGAATTGGAAGATCTTCGACGTTTGGTGGAAGAAGCAGAGCGCCGCGCCCGCGGTGTGCTTCCATTACGCTTGACACGTCCTGCTTGGCGCCGCCATCGAAGCCGTGAACCAGGCGCCTCGTCTGTCCGCCTCCGTCGCCACGCGCGACCGAGCAGGAATGCAGGCGCTATCAGTCCCCCTGACAACGACAACCAAGTCGAGTGGACTTTGCTGGAGGCCTTCCCCGATGGATGGTGGGCTTCCTCCTAAAGTCTCTCCAGCGCTGACTTGAAGAAGAGATCGATCCGATGCTGGCGGCCCCCCCTGAAAAGACACCAGATCGGAGTGTCACGTGGCCGCAGTCATGCAATGAAGGGCCTTTCGCCAATGGACGAATTCGCGGTGCTTCTCGCCGAGCCAGACCGGTGCAGGACAGAATTCCAGCACCTGCAGAACGAACTCAATCTCGCGACTGGCGCCGGGCCGACCGACATAGCAGCGCTTCAACACGCGGCGCGCCGGATGAGCGGTATCGCACACGTCTTCATCGAGCGGCTGTGGCGGTCGCTCAAGCATGAGGACATCTATCTCAAGGGCTATGCCGATGGCCGCGAGGCCAAAGCAGGGATCGCCAGCTGGATCGCCTTCTACAACGATCGCCGCCTTCATCAGGCGCATGGCTATCGCACGCCGATGGCGGTCTGGCGCGAACGGACGCTGGCCCGAAGGCTGTGGACATGGTGGACAACGCTGACGCGTTGACCACATGCCCACAGCAACTGCAGCAGACAGAGTCTCTGGCAGCGTGCTAGGCAGCGTGATAGAAAGGGATCAGGAGCGGTCAGTTTCTAACTAACAAACCAGTTCAACCGGTCCCGCTCCGCGGGTCCATTTCATATCCGCGCAGATGGATCAGCACTAAGTTGCCCCGCCTGGGCAGTCGCACAAGCTTATCGAGGATGTACTGCGGGGCGCCTTCTTTGATCTCTACGCCGTACCCGTAAACCAGCCCGTCGTCGTTGGCGATCTCGTGTATCGTATACTCGATTTCATTTAGTTCATCGGGCGTGAGGTCAAGTGCCGCGGCAATCGCCTCGGCTTCCTCGCGGTCGTACTCATCTTCAAGCTGTCTGCTGCTCATTGTACGCGACCCATTATCCCGAATGCCGTTTCCTAAAGATCAACTTCGTCTGCATCGGCTGCCAGCATGTGCTCCAACGCCTTTACATAATGAGTGAGCGGTGAGATTCTATCGCGTATCCTGGGCGGCGCTCGGAGCGACTGTGGCATTTGGCGAGGCTCCAAATTCTCAGCGAGTGGGAATCAGTTCAGGTCTCGGAGGTAATTCAGCATACTGTTGCACGCATTCTCGGCCTCAGCGAAGCTTTGGAGCGGCGAGCCGAGAATCCTGATCGAGCCACGGCTCTGGTCAAGCGGACGCCACGAGGCGACGTAGCCCAACCTTCCGCGGAAGCCACGACCAGTCGGGCTCTGGAAGCTGATCACGAACGAATAGCCGTCGCTGCTCGCACTCCATATTTCCATGTCTTCGAGAGCGCGATGGAATTGCAGGGGCATCAGGCTCCGTTCGCCTGGTCAACCCGAGAACGAAATGCTTTGGTCGAACGACGTGACGGGTCAATACACGGCAGCTCTCGCCGGCAAATTGCGTTTCCTGGTCAAGCCATGGCATAGATCTGGAATTCCCAGCAGCTCAGCTTATCCGGCCCAGCCACCTGCCTCGATCCCGCTTGAAAACTACGAGATGTGAAGGTGTTCAGCGAAACGCAGAAACGCATTCCTTGACATTGATTTGTCCTATGTTTGTCGTTTCGATCAACTGCCCAAGCAGGTAGTTGACTGTGACACGAGCATGCGCTTGATGGCACCCGATTCATGGCCAGCGAGTTCGTCTTCCCAGTTTGGGAGTTTGAATCACAGGCGTTGGTCAAAACGCAACGCCCCCGACCGGCGGCCCTGTCGGGTGCTCACGAGCGAAACGGACATCAACCATCCGAAAATCCCGATGAGTCCCTCGTAAATGACCCACGGCGGACATTGCAATTGCCGTGTTTGTCCCGTTGGCACCGCAAACCGGACCAGGGATAGCAGCCGTACCAGTTTGCTAGCCCGAGCGCCGACGCAGCGCCGGTTCTGGCGGCCTAAATGACTTCGTCGGGCTTCGACGCTGTTCTAAGTAGGACCCTGCCCAAATTGGGATAGGCCACGAACGGTAGTTGTCCGGAATTCCCTCAACCTCAGGATTGCTCTAATATACTATCCGGCGGTTGTTGCATTTCGGCACCTGTGGGAAGCGCCAACAAAGCGGAGGAGCGCGTGAGTCTGGAGCGCCAGTACCGAGAGCTAAAGAAGTTGCAAGAAAAGGTCCGTCAATGGGAAGGAAAGACTTGTTCCCGGCGGTCGATTGAAAGGCAGTCGGTGCGGCGAGGTGTTTTTCTCTCAATTCCGGGACACATCACCTCCGAGCCCTGCCTGGTACGTGATCTCTCCAATAGAGGCGCGGGCCTTCAGCTTAATGGACTCACGCTTCTGCCGACCGAGTTTTCGCTTTCCTTCGATGAATTTCGCACCACCTACCCTTGTCGCCTCATCTGGCGACAAGGAGACTTCATCGGGGTGGCATTCCAAAACACGGGCCATTATTCGACCCTCGTGGAGCCAGATAGAAGCTCCCTTTTGCGCTAGAATCCCCCTGTTGGTGGCCTCTGGCCGATCGCGACATTTGCTGCGGTTGCACTATGCTGTCGGAAGTTGCTCTTTTGCCAGTAGACAGCCGTTGGTTCGATAGCAATTTGCTCGTTGTTTCAGACGTGAGATTTCCTTATGCGCCATTGGCAACTGCCGTTTTCTCGAGTGTGCTTGGATTCTACCTCAAAGCGCGAACGAAGATCCTGCCGCCGATTACTGTCATACGCTGTGAATTTGACAGGTGCGTGATGCTGCTCTGCATCTGCACAGCCGTCCTGATCGAGGCGTGGCTTGTTTTCTGGCTCACGGCAGTCCAGCGTCTCGCCTCGGCATGCTGCCCGTGCTGGGGGTCGTTCGAGACACCATCGGGATGACGCTACGGCGTCGTCCGTGAACAAGGCTCTAAGCGATTGAGCAGGAGTCAGTTTTCCGGTTGCGGCGGCATTTGAGATTGCAGGGA
>NZ_JBVVPM010000131.1:0-4151 GCF_055811255.1 Bradyrhizobium sp. MI1.11
AATCCTGCATTCCAAAAACAGTCCACAAAGTCAAATGCGATCCTAGCTCAATCGCTTAGCCGCTCTTCACGGACGACGATTTAGGTGACGGCTAGTCGACCAACACTACCGAGCTGGCTATCGATCTACTAGCCGCGCTCGCCCCGTCTCCGTAACCCCGACCCGCTTCAACGGGCCGAGCGCTACCGTCTTGCCGAATGGCTTCAAAAAGAGAGTTGACATCAGTCCGCAATTAAAGGGCCATGGCCCCTCCCCTGGGCACATTCTCACCGACCACGGCACAAATTTCAATAGAGCGAAAGTCATTGACTGCATTTAGACACCAATTGCCGCCGGGAGTGTACGTCTGTGGGTCGGGGTTACGGCAGTTGAAGCTGCGGCACCTGCTGGTAGGGGTAACTTGACTTTAGTGATTTGATGACTTGGATCGTGTCCCGTGGCGTGGATCTCGCCGCACAGTCGGCTCACCTGGCTCTTGGAGATGCCGGTCATGCCATGGCCTGCATCAGATCGTCGACCGAGCGGGTCGAAACGTCCTGCACATAAGCCTCCTGCACCACGGCGGTGAGCGCCTTCTAGGCCATGCGGCGCGGCTCGAGGAAGCCTGGAAAGTAGGAGCCCTTGCGCAGCTTGGGGATGCGTAGCTCGACGGCGCCGGCACGGGTCTCCCAGATCCGGTCGCGGTAACCGTTGCGCTCGCCAGGCGTTCGGGATTCTTCTCGCCATAGGCCGCCCCGGTCTGGCCTCCCACTTCCAGCTCCAACAGACGCTGGGCGGCAAAGCCGATCATCTCGCGCAGCAGATAGGCGTCAGGGGACTTCTCTACCAGCGTGCGCAGGTTCATCATGTCGTCGGTCATCGCTGGTTCCTCGTGCGTTGGCGTGTCGCAACCCGATCCTACCGGAGAACTGCCGGTGACCACCGCCAAAGCCGCCCGCCCGCTACGGCGCTATCGGGGGCGCGTCCGGGCGGCTTTGCTACCGAGCTACACCACCACCGGGGACACGACCATGATCCCGGCTCTGCAAATTTGAACAGGTCGGTAAGTGGAGTTTCTGCCTGACAGCGGGCACGCTGGTGCCTGCGAATCAGGAGCGACGATGAGCAGACGAGCACGCCGGAACCACACACCGGCTTTCAAGGCGAAGGTGGCGCTTGCCGCCGTCAAGGGGGACCGGACGATAGCTCAGCTCGCCGAGCAGTTCGGCGTCCACCCCAATCAGATTACGGCGTGGAAGGCGCAGCTGGAGGGTGCGCTTCCGGAGTTTTTGGACTTGGCGGCGCTGCGCCGGCGGCGCCTGCGATCGATGTGAGTCGCTGCATGCCAAGATCGGGGAGCTGACGCTGGAGAACGATTCCTAAGAAACGGCACCAGCTCCCGGTTCCAAGGGGTGCAGGACAAAGCCGAATGCCTTGGCACGTCGGTGCAAATTGTTGATCACTCGCGTCCGATAGCGTGTCTCATAGGACGAGGCCCCGGGATCGACGTAGTCCATTCCGTGACGCACTGCGTTATAGAACAGGACTGCTAGCTTGCGAGCCGTCGCGGTGACTGCCTTGCCTTGCCAATGCGGGACGACAGTCTTCTATAAATGGCGCCGAGCGCGGTATCAGTGCGTCCGACGGTTACGGCAGCAAGACCTAGAAGAGCTGCGGCCCGGCCGCCGGATCGGCGCGTTCGGGACGAGAGCATTTTGCCTCCGGAGACCTTATTGCTCGGTGCCAAGCCCAGCCAGGAGGTAAAATGCTTTGCACTTGGCCAGAGGTAAGGTCGTCGCCGCATTCTGCGATCAGCTTCAGCCAGAGGTAAGGACCGAGACCGTGATGGTGGTGACGTCCTTTCCGAGCAGCGCAAACAAGGACGCGCGGACGTCGAAAGCCAGAGCGTTCGCTTGATCGGTTCTGTTTCCGACGCCGCGAGACCGGCGGCGCTGATCCATAATCATGATCCCTATGGATAGTGAGTTCCTTCAACACACCTTCGATTCGGGCATGACAGGCAGATGCCTTCTCGTGATACGCGTCGTAAAGGGCGAGTGCCTGATCGAGCGCAAACAGATGCTCCGCGCGGTAGCTTCCGGTGAGCGCCTTCGCGATCGTCGCGACACTGGAGTGGCAACTGTAGTGGCGCAAGCACGCCAGCGTCTCAGGATCGCGCTCACCGGCACGGATCGCGCGAATGATGCGCAGGCCAGGTCGCGCCCGTGATGTCGGCCACAACGTGGTGGAGTTGAAGATTCATCTCGGTCAATGTTTTTTGCATATGCTGGATGTGTGAGGCGGCGTACTCCAGCAGACGTTCGCGCTGACGCACGTAGGCTCGCAGCTCCGCAATCGGCCCTTTGGGCCGAAAACTCGCCCGCAGCAATCCGAACGAATGGAGCCGCTGCAGCCATTGCGCATCGCTGACATCGGTCTTGCGCCCCGGCACGTGCTTGGCGTCGCGCGCGTTGACAAGAAACACGGAAAATCCCCGTGCATCGAGAAGCTCAAAGATCGGAATCCAGTAGACGCTGGTTGATTCCATCACGACGGTCTCGACTCCGCATTCCACAAACCACTTTACCAGTTGATCGAGATCAGCCGTGAAGGTGCCAAAACTGCGTACTGGCTTAAGTGCGTGATCAGGTCCTACGGCGGCCATGTGCATAGTCGCACCAACATCGATGGCAGCCGCGTTCGGGGGCACTATGGGCATGGTACGGTCGACCTTGGACTTCGCCTCCTTGCGGTACATCTGCAATCCTCCTGCTGACAGAGAAGGGCTGAGCTGCGCAATTGATCAGATTCCTAAACGGGATCGTCTTTGCGGCGTCGCCACTCTCAAGTCCGCAACAGCTCATGGATCAGGTTTTTTAACGGGGTTAAATGGCACCAAATCGTATCGGCCGCTCCCTTCCGAACGCAGTCTATCGCCGATTCGTTTCTATCCCACCGGGGGCGTGCAGCGCCAAGATCAGTTTTTGCGATGATCGACCGCGGGCTCGATCTATCGATCACCAGGCAGGCGGAAGTTTTGCAGATCAGCCGCGGCAGCGTCTATTACCTGCCGCGCCCGGTGCCGGACGCCGATCTCGCGACCATGCGGTGTCTCGATGGCGGCATCTGGAGTTTCCCTTCGCCGGTTCGCGCATGCTGAGAGGCCTGCTGGCTGCCGAGGGGTGCAAGATCGGCCGCCGGCATATCAAGACGCTGATGCGGCGGATGGGGATAGAGGCGCTCTGCGCGTCGTTCACTCATGCGGATAGCCCATGGTCTTTGGCCCTGTCACACGCCAGCGATACCAGCCAGGCCTTGGCCTCAGGCGTGATCGTTGGCTCCTTGCCTGGTCGCGGACGATCATCGAGGGCCACCAGCTGGCCATCGGCCAGTGCTCGCGCCACACAGCGCTGATTCAACCCGCTCCACCGCAGGTTTCATGGAATCGCTCGTATAATTGGCGTGGTTGCGTTTGCGAACGGGGTTATAATAGATTTACGAGATGCGGTAGTGGCCATCTCGCTTCTGCATCTGGACGATGACGTCGACAAGAAGAAGCAGCAGCGAGCGGATATCGTCGCGATGAAGGTCAGGGCCTTCGCGCTTTCCTTTCACCAACAAGGTCAGTTGCTCGAAGGCGAGCCGGGCCTGTCGGCATGGACCGTTGTGATGGACCCGGACATTCGGAGTTCATATTCCTCAAACAGAAGAACGCCGTCCCATCGCGAAGGTCCTGCAGCAGGAGCCCCTGGCCGTATCCGCAAGCACGCTATCATGAGAGTATCGACAACGTCACTCCTGACGATGTTTACTCTCGGCAGAGCTGAGGCGATCGCAATACCATCGCAAACCGCCGCTTGCAGCATCAATCGCAAGCAGCTTAAACTCTAACCCCTGATGAGCCAGATCCTCCCTTCTTGAGACGCCTGATCAGTCTCAAATGTTCTGACGACGGACAATCCTTACGTAGTTTCTGGAAATGACCTACATCAATGATTGCTACCTTGAGAGACGAGCAGCGCAGGATTATCCGGCTGTTCGTGCCCCCTGTGAAGGAACGCTTTCGTTCTGGCGAAGATCAATATATCGTGGCGGCGGCGCCACCCCAGCGATAGTTCACGCGGACCACACCGATATCGACGTCCTGACCGATACGGGCAGTCCCTGCAAAA
>NZ_JBVVPM010000132.1:0-4141 GCF_055811255.1 Bradyrhizobium sp. MI1.11
GCATGGTCCTTCTGGCGCAGAGCTCACCAGGCTGCCGCTCAACGCGCCCACTTCAAATCAAAAAAGCAACTGTAATGTTAGGGTCTGTACCTAAATAGCGCCACGTGATTCTCTTGCCTACGTGTTGATTCGGGGGCGAGAGAATGCGCGCTGATTTGTTTTGGCTGAACGACAGGCAATGGGCGCGTATCGAACCGCATCTGCCGAGGGGATTTGCGTTGCGTCGGGCAGGCCGCTAGAACCGCGTATGGAAGGCCCGGCCATCACCCGTCAAGTGGCATCTGAAGGCCGCGCCGAATCTGTGTGCTCGGCAGGCCTACGGTGCCTCGCCGTTCACCGCGCATTCGACGGCAACGTCGACTCTTTCATGACTTCCGGGCTAACGGCGGCGCTGACGACACGCCTGATTGCCCGCCGCAGCCTGACCTTGCATTCCCAGGCTCGACTAAGCCGCCGCGGAGGTTTGCCAATTTGCGTGCGGTCTTGATGTCGATCTCGTAACGCTCCGCTCTCTGGTTAGTCGCGGCTCCACGAACAGCGGAATATTTCAAGGCTTCGTGGCCTTTTTGTTGGGCGAGAAACCCGATGTTCTGGCAATCTCGATTGCGAATTCCGCAAAGAATATTAACTGCGCCGTGCGCCTTGCGGGCGAGAGTGCAGTTTCGGTGCCGGTCTTGGCCGCCGCCGCTCACAAACTAAATTTCGAAGCTATTGCGGGCAAAGCCGAACTGACGCTGCCTCATCTGTCCCGCCCATAAGTTCCTCGGCCTGTTAATAGCGATCGAGAATGGGCTCTGACCGCGAAGCGAGTGCGATCGTCGCTACGGACGGGTAGCTGGGTCCGCGAGCCTCCATCGGCCTGCGCATTTTCAGTGGTGAAGAGATTTTCTCGCGATCGCGTCATCCTGACCAGAGACACATGATCAAGGTGGCTCGTTGCCGTTCCGCCGTCGAAACGTAGTGAGATGGAGCGTCTGTGACGCAGACCGTCAGAGTCGTGACATTCTGTCGAACTGGCGACAGGCGCTAAATAGGAATACGCAAGACGAATCAGTATTTGCCGTTTGGCACGCTACTTGAGATACCATCCAGCGTGTGTGCTTGCGTCTTAAGAATAGGTGGTCTTGGAAATGGGCGTCCCGAATTTGACCAAACGAGCAAATACCCTAGGAACCGACAAAGGGTGATGAGGTTGGCTACGCCCATGGCTACACCGGCTTCTACTCTTTTCTGTTCGAGGAATTCCGCCACGAAGCCTTCACGATGGTCGAGATTGGACTGCAGCACGGGCACGGTTCTCTCGATCCCGATAAACTGCTGACTCGCAAGGTCTATGACATTCCATCTATCAGGATGTGGCTGGAGTTCTTTCCCAAAGCCGATGTCGTCGGATGCGACATCTCCGATTTTAGTGCCTTTAAGACGGACCGCTTCCGTTTCGAACGTATTGATATGGGCCATGCGGGAGCCCTGGAACGCCTTGCGAGCTCACTCCCGCCCGTAAGGATCATCATCGACGACGCTTCGCACGCCGCTTACCACCAGCAGCTTGCTCTAGCAAAGCTCTTTCCCATCGTTGAGCCTGGAGGTTTTTACTTTATCGAGGATCTGCATGCCACGCATGGGATTGCCGCAAGACTGCCGCCCTGCAATTCAACTGAGGCGGTGGTTGAAAACTTCGCGCAAACGCGTCAACTGGACATTCCGTTCCTGCTTGGAATCGAGCGCAGAAACCTTGAGACCTCGATCCGGAAGACGTTTATCCACCGCGACGACAGGGGCGGCGTCGACCGCTGGCGCATGAAAATGGTGGGATTTGAAAAGTACTAGGTCGTCGACGCTAATCAGCGGAAGCATGAGGGTTTTTGGGAGTCAGCCTTAGGTGTCATCAGTCGACGTGTCGGTCATTTTACCGCGTCGAGTGCGTGCTCGGCCTTGTGAAGTCCCAGCGAATACCTCGGGCCAAGCGGCCGGAGGGGCGGCCTCAAGATCGACCTTGCTTATTCGAATATGATCTCGCAGCCCGAGAACGGACCGGCGTCGATTCAATGGCCCTGTATCTACTTTCTGAGATCCCGCTCGAAGTCGCGCTCCACCGGGATCTAGGCTGGAGATCGCGCGCGGTTGGGATCGAAATCGCCCGGGGCCTCACTTGCCTCCGAAAGGTTCCTCCTCTCGGCTGGCATACGCAGTCGCTGCGACCACTGCCACCAACGAATCTTTATGGCCCGGGCCATGCCTGTTTCGAGGAAAGGATGACTATCGCCCTTGCCAATCTTTTGGCTTTCTGGATTGCAGTAATAACCCGGTCGCGGCTTGGCGTTGTTGGTCGAGATCTCCCGCTCGTGCCAGCGGAACAGCACCTGGGTCGGCCTCGGGCTCGGCCCAAACCCGATCAGGCGCTCCAGAAGCTCGTTAATGGCGGCTGAAGCGATGCTGGTGGTGAAGGTCACCACCGCTGGTTCTATGCCTCTCAGGAGGGCGCGTAGCCCTCGTTTTCAAGTCGTATCCGCTCCTCCGGCGTTCGCAGCTCGGTTTGCCCGCGGGCAAGGTCGATCCGGTCGCGGCAGACGAGGCAGGCGCCCCCGGGGTGAGGGGGGTTACGCGGCCGTTGATGCTTGCCAAGGCCCCATCGCCGCCCAGCAGCACGCCGCAATCGATCACAGGGGTGGCCATGAAGGTCGAGAACCGCGACAGAACCAGGCCGCCGGCGTTGTCATCAGTGCAACCAAAGACAACGTCGCACGGCATCAGCCCGCGCGCGGTTTTTTCAAGCGTAACCATCGCCGTCACGGTACGGCATTCGAGATCTGGTGCTATCGCTGTCAGATGGCTTTGTAGCATCTCCGTCTGTTGTTTGCCGACCGCGGCAGGGGTGGGAGCCATAGACACGGGTGTTCTTCGGCGCCAACGGCGGGATACTCGCGCCTCAGTGTCTGAACCCCGACATTAACGTCTTCAGCCGGACACGGCTGAAGACGACAAACGCGGAATGTTGAATGATGATGGAGGCCTCTCATGTTCAATCGCGAACATCTGCTCCACGACGAGCTTACGACCGAGTCGCTCGGCTGATGCAGGCAGCGTCGCTGCACGTGACGGATATGCAAATGAATTCGTCACATTGTTGCGGCGCGGGGTGGCCACGTAGAAAGTCCGCTTGCTACCATCGGGGAGCGTTCAAGTCCGACGCCGGTGTGAGGAGACTGATATTTGCTGTGTCCGCTTTCCAGTCAGTTGCGGGCGGTTGCACGCGGCGTCGCGTCGTCAAGATCACCGGCATCGCCTTGACTGGGTGTCGACACCCCGGCGTCCCCCCGTTGTCAGGAAGGCACAGCCGCTCATCGAGAAGGTCTGGAGGCACTGCGAGGACAAAGGTTCGCGGGGCCGGACGGTTAAACTGAGGGGCAGGTTCAACGATCTCGAGGTCATCACGCGGAGCAGGACCGGACGCGTCCCGATTTCAAGCCGCTGCGAGCTCGAAACTTGTCGCTCGTCTTCCTTCAAACGAGATACCCGCTCCAAAGCCGATCCGCCTTCTTGTCTTCACGCCAGGGCGTACCGTAGGCCGAGCTGCAGCTCGGCCTACCAATTTGAGTCCGCATCGATCAGAATGAAGACCCCGGTACATCAGTAGAGCGCGAGCCCTCGTGCGCAGCGCGGCAGAGTTTACCTCAACTGCCGGAATCCCAAGGTCGAAAGACTTACGGTAGGATAGGCGTCCATGTTTGGCTCTGACTCATTTCTGATGAAGTTCGCCGGCGACTGTGGTTCTTCAACGGAGAATCGGCGCCATGCGGACAGGCTTTCGAATTTCATCGCTAGTACCGAGTGGTTTGGTCTTTGATGGCGTAAGTGATTCAGAGGATTCGGTTATTCTGGCTGTTCGGTCAGAGGCTGCGGAGGCCCAGTGCCCTTTGTGCGCGACACTATCGCGCCGAGTCCATAGCCGCTACATCCGGCACGTGGCCGATTTGCCATCAGCGGGCAGAAAGGTGCGCCTCCGATTACTCACGCGGCGCTTCACATGCGAGGTGCCGCATTGCCGCCGGCGGATCTTCGCGGAGCGGTTCGGAGAAGACGTCGTTCCGCTTCGACGGCGTCGGACGGCACGGCTCGAACACATCGTCCATCACCTGGG
>NZ_JBVVPM010000133.1:0-3742 GCF_055811255.1 Bradyrhizobium sp. MI1.11
CCAAAACCCCCCCCCCCGGGCGGTCTACCCCCCCCCCCCCCTATCACGCGCCCAAAACCCTCCCCCGCTTATTGGCCCCCCCGGGGGGCCGCGGCCCCCCCCCCCCGGGGGGGCTCGAAATGACGACGGATGGAGATAAACTGCGTCTTCTGCTTCCCGATACGGAAATGCTGTAGTCTAACCGACTAACGCCAGGGCTTTCCGGGGACTCCACATCGATGCCGCACGACGCTCACGCCAAGCCAGCTTGGCCGCTGTTTCGCTCACTCGCGTCCTATTCCCTCCCGGGCGACCTGATGGCGGGGCTGACGCTCGCGGCGATCGCGATTCCCGAGCAGATGGCCACGGCGCGGCTCGGCGGCTTCGCGCCGCAGATCGGCTTCTTCGCCTTTATGGCGGGCTCGCTCGGCTTTGCGATGCTCGGCGGCAACCGCTTCCTGTCCTGCGGCGCCGATTCCACGATCACGCCGATCTTCGCCGGCGGACTGGCGGCGCTGGCCGCCACCGGCTCGCCTGAGTATCAGGGACTCGCGATCGCGCTGGCACTGATGGTCGGCGCGATGATGCTGGCCGGCGGCGCTTTCCGCCTCGGCGGCATCGCCAATCTCTTGTCCGTGCCCGTCATGGTCGGCTTCCTCGCCGGCATCTCCGTCCACATCATCGTCTCGCAATTGCCGGGCGTGCTGGGTCTGGACTCGCCGGGCGGGCCGACGCTCGATCGCATCGGCGTGCTCGCAAGCGAGCTCGGCCGCACCAATCCGTTCACGTTGTGCATCGGTTTCGGTGTGCTGGCAGTGGTCTTCGTCTCCGAGAAGGTCAGCGCAAAAATTCCGGGCGCGCTGATCGGGCTCGTCGCCGCGACGCTGGCCACGATCGCACTCGGCCTCGAGAGCAAGGGCGTCAATGTCGTAGGCCTCGTGCCGGGGACGCTGCCGCGGCCGACCTTCCCCGAGCTTGCAGCGGAGCAATGGGTCCGCCTCGTGCCGCTCGCCTTTGTCATCACGGTCGTGGTGATGGTGCAGACTGCGGCGACGACGCGCTCGTTCCCGTCCGATCCCGACAAGCCGGCCGATGTCGATCGCGATTTTCTCGGCGCGGGCGCCGGCAGCGTGCTGTCGGGCCTGTTCGGTGCGTTCCCGGTCAATGCCAGCCCGCCGCGAACGGGCATTGTCGCCGAGACCGGCGGACAATCGCAGCTCGCGGGTCTCGCCGCCGCTGCGATCGTGCTGGCGCTGCTCGCGTTTGGAACGGGATTGCTGCAGCACGTTCCGGACGCAGCCCTCGGCGGCATCCTGCTGTTCGTCGCGCTGCGCATCATCCGCGTGAAGCAGATCGTCACGATCTATCACCAATCCCCGAGCGAATTCCTTCTGATCGCCGCCACCGCCGCGCTGATCATCGTGCTGCCGATCCAGCAGGGTGCGTTCCTCGGCATCGTGCTGTCGCTGCTGCACGGCATCTGGAGCACGACGCGCGCGCGGCTGGTCGAGTTCGAGCGCGTGCCGGGCACCACGATCTGGTGGCCGGCGCACCCGCACATCACCGGCGAGCGCATCGACGGCGTCGCCGTGATCGGGTTGCAGGCGCCGCTGTCGTTCCTCAATGCGCCCGGCTTTCGCAGCGACGTGTCCAGGGTGCTCGGCGCGACGCCGCCGCAACTGCTGGTGCTGGAGGCGAGCGGCATGGTCGAGATCGACTTCACCGCCGCGCAGATCCTGCTCGACGTTTTCAGGGCCTGCAGCGAACAGGGTGTCACGGTCGCGCTGGCCCGGCTGGAATCGGTACGCGCGCAGGCCGCGTTCGAGCGGTTCAGGCTGTTCGAGGCGCTGCCCCGGGAGAACGTCTTCCACAGTGTGGACGAGGCCGTGCGGAAGTTGGCGAAATAAGTCCTGCTACGCACTCCGATCCTCATCCTGAGGAGCCCGCGAAAAGCGGGCGTCTCGAAGGATGGCCACGGGCGAGATCCGGGCCTTCATGGTTCGAGACGCGCGAAGACGCGCTCCTCACCATGAGGGTCTTGGTGCAACGACGATCGCGCGAGCACCGCTCACTGCGCCAATGTCGGATGATCCCGCTGGACCGTTTCGCGGATCCAGCTGGCATGGATCGCGCGAAACAGGATCTGCGCCGTCTTGAGGTCGTTTGCCTTCATGCAGAGATCGACGATGCGGTGCACTGCGTCGTCGCGCATCAGTCCATCTGAGATCTTCATCGCGATTTCCATCGCGACTTTCGCCGCGCGCTCGTAGCGCGCGCTGTCGCGCTTGTCGTTGCGCGCGCTGCCTGCCGCGCTGGCCGCAGCCGCGTCACAGATCGCACGGATGCGCTCGGCGGCGTCGATGTCGCCGAGCGGTCCTTCGACCGTCTCATCCCAGACGTCGCCCGCCTTCTTCCTTGCGAACCACTCCATCACCCCGCCACCCGTGGTCTTCCGGCCACCGCATTGTTTCTGCTTCAGCGCCACCCAGCATAGAGAACCGCAGTGCGATCGGCGAGGCGGTTTTCCGCCACGGCTTTTTGCGACGCGCTCAGGACGTCCGACGCGGCCCGATCGCCTCGAACTGCGCCTTCTGCTCGTCGCTCAACGTGCCATAGAAATCCTCGAGCGCGGCCCGCACTGATTTCACGCCGTCCAGCATCATTTCGAGCCGCTTGTGAACCGCGGCCATGCGCGCCGGTGGTGTCATCACGTCGCTGGGCTGGCACGCGTCCTTGAGCGAATCTTTGACCCTGGCGCTGGTATCCTGAAGCACTTGCAGAGCAGCACGCTGAGTCTCACTGGGATGGAGCCGCGCGCCGATCTCGCCGGCTGGCCAATCGAGCCCAACAGGCGCACCGCAATTCTGAACCAGCGATGCGCTGGCGTCGCGGGAAGCCGCTGTCCGGCGCTGATCCTCGGCCAACGCATTGAAACGGGCCTTCTGCTCGTCGGTGAGGGCCCCATAGAATTTGTCGAGCGCCGGTTGCACCAGCTCGACGGCCTTCTCCATCGCCTCGATGCGCTGCTGCATCGCCGCCAACCGACCGGGCGCCGTCGCCGCGACTTGCGTTGGACAGGCCGCGCGGATGAGCTCTGCTGCCTGGATCGAGACATTGCCGAGTTCGTCGAGGCTTGCGCCTTGCGCCTCGGTCGGCTGCACCGCCGCGACGATCTGGTCGATCGGCAGACCGACGATTTCGCGACGGTCGCTGCCGCAAAGCTGATCGAGCGCAACGCCTCGCGCTTGCCGTCGTCCCTGCGATCGTTGCGGCAGATAGGCCGAGAGGCGATCATAGCCATAGGGGCCGAACATGCCGGCATAGATGTCGGGATAGCCGTAGCCCCAGAAGCCGAGACCGTCGCCCCAGATCGCGTAGTCGTAGAGGTCGTTGTAGGCGAACGGCCAGAACAGCGGCCCGACCCAGCCATAGCCGCCCCCGGCATGTTGCCACCAACCGCTGCTTGCGCCGTGCCAGCCGGCAAGGGCGGCCGCAGCTGCGATCTGGGCCCGCGCCGCCGGATTGCTGATCAGCCGGCCATTGCGAAACGCGCTGGAGTGCGCGTTCAGGGCATTGCGAAAATGCGCGGGACGGATACCCGCATTGCGGATCTGACCGAATTTCGAGGAACCATGTCGGGCTCCGGCTGCGAACCGCGTCCCGCCATGATGCCCGCCGCCGCCATGCGCGTGCCCGAAACCGTGACCGCCGAAATGACCGCCGCCATGATGGCCACCCCCGTGCCCACCGCCATGCCCGCCCC
>NZ_JBVVPM010000134.1:0-3699 GCF_055811255.1 Bradyrhizobium sp. MI1.11
CGCAACCACAAAAGCCCGGGAAAACCGCGGCTACCAGCCAACGACTCCGCATAATCCCGCGCTACGCATAATCGGTCTTATGCGGTGCACCGCATAACGTCGAGATCGGCGCAGCTTGGTCGAAGCGCTCCGAAGAGGGCCGCGATTACCTCTCGCTCAAGCTCGATGATCCCTCGTTCAACGCGCCGATCTACGCCAACCTGTTCGACGATGAAGGCGGCGAGGGCTACACCCTGCTCTGGTCGCGGCCCCGCAAGAGCGGCGAGTAGACGCTCCGCCAAGCCCCGTCCGGTCCGCCGGGCGGGGCTTCTCAAAATCCGACGTCGGTCGATGAGACCGACTGTTTTTTAAATTGTTGCGTCAATTTGAGGAAAATTTCGTTTGATGGGCGCGCTCCGCGCGTCCCTGTGGGCGCCTGTTCGAGGCCTCACGTACGGCCGCCGATCCAGCAAGCCGGATCGGCGGCTCCGTGACGCGTGTCGAGGTCGGGCGCTCCCTGGCTACCGGCCCGGCTCGCGGAAGTTCATGATCGAACTTTGGACACCTTCTCCTCAAGCAGATCTGCAGGCCGAACCCCTAAAGCTTGGGCAATCTGCCAGATCGTTAGCAATGTCGCGTTTTGCAGCCCTCGCTCCATGCTGCTCACGAAGGCCCGGTCAACGCCCATGCGTTCCGCCACGGCCTCTTGGCTCAAGCCAAGGACCAGTCGAAATCGACGCGCGTTCGCTCCGAAAACCTTGCGGATATCCATCCGCAGGATAGGAAGCAATCGCGTATTTTGGCGCTACGTGTTATAATACGCGGAGCTGGGTGTTGAAGCTCACGGACGGAGCCTCGATTGCTGAATATGTGGGGAACGCGGCTTCTTGAACGCTCGCCCGAGCTCGTGGCATGCCATATGCTACAGAACGGAACTGTTCGAGCCGGCAAGGCGTTCGCCTCGCAGTTTTATTTTCAATCCCGCGCACATTGTAGCCTCTGATGTCGAAGCCGTCGCTAGATCCTGACGTCGCGGATGTCGCGCCGAACGAGCCGGCGCTGACAGCCTATGACGAACAGCATATCGTCACGTACCTTCGCCTTCTGCAGGCGGAGGGCGAGGGGGCGGACTGGCGTGAGGTCGCTCGAATCGTCTTACATATCGATCCGGAGCGAGAGCCGGAACGCGCGCAGAGCGCATATCAGAGTCATCTCGCGCGCGCCAAATGGGTGACGGAGCAGGGACGTCTTTTACGTGGCGCCGGCTCAAAATAGAAAAGAATCGCCGACTACAGGCTCGCAGCCAGAACGTTTTTCTCCCGCTAACCGGTGGTCATTCTCGTGCACCACGTGGTGCCAAACGAGGGGCTTCCCACAACCCCATCGTTCATAATTATTGCGCCGCAATCGTTGTTACTTACGTGCAATGGGGCGGAAGCAATGCCTGAATTCGACTGGCGGTCGCCGGATTCGTTTAAGAGCCTAGAGAACGCTGAGATCACTGAAATCGCCTGGGTAGGTCTTCGTATGAACGTGGACTACCAACGTGACTACGATGAGATCATCGCTAACAACTCAGATGGCGCAGTGACCGAGGAGTTCAGGAGGAGGTGGGGCCTCTGCTTTCGCCCATGACCCGCAGAGGTCGTTCCACGAGCAGACAATCTTTTGGGCGCCCGAGGTTCTCCCGACCGTCGTCCCGGTCACTGTAACCGCTTCAACGCCTCGTCAAAGCTCAACGCCTCAGCCGCCGCTGGATCTTGCATCTGGTCAGGTGCGCCGTGCCGCTGACGGCTGGCATGCCGTGCTGCAAATCGGTTCGGTGGAGCATCGCATCTGGTCGAAACAGCCGCTGACCGCAGGCGCTCGCTATGCGGCCGAGTTGCCGTTTGACGGCGATTTGGAGGCGCGCGCGCATGCCGCCACGCGGCTGTGGCGCGCGATGAATGGACGCGCGCCAGGACCTCCGTTTCATCGCTTGCCCAAACAACGGCGCGAACGACTGTGCGCAGCCCTTCGCGCGGTCGCCGCGTATCTCGCCGGCGCGACTTATCGCAGCATCGCAGAAGCTCTGTTTGGCAAGCCGCGCATATCGGATCGCGGCTGGAAAACACACGATCTGCGCAGCCGAACCCGTCGCCTTGTACAAAGCGGCCTCGCATTTGTGCGCGGAGGCTATCGCAAGCTGCTTCGGCCCAGGCGCAGGGACGAGTAGCGCCCTTGCTGGGGGGCCGCAAATCGACCCGCCGATATTCGGCATCCCCCTCCGAGATCCCGCTTCTCCATGATGACCGCACATACGCCGGCGCCGCCATCCGCGGTGCGCTGTCATCCTGGAGTTCTCAAATGCCCGATCCGATGGCCGGTCTTCCCCCGCGCTTCCTGCGTACACCGGAGGCCGCGCGTTACCTTGGCCTCTCCGGTCGCACGCTCGAGAAGCACCGCACCTACGGCACCGGGCCGACCTATCGGAAGATCGGCGGACGTGTCGTCTACGCGGTAGACGATCTGAAAGCCTGGGCTGACCTCGGCGCCAAAACGTCGACGTCTGACCCGGGGAAGGGGACCGTGCTGCCGGCCAAGAAGCATCCGGTGCTGCGCCCATATGCGGGCCAGGAACGTCGCTGATCGCGCGTGAAAGCAGTGACCATGCGGCGCAAACACCATTCCGAGCGCGACCAGCTTGAGCTCTTTCGGGCGCTGCCTGGCGACCTCGCCCCGCGCGATGCGCAGGATCTGATGGCTTATCCCTTCTTCTCGCTCGCAAAAACAAAGCGGATTGTACCAATCGATTTCCGTGCGGGTGCGATTGCAATTCGTGTCGAAGCCGTGCCGGAACACGGCATGGCGACCATCTGGGATGCCGACGTTCTGATCTGGGCCGCGTCCCAGATCGTCGAAGCCCGTGACGCCGGCTTGAAGACGTCGCGCCTGATGGCTGCAACGCCTTATGAGATTCTGACGTTTGTCGGCCGCGGCACCAGCGCGCGCGATTATGACCGGCTGAAGGCTGGTCTTGACAGGCTGCAATCAACGACGGTGCTGACCTCGATCCGCCAGCCGGCAGAACGGCGGCGGCATCGCTTCTCCTGGATCAACGAGTGGAAAGAAACCGCCGATGCAAACGGACGTCCATTCGGGCTCGAATTGATCCTGCCTGATTGGTTCTATGCCGGCGTGATCGATGACGCGCTCGTGCTGACGATCGACCGAGCCTATTTCGATTTGACGGGCGGACTTGAGCGCTGGCTTTATCGTCTCGTGCGCAAGCACGGCGGTCGGCAAGGTGGCGGTTGGAGCTTTGACCTTGTGCACCTCCATGCCAAGTCGGGCATCCTATCGCCGCTCAAGCATTTTGCGTACGACGTACGCCAGATTGTTCAGCGCCAGACATTGCCCGGCTACCAGCTCGTGCTCACGCGCGATCCTGATGGCACCGAGCGGCTGAACTTCGTGCCGGCGCCCGTCCATCCCTTAACGGCACGCCTGCGCCGGCGCGGACTCGTTCCAAATTCGGAGGACAACCTGTGAATCAGCTCGTGCTATCGGGGACCGCAACCCTCGTGCCATCGGGGACCCGATCCTCGTGCTATCGGGGACCGGAATCGAGCTTAAGTGCTTGTTTCTCTGTGCCTTCCAGGCTCTCTAACTTTACTAACATACTGACACTAACTTCCAGTTGTGAATCAGTACGTTGTGAACAAGTCGGCGGCGCGTGCA
>NZ_JBVVPM010000135.1:0-3416 GCF_055811255.1 Bradyrhizobium sp. MI1.11
TTGGCTTCGGCGTTCGAAGTGGTACCCAGGCGAGACGGAGCGGAGCGGAAGACCATGATCCGCTGAGGCGTCGGCGACGATGCCGGCCCAAACGGCCCGCTCACGAGGTGCCGCGTTGCGTTCACGCGACCGGCTGGAGTAAAGTCCCCGCACGACGAACTTCCAAGTCGGTCGCGACAACCTCCGATCCGCCTACGAAGCCCGACATCGATCCGCGCTAGAGCGCTCAGCGCGATATTCAGCTAGCTTACGCAGGAGTTGCCGGCCGCGAGGTGATCGTCACCGTAACTGCCGCCTTGACGCATCGGCTTAGCGTAGTGTCTCCAACTGATAAGCTTTGCGCCCAAAGCTTATCAGTGCCGACAAAATTACCCCTGCAGCAACCCTGAGGTTGTCGGCAAAGCGCTGGACGCCTCGGCGCGTTCGGGACCAGGGGTGTCTTGTCAACCTTGCTGAAATCGCTCGTTTTTTTCGTTCCCGTCGCGGGCAATCTACGGTCCTAGCCACGATCAGTTTCGCAGCCTCTCGACCGTAGTTTTCCGCCATCTCGCGCAATGCGCCGGCCTCTCTGGGCACCCTGCTCTCCTCCGCCAAATCCAGGCAGATGCGCTCCATGCGCGCGAGATCGTTGATGTCGTGCTGATGTCGCCCCATGCCGGTGATCAGACTCCGGCCTGCACCAAGCCGTCAAGGGTTGCCACCCGGAAATTTCCCAATATCGATTTCGTCGAGCCAGCCGGATGATCTCGAAATGAAATCATCCAAGCCAAAGCAGTGGACCGAGAGCGAAAGAGGCTTGCCGCGATGGCACGTCGGCGCGCCGCGTCGGAAATTGCGGCAGTCCTCGGGCGGCATACCGGATCGGTGAAGCGGATGGCGCGAGAGATGGGATTGCTCCTAAAAAAAATAGAAGCGGCTCCTTTCCTCTACATGCTCAAGAGAAGCGGCACAGAGTTCGGTGCCGGCATCAAGTATGCCGTCGAACGCGGCTGGCTCGACCTGCACGAGAGCGGTACCTACGTGCGACTGCTGACACCTGGCGATGATTTGCTCGGTCAATAGAGCAGCGTGAAGGACAACCACGCCGCGAGTGACGCGCAAAGACAAATCCCGAGATAAGGCAAAACAAGGCGCATCGGGCTTTCCCTCCGAAACGCAAATATGGATCATCATGTCATGCCTGGACGACGACTGCTAGGAATTTGGGTTGCACCGCGCTCCTTAGAAGCCCCCGCACGGGATGTTGCTTGAAGATTTGCTGGCTCGCCGCCCTGAGCTGGCGGAGCGGCCCCGGCCGACCCAAAAGCCCCCTGAAGCCGGGGCCGTCTCTCGCGCCGTCCCGCAGATAGTCGGCCCCGTGCCTAGGAGATCCGCACCTGAATCCGCAGCACGAGGACCGAGCGTCGGCACTGCCGCCGACCGCCGGCCCATCGTGCATGCGCATCCGTGCGACGCGACAAGCTATATCGGGGGCGGCCTGACCAATGCCGGTTTGAACGACAGCGAGCCCGCTCTGCAGCGAACACCGGACGTATCGCCCCAGGGGGAGCCATTGTCGATGTAGAAGGTCTCCGGCAGGCCGTTGCGGCGAAAGGTATCGGTCAGATGTCCCCGCACGGCGGAACGCTGCTCGTTGACGCATGCCTTCAGACACACAGCATAGCGCGAGTGATCGTCGACCATGGTCAGTGGATGACAACGCCTCCCGCTGGCAAGGGGCATGTGGCCGTTGAACTCAATCTGCCACAGCTGATTGGGCGCGTCCTCTCAGTGAGCCGACTGCATCTGTCGTCATTGGATCCACAGCGAAGGTTGCGGCCGGTTGCCGCCGCTCATAGCGCAGGGCGTCACCTCTCCTGCGGAGTAGGGCGAAGGCGAGACCTTCGGTGCAGCCTTCCTGGCGGGCTACACGGGACGAAATTCGCCTCAAAGCCGCTCTGATGTTGGCTGCCATATCACAATAAATCGGGCTGCTGAGACGGGCCGATGAGCATCTAGAATTTCTCTGCTCGATCTTTTGCCTCTTCATCCGTCGACAAAAAAGAATCCGCCGGCAGAAAGGCGCAACTGAGGGGCACCTTCCTTATATCTCTCTCTCAATGCTTAGCTGCGAGGAGTCTTGTCTTCTCGGCTGAGCAGGCCAAGCCGTCGCTCCAGCTCTTGCTTCTTGGCCACGAGCCTCACGGCAAGAATGTCATTAACGACTGTGTGGAGTTGCCACAGCTCTTCAACCGACATGCTCTCAAACGGCTTCCGTTCCATGAATCCCCCGACTCACGTGTTCCCATAGCCTGGGCTTACAAGCGGGAGCCGGCAACTCTTTGTCGGTTGAGGGCGGAAGGTTATCTACCGTGACGGCGAGTGTGCGATTTTTCGGAAGCTCGCCGGCTCGACCTTAACCGGTAGCGTCGCAACTCAGCTTGCATTAATCGGTGTCGCAACACGCCCAATTCTGCAATCTGATGTTCTAGAAAGGCGACACGTTGATGCAAGGCGATAGCGGCATAGGGGATACGATCAGAAATACTCATCACGACCTCAAAATAATAAGACCGCAAAAACATCTCGACAATCTGAGCATTACACCAGACGATCGGCACAATTGCAAGGCGAAGCCCTTTCGCGCCATTGCACACAGCCGGCAGAGACGTGAGCCACGGGTTGACGCTTTGAAGGAACAGAAAGGCGCGCGGATATTTAATTCGCGCTAGCTCGCCCAAGCTGGCGGAGCGGCCCCGGCGTACCCAAACTCCCTCAAGCCGGGGCCGTCACTCCGATGGCGCGTGGAGACGCCGCGCCACAGCTCAGCAGGTGGCGCACGAGCCATCAGGAAACGGTAGCAGAGGCCATTCGCCCGCGGTGTCATTTGCGGCCTCGGGCTCGGCGTCGATTGGCCCTCTTGCCGAAGGACGCCACGCAGGAGGCGCGCCCGGCTCGCGATCATAGGGGTGCTGGTCGGAAGGCCCTGTGCTGCTGAAGTGCATAGACTCTATCGAGGGCATCGTGCACCCCGCGCTCTTAATATTTCACAATTAAATAGTTAATGCATATATTAAATAAATTAAATATTTGACTTCTTCAATCACGAAATGGTTGAATAGGTTTGTCCTACCGGCGCCCGTGAGCGCTTTTTGAGGCCAGCGACCATGTCCTTGGCATTCCCGCACTGGCTGATGATCGCAGTGGGCCCTGCTGCTGGGCGCCGGCTATATTGGTGTCCTCGTCAGCGGAAAGAAAGCGAACAGAGTTGATCGACCTCCAGGCGAGCCGATCGATCTGCCGGCTTTGCCGCTCCTCAACTCTCATGACCCGCAGTAGCTCACGCGCCTTCCCCTAAGACGAGGGTTAGCAATGGCTGTCAGAATTGAATGGGGTCCGCTTGAGGCGATAACGAACGTCCGCAACGAAGCGTGCAA
>NZ_JBVVPM010000136.1:0-3291 GCF_055811255.1 Bradyrhizobium sp. MI1.11
CCCCCCCCCCCCCCCCCCCGCGCCGCCCCCCCCGCCCCCCCCCGCGGCGGGGCCGCGCCCCGCCCGCGCGGCGGGGGGCCGGGGCGGGGCGGGCGCGGGCCCCCGGGCCGGGCTCGCGAAGTCAGGCTCTACGATTGTTGAAAATGGATTCCCACGAGCCGATCACTTCCGCTTAGCGGGCTTTGATCGCTCGGCTCGCGCCTCGTCATCTGGGAGAACGAGATCGACGTGGCTGACGCCCAACGTGCTGGCGAGTTCAAATAGAGTTACGACAGTTGGATTGCGCCGGCCGCGCTCCAGGTCACTGATATATTGCTGCGTGAAGCCGGACGCTTCGGCGAATTTCTCCTGCGTGAAGCGCTTCTGCTTCCGCAGTCTTGCGAAATTCCGACCGACCAACTTGCGCATGTCCATCGGCGCAAGTTGCGGCTTTACATACTATGAGGTTTATCTCCTATAATATGTATTCAACTATCACGTGCTGGCCCCATCGGCGGAATACGGCTAAATTTGGACGCGTTCACCACTCTGGCGGCCAAGCGTCTAGAATCGTTGTAAGTGGATTGGAAGCCATGAAGAAGCCGCCGCTCGATCCCGACATTGCGGACGTTGCCCCCTCGGATCCGAAGCTAACGCCGTATGACGAGCAGCATGTCGTCACGTACATTCGCATTCTGCAGGCGGAGCGTGAGGGGGCGGACTGGCGTGAGGTAACTCGAATCGTCTTACATCTCGATCCAGAGCGAGAGCCGGACCGTGCACGGACCGCATATCAGAGTCATCTTGCACGCGCCAAATGGGTGACCGAGCAGGGACGTCTTTTACGTGGCGCCGGCTCAAAATAGAAAAAATCGCCGACTAGAGGCGCGCAGCTGGAATGCTTTTCTTCCGCTTACCGGTGGTCATGCTCATGCACCACGTGGTGCCAAACTAGGGGCTTCCTACAACCGCGTCGTTTATAATTATTGCGCCGCAATCCTTGTTAGCTGCATGCAATGGGGCGGAAGCAATGCCTGAATTCGACTGGCGGTCGCCGGATTCGTTTAAGAGCCTAGAGAACGCTGAGATCACTGAAATCGCCTGGGTAGGTCTTCGTATGAACGTGGACTACCAACGTGACTACGATGCGATTATCGCTAACAACTCAGATGGCGCGGTGACTGAGGAATTCAGGAGGAGGTGGGGCCTCTGCTTTCGCCCATGACCCGCAGAGGTCGTTCCACGAGCAGACGATCTTTTGGGCGCCCGAGGTTCTCCCGACCGTCGTCCCGGTCACTGTAACCGCTTCAGCGCCTGGTCCAAGCCCAACGCCTCAGCCGCCGCTGGATCTTGCATCTGGCCAGGTGCGCCGTGCCGCTGACGGCTGGCATGCCGTGCTGCAAATCGGTTCGGTGGAGCATCGCATCTGGTCGAAACAGCCGCTGACCGCAGGCGCTCGCTATGCGGCCGAGTTGCCGTTTGACCGCGATTTCGAGGCGCGTGCGCACGCCGCCACGCGGCTGTGGCGCGCGATGAATGGACGCGCGCCAGGGCCTCCGTTTCATCGCGTGCCCAAACAGCGGCGCGAACGACTGTGCGCAGCCCTTCGCGCGGTCGCCGCTTATCTCGCCGGCGCGACTTATCGCAGCATCGCAGAAGCTCTGTTTGGCAAGCCGCGCATATCGGATCGTGGCTGGAAAACACACGATCTGCGGAGCCGAACCCGTCGCCTTGTACAAATCGGCCTCGCATTTGTGCGCGGCGGCTATCGCAAGCTGCTTCGGCCCCGGCGCAGGGTCGAGTAGCGCCCTTCCTAGCGGGGCCGAAAATCGACCCCCCGATATTCGGCATCCCCCTCCGAGATTGCGCTTCTCCATGATGACCGCACACACGCCGGCGCCGCCATCCGCGGTGCGCTGTCACCTTGGAGTTCTAAAATGCCCGATGCAATGGCCGGACTGCCCCCGCGCTTCCTGCGGACACCGGAGGCCGCGCGGTATCTTGGTCTCTCGGGACGCACGCTTGAGAAGCACCGCACGTACGGCACCGGGCCGACCTATCGGAAGATCGGCGGGCGTGTCGTCTACGCTGTAGAGGATCTGAAAGCGTGGGCTGATCTCGGCGCCAAGACGTCAACGTCGGATCCCGGCAAGGGCACTGTGCTGCCAGCCAAGAAGCACACGGTGCTGCGCCCGTATGCGGGCCAGGAACGTCGCTGATTGCCACGTGAGAGCAGTCACCATGCGGCGCAAACACCATTCCGAGCGCGACCAGCTTGAGCTCTTTCGGGCGCTGCCCGGCGACCTCGCGCCGCGCGATGCGCAGGATCTCATGGCTTATCCGTTCTTCTCGCTCGCGAAAACAAAGCGCATTGTGCCAATTGATTTCCGTGCCGGTGCGATCGCAATTCGTGTCGAAGCGGTGCCGGAACACGGCATGGCGACAATCTGGGATGCCGACGTTCTGATCTGGGCCGCGTCCCAGATCGTCGAAGCCCGTGACGCCGGCTTGAAGACGTCGCGCCTGATGGCTGCAACGCCTTACGAGATCCTGACGTTTGTCGGCCGCGGCACCAGCGCGCGCGACTATGACCGGCTGAAGGCTGGTCTCGACAGGTTGCAGTCAACGACCGTGCTGACGTCGATCCGTCAGCTGGCAGAACGGCGGCGGCATCGCTTCTCCTGGATCAACGAATGGAAGGAGACGGCCGATGCAAATGGTCGACCATTTGGCCTCGAGCTGATCCTGCCCGATTGGTTCTATGCGGGCGTCATCGATGACGCGCTCGTGCTGACAATCGATCGCGGCTATTTCGATCTGACGGGCGGGCTTGAGCGGTGGCTCTACCGCCTCGTGCGCAAGCATGGCGGTCACCAGGACGGCGGCTGGAGTTTTGACCTTGTGCACCTCCATGCCAAGTCCGGCATCCTCTCGCCGCTCAAGCATTTTGCCTACGACATACGTCAGATCGTGCGGCGTCAGACATTGCCCGGCTATCGGCTCGTGCTCACACGCGATCCTGATGGCACCGAGCGGCTGAACTTCGTGCCCACGCTCGTTGATCCCTTAACGGCACGCCTGCGCCGGCGCGCACTCATTCCAAATTCGGAGGACAACCTGTGAATCAGCTCGTGCTATCGGGGACCGCAACCCTCGTGCTATCGGGGACCCGATCCTCGTGCTATCGGGGACCGGAATCGGGCTTAAGTGCTTGTTTCCCGTCGCTTTCCAGCCGCTCTAACTTTACTAACATACTGACACTAACTTCCAGTTGTGAATCAGTACGTTGTGAACAAGTCGGCGGCGCGTGCA
>NZ_JBVVPM010000137.1:0-3213 GCF_055811255.1 Bradyrhizobium sp. MI1.11
GAGAGCCTGGACACCGTGGACAATCAGCTGGTGAAGTTCGAGCAGGAGCCGAACAACGCCAAGATCCTGGATAACATCTTCCGGCTGGTCCACACCATCAAGGGCACGTGCGGCTTCCTCGGATTGCCGCGGCTGGAAGCGCTGGCGCATGCCGGCGAGACGCTGATGAGCAAATTCCGTGACGGCATGCCGGTGACGGCCGGCGCGGTGACGGTGATCCTGGCCTCGATCGACCGCATCAAGGAAATTCTGGCCGGGCTGGAGGCGACCGAAGCCGAGCCCGAGGGCACCGACCGCGATCTCATCGACAAGCTGGAAGCGATGGTTGAGCAGGGCATGGCGGCCATGGCGGCGGGTGCTGCTGCTCCCGAGGCTGAAGCGCCGCCGCTGGTGCCGGAAGCGCCTGTCGCCGTTGAAGCCGCGCCGACCTCCGGCGTGCTGGCCGACCAGACCCTGGAGCGCCCGCTGCGTCCGGGCGAAGTGTCGCTCGACGAGCTCGAGCGCGCCTTCCGCGAAACCCCGATCGAAGTCCCGGCCCCGATTGCCAAGGTTGAGGTCAAGGCTGAGCCCGCACCCGCCGCTGAAGCTCCGGCGCCTGTCGCCAAAGAGACCAAGGCGCCGAAGGAGAAGGCCGCGCCGAAGAAGTCGATCGCCGACGAGGGCGCCGGCGAGGGCGCCAGCATCGCCAACCAGTCGATCCGCGTCAACGTGGATACGCTGGAGCATCTGATGACCATGGTCTCGGAGCTGGTGCTGACCCGCAACCAGCTGTTGGAGATCTCCCGCCGCAACGAGGACACCGAGTTCAAGGTGCCGTTGCAGCGGCTGTCCAACGTCACCGCCGAGCTGCAGGAAGGCGTCATGAAGACGCGCATGCAGCCGATCGGCAATGCCTGGCAGAAGCTGCCCCGCATCGTTCGCGACCTCTCGAGCGAACTCGGCAAGCAGATCGAGCTGGAGATGCACGGCGCCGACACCGAGCTCGACCGCCAGGTGCTCGACCTGATCAAGGACCCGCTCACCCACATGGTGCGCAACTCCGCCGACCATGGCCTGGAGACCCCGGCCGAGCGTCTCGCCGGCGGCAAGGGCGAGCAGGGCACCATTCGCCTGTCCGCCTATCACGAGGGCGGCCACATCATCATCTGCATCGCCGACAACGGCCGTGGCCTGAACACCGACAGGATCAAGGCCAAGGCGATCTCCTCAGGGTTGGTCACCGAGGCCGAGCTCGAGAAGATGAGCGAAGCCCAGATCCACAAGTTCATCTTCGCGCCGGGCTTCTCCACTGCTGCCGCCATCACCTCGGTGTCGGGGCGCGGCGTCGGCATGGACGTGGTGCGCACCAATATCGACCAGATCGGCGGCACCATCGACATCAAGTCGGTCGCCGGCGAAGGCTCCTCCGTCACCATCAAGATCCCGCTGACGCTCGCCATCGTCTCCGCGCTGATCGTGGAAGCCGCCGGCGACCGCTTCGCGATCCCGCAGCTCTCCGTGGTCGAGCTGGTGCGGGCCCGCGCCAACTCGGAGCACCGCATCGAGCGCATCAAGGACACCGCGGTTCTCCGGCTGCGCAACAAGCTGCTGCCGCTGATCCATCTCAAGAAGCTGCTCAAGATCGACGACGGCGCCGTCTCCGATCCCGAGAACGGTTTTATCGTGGTGACGCAGGTCGGCAGCCAGACCTTCGGCATCGTCGTCGACGGCGTGTTCCACACCGAAGAAATCGTGGTCAAGCCGATGTCGACGAAACTGCGTCACATCGACATGTTCTCCGGCAATACCATCCTGGGCGACGGCGCGGTGATCATGATCATCGACCCCAACGGCATCGCCAAGGCGCTCGGCGCCGCCGGCTCCTCGGCCCATGACATGAACAGCGAGAACGGGGCTCACAGCATTGGATCGGGCGAGCAGACCACCTCGCTGCTGGTGTTCCGCGCCGGCTCGTCCCAGCCCAAGGCGGTCCCGCTCGGGCTCGTCACGCGCCTCGAAGAGCTCCCGGCCGACAAGATCGAGTTCTCGAACGGCCGCTACATGGTGCAGTACCGCGAGCAGCTGATGCCGCTCGTTGCCATGGAGAGCGTCACCATCGCGAGCCAGGGCGCCCAGCCGATCCTGGTGTTCTCCGATGACGGCCGCTCCATGGGCCTCGTCGTCGACGAGATCATCGACATCGTCGAGGAACGGCTCAACATCGAGGTCGGCGGATCCTCCTCCGGCATTCTCGGCTCGGCCGTGATCAAGGGCCAGGCCACCGAGGTGATCGACGTCGGCCACTTCCTGCCGATGGCGTTCTCCGACTGGTTCACCCGCAAGGAGATGAAGCCGTCGCTGCACTCGCAATCGGTGCTGCTGGTCGACGACTCGGCGTTCTTCCGCAACATGCTGGCCCCGGTGCTCAAGGCCGCCGGCTACCGCGTCCGCACCGCGCCGACCGCGCAGGAGGGCTTAGCTGCGCTGCGCGCGCAGACCTTCGACGTGGTCCTGACCGACATCGAGATGCCCGACATGAACGGGTTCGAGTTTGCCGAGACCATCCGCTCCGACAGCAATCTGGGCGCGATGCCGATCATCGGGCTCTCCGCGCTGGTGTCGCCGGCGGCGATCGAGCGCGGCCGTCAGGCCGGCTTCCACGACTATGTCGCCAAGTTCGACCGTCCCGGTCTGATCGCGGCGCTGAAGGAACAGACCGCGGGCGCCGCCGGCGCCTCCGAGCTGAGCCGCGCAGCAGCGTAACCAGCGGGATCAGGAGAAACTAACATGACCAAGAAGACCCAGTCCGGCGAAGGCGCCATGGTCGAATACGTCACCGCGATGATCGGTGGCCAGCTGTTCGGCCTGCCGATCTCCCGCGTCCAGGACGTGTTCATGCCCGAGCGCGTCACCCGCGTGCCGCTGTCCTCGCGCGAGATCGCGGGCGTGCTGAACCTGCGCGGCCGCATCGTCACCGTGGTCGACATGCGCGCCCGGCTCGGCCTGCCCAAGCCCGAGGACGGCAAGATCCCGATGGCGGTCGGCGTCGACCTGCGCGGTGAATCTTACGGCCTCCTGATCGACCAGATCGGCGAAGTGCTGCGCCTCGCCGAGGACGGCATGGAAGAAAACCCCGTCAATCTCGACCCCCGCATGGCCAAGCTCGCCGGCGGTGTCCACCGTCTCGACGGCCAGCTCATGGTCGTCCTCGACGTCGACCGCGTCCTCGAGCTC
>NZ_JBVVPM010000138.1:0-3114 GCF_055811255.1 Bradyrhizobium sp. MI1.11
TGCACTCGGTTTGTGGTCCCCCCCGGTCTCTTGGCCCCACCCCGGCTTGCGCGCCTATTCCAGCCTTGCCTGGGGCGGCCCCATCTGTTTTCTGTCCACTTGTTGGCAGCGGGGGGCGCTTTGGGCGCCGCAGGACAATGGTTTTCGCAATTTCATCGTCGCGTTGCATGCGCGCATGGCGCAGGCCGGCAGCCAAGCCGAGTTAACCGCCGGCCTTGGCCGCAGGACCTACGCGGCAATGCTGGCTTTTCTTGCGGTGCTTGCAGTGGCGATGACGGCGCTCCTGGTCCGGGCGCTTGCGATCAGCGAATTCGCCGGCGCGCTGTTCATCATCGGTTTTGCCGCGCTGTTCGCTTGGCAGATCGGCGGCTTCGTGCGGCGTAACCAGCCGCGGAGCTACAGCTTCGATCGCGTGCCGAGCGCTTTGCTGCCCTAAGGGCCGTGTTGCCTTGGGTGCAATGGGCCGCAACCAAACGTGACTTCGCGCCGTTGCCCCGGTGTCGCATCGTGCTGCCATGTCAACCATGGACCGCGGCATGCGTAGGCCTTCGGCGGATGAGATCTCCGAGATCAACCGCGCCCATCTGATCGATACGCCGCTGCAGCCGGCGGACCTCCTGTTCATGTTCGGCACCCGAGAGGACGTCACGCTGCGGGCCGATACGGCGGGGCGACTATGGCGCCAGGGCTATTTCCGCTGGTCGATTGTCAGCGGCGGCGTGACGGCGGGCTCGGAGCAATCCGAGTGCACGATCATCAAGGCGGCGATGGTCGCGGCCGGCATTCCAGCTGACCGAATTCTCGAGGAACATCATGCCCAAAACACAGGCGAGAACGTGATCCTCTCGCTGCCGATCATTGACGCGGCGCTCGGGCTGCACAATGTCCGCACCGTGATCTGCCTCGGCAACACCTGGACCGCGCGGCGCTATCCAATGACGCTGCACCGGCACTGGCCGGAGGTCGAGAAAATGCTGCTCACGGTCGACAGCTTTGCGACGCCGCGGACGCTCTGGCACACCGATCCCGAATTTCGTCGCCGCATGCTGCATGAATGGGACAAGATCGAGCCTTACAAGGCGAAGGGCTTCATCGCGGAATGGCCGGAGGCCTGAACGGGGGAGCGGCATCAGATTATTGCTTGACGTGTTTTCTTGACGCGAACCGGTACCCACTTCGCTCGAAAACGCTTTAGCTACTCCGTCGAGTCGAAATCCTCTTCCTTGGTGCCGAGCAGCGATGCGATCGTGCGCAGGCCGGAATCGAGCTGCTCGAAGGAAGGCGGGGCGAGCGCGAGCCGCACTGCGTTCGGTGCGTGGCCATGGGCGATCGCGAAGGTCGAGGACGGTGTCAGCGCAATGCCGCGCCGGGCTGCTGCGGCGACGAAGGTCTGCGAGCGCCAGTGTGCCGGCAGCGTGAGCCAGAGATGATAGGAGCGCGGATCGGCGGCGAGCTGGTAGCCGGCGAGCAGCCTTGCCGCGGTTTGCTGGCGGCGCGTAGCGTCGACGCGTTTCAGCCGCGTCAGCTCGGCGACGGTGCCGTCGGCCATCAGCCGCTGCCCGGACGCCAGCGCATGGCCGGACGCAATCCAGCCGCCGGTGCGGACCGCGCTCATCACGCTCTCACGCAATCGCGGCGGCGCGACGAGGATGCCGAGCGCAAGGCCCGGCGCGACCTTCTTGGACAGGCTGTCGATCACGATGCAGCGGTCCGGGTTGAGTGCGGCCAGCGGCGTGTCGTCGGCGAGGAAGCCATAGACGGCGTCCTCGATGATGGTGAGATCGAGCTTCTCGGCGACGCGCATGATGTCGGCGCGCCGTGTCGCGTTCATGGTGACGCCGAGCGGGTTCTGGATGATGGGCTGGAGATACAGCGCCGACAGATGCGCCTCGCGATGCGCCTTCTGGATGGCGTCGGGGCGCGCGCCAAATTCGTCGATCGGAATCGGGACCAGCGTCACGCCGAGCCGCGCGGCGATGCTCTTGACGTACGGATAGGTCAGCGCCTCGACGCCGCAGCGGCCGCCGGTGGGAACGAGGGCTGCGAGGGCGGCCGCGAGCGACTGCTTGCCGTTGGCGGTGAAGACGATCTGCTCGGCCTGCGGTGCAAAATCCTTGCGCGCGAGATAAGCGGCGGCTGCATTGCGCGCGCTCTTGGTGCCGGTGCTGGTGGAGACGCGCAGCGCGGATTCGAGCGCATCGACACGCTCGAGGCCCGCAAGGCTCTTGGCGATCATCGCCCATTGCTGCGGCAGCAGCGGGTAATTGACCTCGAAATCGATCCGCGCGTCGCGCGGCTCGCTCAGCGCCTCGACCTCGCGCCTGATGTCGCCGGAGATGAAGGTGCCGCGGCCGACCTCGCCGACGACGAGGCCACGGCGGAGCAACTCCGTATAAACCCGGCTCGCGGTCGAGACCGCGATGCCACGGTCATAGGCAAAATTGCGCTGCGGCGGCAGCCGATCGCCCGGCCTTAACGTGCCGTTAGAGATATCGAGAGCAATGGCATCGGCAAGCTTCACGTATTCGAACTTGGACATTATTGCACCGAGAGCAATGTTTCACTTGCTCCGAGTAGTGTACTGGAGCATTTAAGTTCCATCAAGCTTCACGATTGAGCCCAGGAGAGCGAGAGCAATCCGACGGCAAATGAGGTGCAGGCGCTCGGGCGCTTGCGCCAACGGCATCCGCATCGCCGCGTGGACAACAGGCCGGAGAAGGACAATGACCACGATCTCGCAGACCGCCGGGCGGAGTTTACGATCATCCTCGTCGGACGGATTTTTCCGCAAGCTGGCCAACGGCGCCTATGCGCTGTTCGACGCCCTGGAGCGCCGCTCCGCCGTCAAGACGCTGAACGACCTCGATGACCGCGCCTTGCGCGACATCGGGATCACGCGCAGCCAGATCGAGGATGCGGTCTACGGTCAGGCCAAAGCAGAGCTGACGCGGTTTCTGTAAGCGTTTCGCTCTTGTCCCGGACGCGCTGCGTCCGGGGCACCAGACTGAGTTTTCAGGCACACCTGCTTCGACATCGTCATTGCGAGCGCAGCTAAGCAATCCAGAATCCCTCCGCGGAAAGACTCTGGATTGCTTCGCTGCGCTCGCAATGACG
>NZ_JBVVPM010000139.1:0-3067 GCF_055811255.1 Bradyrhizobium sp. MI1.11
TTGTCCGGTAAGACGCGCCGGGCCTAACCATTCCCTGCTTTCCCCGTAAGGTTTGGCTGAGCCAGCATAGAGCGATTCTACAAGCGACTTATACGTCTACGTCTCTGTGCAGCCGCTCCTCTTGGTTCGGAGCAAAATTCCCATGTCTCGGGCCACACGTTTGACTGACGCAATATGCCTTCCAAGCTCGGTTGCGATTTTCGTGCGTCGGCGTGCGCCTGGTCTGTGCGGCATGCGGCGCCGCAGGATCTGTGCATATCTCCCAAACTGGCATGACAGTCGAGGGCAAGTCAGGCCAAGCATGGGGGCTTGAGGTTTTGATTCCAGCGATGAAGCACGTCACCGAGCGCCGTTTTGCCAGTCCGGAAGCCGCCGCGCGTCAGCTCGTTCAGCTGGCTTCAGGCATCGAGGCGGTATATCTAGAAGATAAACTACCCCTTCCTCTACACGCTCAAGGCAAGCGGCGCTGAGTTCGGCGCCGGCATCAGGTGCGCTGTCGAGAAGGGCTGGCTGGAGCTGCATGAGAGCGGCACCTATGTGCGGCTCCTGACAACTGTAGGAACCTAGCATCACTGCCCCGCTTGCGGTCTTGCTGGCTCCTCTCTTTCGAGCTGGCGGAGCGGCCCTCGGCATCAACCCTCAGGCCCTCAAGCCGGGGGGCGTCTCTCGTTCGATGGAGGAGAGTCCTCATGCTCCGGACAGTTCCGCCAGCTTCCGCTGAATTGCCAAAAAGTCCCGATGCCTTCCGACCGTCACCTTTCATATGCCAAATGACATAGGCAACGGCTAAATCGAACTGGCGCCAAGGCAATGCTGCAAAAAAGCCGGCCCCAGACGATGATTCCTGAGGCCAGAAGTTCTACGCGTCCGCTCCGAGACATCGCCCGGAGCTGGAGGCGAACGCATCCAGATTGCCAGTTGTTCCCGATCCTCATGGACTTGAGAGCCGGCGCACTGATGCATGTTAAGCCTTCTGCCGATTGTGAAATTGATCATATTGCGAGCCAGAGATGCTGCGGTACGATCATCGCACCGGGGCTGGCTGCATATTTCACCTAGTCGTTATTTTTGACCGCGCGGGCCGCAGCAGCAGTCCCCCTGCTGCGGCCTTCGTGTTCACGGCTGTTAGTACCAACGAGTTCGGCGTCCTGTGCCATGGAGAAGATATTGTGTCCAAAGAGAACAATTGCCTGATCGTTCGAGCTGCGGGAAGACAACTCGACCTGTTACGCGGCGAAGCCTCCCGCATCGCGAAAGGCAGTAACGTCGATTGGTGGATCGATCAGGCAGAGGTCGGCACTCGCTTCTGCTTCGAGGATACAAAAGCAAAAGAGTCATTCGCTCTCGCTTGTGACAACCTCGGTATTCCCTGCCAAGACGGCTAGTCCGCAGTTGAGCTGTAAGCTGGCGGCAGGGCCGCACAACCATCATAGCAGTCCAGCGCTATCCGGCTCCGTGCCTGGAGGTCCGCACCTGATCCCAAGCACGCGAACCGAGCCCGTCGGCGCCGCCGCCGAGAGCGGACTCATGAAGCGGCGCACTGGCCAAGATGAGGGTCAAGCTGTTCCACTGAACTCGTTCGTATCCACGCTGAGGCCGCGCAGTGAGATCAGATTGCGCTGTGTACAGCGCGCCTAAATGGCGCGCGAGATCAGAACCAGCTGCGGTTATTTTGGAAGCACGCCTGTTTGGTGCGGTCCCAGATGAAATCCCCGCCGCCGCAGGGTGGACGGGGGCGAGAGGTCGCCGGGCATTCGTTCCGAACCTTGGCTCCCGTGCCCCAGCCGTCAACGACACATGCGCCACCGCTTGTCCTATGACAGCCCTCGCCACAGCCACCCCCTGCGTACGCCGCACTAGCAGCAGCGAGAACCGTGGTCGCGAGGAGCATTCCTCGTAAGATTTTTGTCACTGCCAGACTCCTGAAACCGAATGATCCCGAGCGAGAAGAACAAGATAATAGCTCCTGGCGTGCCGCTTAGCTACGATCAGCGCGGCGCGAAGTCCCCGGCTCCGCACGAAACGCTCGATGGCTGCGCTCCCCAGTTCGAACCTGTTGATCCAGCATTCTACAACCTGTGGAAAAGGCGGTTAGGTCAGCGCAGCTGCAGTTTTCGAATCCTCCATCTGTGTCCGTACTGGAGGGACGTTCTGTTTCGGGTGCGCGTGTGAGCCACTTCTTCTCAGTCCTGCTATTGCTAACCAACTTGATGCTAACGCTATGTTTCGGCGTGGCAGCGTGGCGCGTTTCCGATGACGGCGGCGCTGGTAAGGCCGTAGGAATGGCGTATGGCTGGATGCAAATCTCGGCGAACTGACATGTCCGCGTACCCCTCGCATTTTGATCTCGCGCGCTGCTGAGCGCAGGCGCGCCGCGGCGCTGCTGCGCTCTCAAGGGGAAGGCGGTCCTGGAGCATCTGACGTCTAGAGTGGTCACGAGCGGCCTTCGGTGTCCTGGCTGCTTACTTCCGCTTGAGCTCCGGGGACGGACATCATCGGCGCCGGTCAGGATGTCCGAGATGGGCCAGAAGCGGACATCAACAGGAAGATGCCAAAGTCATGGCAGCTCGTCGTCGGTCAATCAATCCAGCCAATGATGCCAAGAAACCAACCACCAAAGAAAGAGGTGATAAGCAGGATAAGCATGAGGAGATAGTCCGTTTCGAAGGGACCGGATTCTTGCCAGCCTTGAAAATGATGAAGTCCGAGCAGCCCCAGTGTAAAAATTCCTGCACACATGACGGGCCACATCGCCGCACGCCGCTGCTGACGGTCCAGCCGTCCCTGAAGGTTTCGTGGTAGAGATCCAGCTCGACGGTACGCCACTGCGGCGCTCAAGACGACCACGATCAGACAGGCAGTGAGGAAGTACATGGCCACAATCCTTTGGCGCCCTAGTTTGTACTGGCTAGGACCTAGAGAAGGGCTTGCCGAGCAGATCGAAGTTTACCGACTGCGATATTGGTTCCCTAACTGGACGCGATGACCACGAAGTCCGCTAGACTGTATGTCCCCCCACAAAATGAGGCGACTCACCCTCGATGTTGCGACGAGGGTTGCCCGGATG
>NZ_JBVVPM010000140.1:0-2960 GCF_055811255.1 Bradyrhizobium sp. MI1.11
ACCTCCCGCAGAACAAAAGCGGAAAGTGTAACCCATGTGTCCGGTACGAACTGTCACCTATGTCTCGGGTCGCTCACCCCCGACATTTCCCTGGTGAGTTTATGGTGTCTGTCTCTTAGCCCTGCGCGGAGCCAGTTTCTCCCTGCCCTCCCCGGCGCGGGGAAGAAACAAGCAGGAAAAATTGATGTAATTCAATACGATGTGACCGATGTGTCCTCGTTTGTGTCCCTGTCCCTCGTCCTTACAAAAGCTGTGCGTTCCCAGCCCTGACATGCGCGCGTTGATTGACACCTTTGAGCCACTCGCGTCTCAGTAGGTTTTTCGAGGGATTTTCGCGCCATGCAGCTGAAATGGTTTCACGTCCGTGACTTCCAAAGTGTCCGCGATTCCGGCCGGATTCCTGTTTCTGAGATCACATGTCTGGTTGGCAAAAATGAAGCTGGTAAGAGCGCTCTGTTGAAGGCGCTATATAGGCTCAATCCCGTCGTACCGGCCGACGGAAATTTTGACGTCACAAATGATTACCCTCGGATGGACGTCGAGGATTATCGGCACGCGGTGGAATCCGGGAAACGGGGAACAGCCGTACCAATCACGGCCTGCTATGCGCTGGATGCCGACGAGATTGCAGCCATTGCTGACATGTTCGGTGAGGCGTGCGTCACGAAACCGGAGATCACCTTCGAAAAAAGCTACGATAACAAACGGACCTACTCGCTCAGTGCCGATACCTCTAATGGCCTTGAGCATCTCATCAGTAAGGCCGATCTTTCGGAGCAAGCTGGGGCAGCTCTCACCGACGCGCCGCGTACTGCAGACGGGCTCAGCGCCATCTTGCAGGCACAGGAGCAAACGGCGGAGGTCACTAGGCTCTTAGCGGTGCTTGCCGAGGTGAAGAAAAGCGGTATCAGCGGCTATATTTACACTCATATCCTCCTGTCTCGCAGACCGAAGTACCTCTACTTCGACGAATATTATCAAATGACGGGTCACGAAAATATCGAAGCCCTTGTCGCGCGCGAAGCTGCTAACCCAAGCCAGCTGAAGCCGTCCGACCACCCACTGCTGGGCTTGATTAGACTTGCGCGTCTTAAGCTTCCGGAGTTGATCAATCCTGCAAGCACCATCGAGTTGAAAAATAGACTTGAAGGTGCAAGCAATCATCTAACCCGACAGGTGCTGAAATACTGGTCGCAAAATAAACACTTGCGAATGACGTTTGACGTTAGACCCGCTAGGACCGGCGACCCTGTCGGTATGCAAACCGGCACGAATATCTGGGGCGGCGTTTTCGACAACCGGCATCAGGTAACGACCGAGTTGGGCAGTCGATCACGCGGTTTCGTCTGGTTCTTTTCGTTTCTGGCCTGGTATTCAGATGTAAAGAAGAATGCCGAGCCGATGATTTTGCTTTTGGATGAACCGGGCCTGACACTGCACGCAAAAGCGCAGTACGACCTGCTGCGATACTTCGAGACGGAATTGAAGGGGGCTCATCAACTCATCTACACGAGCCACTCCCCCTTTATGATTGATGCAGAGCACTTCGAGCGGGTGCGCATCGTGCAAGACAAGAGCATCGATGCAGAATTAGATTCGGATAGCGGCGCTGAGGGCACGCGAGTTCTGGAGGATGTCTTTGCGGCGAGCGCTGATAGCCTTTTCCCGCTCCAAGGCGCTCTCGGATACGAGTTGCATCAAACGTTATTCGTGGGACCGTACTCGCTAGTGGTCGAGGGCGCAGCTGATTTGCTCTTTCTGCAAGCGATGTCGGCCATTCTGCAGGAAGATAAGAGGACCGGTCTCGATCCACGCTGGACCATCACCCCCGTCGGTGGGGCCGCTAAGGTGCCAACGTTCGTGGCGCTTCTGGGCGCTCAAAAGCGCATGGTCATCGCTACACTGATCGATAGCCAATCGGCGGATCAGCAAAAGATTGAAGGGCTGTACCGTGAAAAACTCTTAAGGAAGGCCAATGTCCTGACCTTCGCCCATTTCACTAAGACGTCAGAGGCCGATATCGAGGATATGTTTGGCCCAGAGTTTTACGTGGGCCTAGTCAATGCCGAATTTTCCGCACAGCTCAGCGGTGAGATTGATGCGAAGGCGTTAAAGTCAAAGGAGCCGCGCATCTTGCAGCGGCTGGAGAGATATTTCGTCGAGCATCCTCTGAAAGACGGCACGTTCAGTCATTATCGCCCGGCTCGATACTTCAATGAGAACTCTAGGAAGCTCTCGTCGACGTTGCCCAAGGGCGCGAAAGATCGGTTTGAGGCGGCATTCAAGACATTGAACGCTTTGATACCTAGCTAACCGGAGCGTGGCGGCAGTTGCTGCACTTCCTGCGTGCAACTTTTTTCCCCTAAAAGTGCGTGAATGCGAAAAGCGTAAATCGAGTGAGCCTCTACCCAACCACACCGAATCTGCCCGGCTCCTGCACGAGCCCTAGACTTTAGGCTTTTTCAAGCGGAGAGATAAGCTACGCATGCCCCTCAAAAAGCAGTGGATCATAGTTTTCGAAGCAGACCCGCTTGGGCCGCTGGCCGGAGAGTTTCATCCAAGTAGCCGCACCTATGATACGGAGGATGAGGCAAGAACTGCATGGAAGCGCAGAGACCAAAGGGGCGAGGCAGTGGACATCATCGAGATTGAATTTGACCCAAGCCGATCGCGACTACCGTGACTGAGAAGGGACGCAAATGTTGCTGACCTACTATAATCAGAACGGAGCAGCCGTCGCCTATCTGGATGGTGAACACCCACGTCTACGCCTCTGATGGGCGTCCTCTCGCTAACTACTAATTGGGGCTAGGAACGCATGTCCACAAAAAGGCAAGTCTTAGGTCGCTTCGGCGAGCTAACCGTTGCCAAGCATTGCCAATGTGTCATTCGGCCTGCAATATTGACCCCCTAAGCCGGGGGATCGGCGTCCAAAATTGACCCCCTATAGGTTGGTCTGT
>NZ_JBVVPM010000141.1:0-2844 GCF_055811255.1 Bradyrhizobium sp. MI1.11
GTAACCCTACGCGGTAGGCCGCAGCGCGCTGATCTTTCCAGTTAACCGTTAGAGCTCGTCGGACTCCTCGGTTTTCGGCTTCATCGTCGCAGCGAGCACTTGGCGGCGTTTTTCGATGATGCTAGGGTCCTCTTTGTGGATTGCGATCAGCTCTTTGAGGTTCTCGATCCCCTCATCGGTGAACGCCATCACCCCATCTTCACCGACGCCCACGACCCATAGCTGGCCATCCTCGGGGTCCATTTCTTCGGCGACCTCGAACAGCCATTCCTCGTCTTCTCCAAGCATCTCGGCGACATGGCCGAGGGTAAACACGTGGCTGACTTTGTTGACGGGCCCCATCAAGCCGCCTGCGCCGCGAGGCCTTGCTGTTGCGCAATCTTCCAGTTCCAGGGCAGCAGCTCATCGAGCCTGTGGGCGGGGTGGATGGCGATGCGAGCGAGTACATCGGCAAGCCAGACCTGAGGATCGACGTCGTTCATCTTCGCAGAGACGATGAGGCTATACATGGCGGCGGCACGACGCCCTCCGCGGTCGGACCCGCAGAATAACCAAGACTTTCTGCCCAATGCGATGCCGCGCAGCGCTCTTTCGGCGGCGTTGTTCGAGAGACAGACGCGGCCATCGTCGAGGAAGCGTGTGAAGGAGCCCCAGCGCTTGAACATGTAGTTCATGGCCTTGGCCAGATCGTGACCGCGGGAGAGCTTGGCGCACTGCTCACGCATATAGGCTTCCAGATCGGCAACCAACGGAGCGCTCTGCGCCTGGCGGACAGCCTCTCGGTGGTCGGCGCCTTGGCCATTGATCGTGCGCTCGATTGCGAAGAGGGCGTCGATGCGACGCACGATCTCGATCGCAATCGGCGAGAGGGCGATCTCCTTCTTGCCAGCAGCCTTACGTCGCGCGTTTTCCTCAAGATCCGCCATGGCGAAGAACGGGCGCCGGGCATGCACCCAACAGGCCGCCTCCCTGATAGGCCCAGGACTTCGCGGGGGCTCGTAGAGTTTGGTGTATCCGCCGAAGGCGTCGGCCTGCAGGATACCGCTATAGTTGGCCAGATGCGCCTGCGGATGCTCGCCCCTTCGATCGCGCGAGTAATAGAACATTGCCGCCGGCGGATCTGAGCCGCCGAAGGGGCGGTCGTCCTTTACATAGACCCAGCATCGAGCGACATCGCACTTGCCCAAGGCCAGCGCGGGCACGGTGGTGTCGTCGCCGTGGAGGCGTTCGGATGCCATGACGTGGGCTTCCAACAGACGCAACAGCGGCTCCAATACCGTGCAGCACGCTCCGACGGCGTCGGCTGCGGTCGACAGACTGATCGGCACGCCTTCCAACGCGTAACGCTCGGTTTGCCGGTTCAGAGGCTGATGCTGGCCGAACTTCTCATAGAGCAGCATGGCCAGCAGGCTCGGCCCCGCCCACCCTCGCGGGATCACATGGAATGGCGCCGGTGCCTGGCTGATCTTCTCGCAGTCGCGGCAAGAGAACTTCTCGCGCACCGTCTCGATTACCTTCCACTGACGCGGCACCGATTCCAGCGTTCGGGTCACATCTTCGCCGAGCTTGCGCAAGCGATTGCCGCCGCAGCATTCGCACGCCGTCGGCGGATCGATCACCACCCGCTCGCGCGGAAGGTGGTCTGGGAACGTGTTGCGCTCAGCGCGCTTGCGCGTAAATCCGTCAACCGTAGTCGTTTTGGCGACTGCCTGCTCCGCCGCCAATTCGTCTTCCGTCGCGTTAGCTTCCAATTCTTCGAAGGTAAGCGCCAGCTGGTCGATCAACCGCGCCGAGCGCTCCGATTTCTGGCCGTAAACCTGGCGCTCGAGCTTCGCTATCCGCAAGGTCTGCTGCACAATCAGCGCGGCGTCCTCCGACGCCTTTGCCCGCGCTACCGCCAGCTCCGCTTTCAGCGCGGCGTTTTCTTCGGCAAGAGCGGCGCGATCAGCATCCATGAGACGAAGTGAATCATAGTTTTAGTGATTTGCGGCACCCCAAAATACGCGGGTTTCCACATTTTTCTTCGCTCATCCCGCCCTTGTCGGCCGCCACGTCAGTTGTGGATTGCGCCAATCGATCCCTTCGAGCATGTACGCCATCTGCGCCGCCGAGATCGACACCGCGTCACCTGACGCCGAAGGCCAGATGAACTTTCCGCGATCCAAGCGTTTCGCATAGAGCGACAGCCCGATCCCGTCATGCCAGAGGATCTTTGCCAAATCGCCACGCCGGCCTCGGAAGATATAGAGATCTCCGGCGTGGGGATCCCGCTTCAGGCTCTCCTGAACCTGCAAAGCCAGACCCTGCATGCCGCGACGCATGTCGGTGTGGCCGGTTGCGATCCAGACTCTGACGCCACCCGGTATCGGGATCATCGCCGGCTCAGAACATCAAGGACCCGCCCCAACGCGTCAGCATCGACGTTCTCGTCAACGCTGACACGCTTGCCGCCACCGAGTTCGATCTCGATCAGGCCCCGGCGCCTCCGGGGCGAAATCACCGCTGGGGCTTCAATCGATGGAACGCTTTCGGTCGCACCCGGGGTGAGCTGAACAGGGACAAGCTTCGGTCCCGCCGAAACGACACTCGCCAGGCGCGCCCGCCGCCGCCACGTGAACACCAAACTCGTCGAAATGCCGTGCCGCCGCGCGATCTCCGTCACAACCGCGCCGGGCGCCAGCGTCTCTTCGATGATCCGCATCTTATCGTCGCGAGACCAGCGACGACGACGCTCAACCCCGCCCAGGACCTCTACCCGCATCTACCGACCTTAAGGCTAGCCTTAAAGCTAGATCCTCGTCGGATACCTGCAACTCAACAAGGCGGCCCACCCCGGAGGAATAC
>NZ_JBVVPM010000142.1:0-2780 GCF_055811255.1 Bradyrhizobium sp. MI1.11
GCGGCGCAGTCGCAAAAGCTCGGGAAAATCGCGGCTACCAGTCCACGACTCCGCATAATCCCGCGCTACGCATAATCCGCCCGGCCCACGTAGATGCGGTGGCTGGGAGCGTTGTCGTTGGAGCGGTTGGTCTCGGCGATGATACGGACGCCCTTGGCTTGCAGGCTCAGGGTGACGATCTCGCCCTGGAAATCGTTGCCGACCTTCTTGAAAGAACCGATGTTAGCCATGTCACTTCTCCTGTTGAGTTTCGAGCCCGCGACCACCGCGGCCTCGATGGCGATCTAAAGGCCGAAGACGATCGGCGACGCACCCGCTCGCGGGCCGGAGCGCAGCGGAGGACGTCGTTGCGGCGACTTTCTTGCCTCGCGAGGAATGGGCAAAGCCCAGGGGAAGAAAGTCGCAGCAACGGCGTTGCGGCTCAGACGATCGAGGCGCAGCCGGTCTTCGGCCAGATCAAGCCATCAACGAGGCCACGTGGTCTGCGTGCTGAACCGCAATCTTGAGGAGAAGACTGGCGAATCTCGGTTCTGCTGCACAAGAGGTTGATACGGTTCGGCGCAGAACGAGAAACAATCTGCCGCAAAGGGCGATATCGTCCCGGAACGAATGATCGAACGGAGCGCGCCGCTCCACCGCAGCTATGTGGGCCAGACAGAGACCGGTACGGCTTGCTTAAGCGCCCCGAGGAGGGAACGCGGTTACCTCTCGCTCAAGCTCGATGATCCCTCGTTCAACGTGACGCCCTGTGCCGTCTGGCTCGGCCGATGATCGCGACGAAGCCTCACCGCTCGTGCGCGGCGGCTGTGAGAACTGGTTCAGGCGCATTCTCCACCACCCCGGTCGACTCCGATGGGAGGGTCCCCGCAAAAACGGCCAAGCGTGTCCATGCCGTGCCGCCGATGCAAACCGCACCTCCGCATGCGAAGGCCTCGCGCCAAGCCAATGAAGGCACCCCGATCTGCGACAGGACAAAAATCACCTGATAGCCGGCGATCGCTGCGGGGACCGTGAATACGGTTGCGATCGCGACGCGCAAGATCAAGGACCGACTAACGGCGACGGCGACCTGACCAACGGCAAGCGTCAGCGTGCCAGAAGCAATTCCGATAAGCAGTGCGCCGAAGACGCCCGCGCCATGACGAAATGCCAACATCCCGACACTGAGTGCGACGAAAAACGGTAGCGCATACACCGCGAGCGCAAAGATGGCCCAGCAAAACAAACCGATACCGAGTGTGTTGAGAACAAGCCCAATGGCGAGCATGGTGGTGGCTCCATGTGCATGGATTTATCAATCGCGCCTTCCACCACCACCACGGCGCAGTTTCGGATGTAAAAACGAAACGAGGCGGAGTTGCGGCGAGCAACTCCACCTTGGCGTCTTCGAGGCGACGGCGCTCATGCGCCGCCGAACTTCCAGACGGGAATGCCGAGCCGCTTCGCCTTATCGGCGAGATTGTCCTGAATTCCCGTGCCCGGGAAATGCATGACGCCGATCGGCAGAAGCTCGAGCAACGCATCGTTGCGCTTGAACGGCGCCGCCTTGGCGTGTTTCGTCCAATCGGGTTTGAAGGCGATCTGTGGCACCTTGCGATTGGTCGCCCATTTCGAGGCGATCAGTTCGGCGCCTTTCGGGGAGCCGCCATGGAGGAGGACCATGTCGGGATGCTTGGCATGAACTTTGTCGAGCCGATCCCAGATCAGGTGATGATCGTTGAAATCGAGCCCGCCAGTGAGTGCGATCTTCGGCCCCGGCGGCAACATGACCTCAGTCTCGGCGCGGCGTTTTGCTGCGATGAAGTCACGGGAGTCGATCATTGCCGCGGTGAGCGTGCGGTGATTGACCAATGATCCCGACCGAGGACGCCAGGCCGAGCCGGTGTGGACCTCAAATCGCTCGATGGCCTGATCCCGGAACAGTTCCAGGCAATTGCGACGCTCGATCAGTGAGATGCCTTCGGCCGTCAGGCGCTCGAGTTCGACCGATCGCACTTCCGAGCCGTTCTGCTCGCGCTGGCTCTTATTCTGCGCTTGTTCGTTGTCATCGAGCTGCCGTTCGATGCGGTCGAGGGCCCGATGGAACAGGTTGACGGTCGACCAGAGCAGATCATCAAGGTCCGGCTCGAGCCGCGTGTCGTTCAGGGTTGCAACCAGGGCGTCGAAGATATCGACTACGGCGCCGGCGATCATCTTGCCTTCCGGAAGCGGCCTTGGATCGGGTTGGTCGTCGAAGGAACGATAGCCGAAGAGCTGTAATTCGGTGAGGACGTGGTCGGTTGAAGAAGAGGCATGCGGCGGTTCGATGTCGTCATGGTCGGTCATGGGAAGAGGTCCTTTGCCGGATCGGCCGCGACCATCGCGGCCTTCGTGGCGATCCTCTGACGGCGGGCGGACCGGGCCAGAACCCGAAAGGGCCGAAGCGGCAGCGAAGGATGGCGGAGGCCGGCTATTTTGCTTCGCGATGCAAAGCGCGCGGCCAACTGCATCATGTGTCTTCATATCGCTGGCGCGCGGCGGAAAACAGCCGGACGCAGCCATTGCCGGCCCGGGCCGCCTGCCGTCCGATCGCCCTCTAGAAGGCCGAGGCCGCGCCCTCTTCGGTATTGGCCTCGCCTATGACCGGCCTATCAACGTCGATCGAAACCGGGAGCTATTCCGCGACCACCGTCGACGAATGCAGGAAGCGAACGACGTCCTCTGTGTCAATCGGCCTGTAAATTTGACCCCTCATCGGCGTCCAATTTTGACCCCTTCGTGCGCCGCGGTTTGACGGTAGC
>NZ_JBVVPM010000143.1:0-2737 GCF_055811255.1 Bradyrhizobium sp. MI1.11
TGCGGATTCCGACGAAGTCGCCCAGGCGTACCGATATGAAGTCGCCCGTGGATTCCGAGACGATGTCGCCCACCTTTCCGATTTGATCTCGCCCAGCGGCGAGGCGTTCTGGCCGGCTGGTTCTCTGGCATCGGTCAAGCCGCGTGGTCAATCTGGAATCGCGACTTCAACCTGTTTTTCTTCTTCTGCGGTTGCTGTGGGCATGTGGGCAACGCGATTGCGTTGTCCAAGCGCAGCGGCATGTCCACAGCGCCACGGGCTCAGGTCTTTCGGGCGGATTGCCGGGTTCGGCGCAGGCTCTCACCGGTGAGGTCGAGCCGATGGGCATTGTGGACGAGGCGATCGAGCACGGCGTCGGCATAGGTGGGATCTCCAATGAGCAGATGCCACTGGTCCACGGGGAGCTGGCTGGTGACGATGTTGGAGCGATGAGCGTAGCGATCTTCGAGGATTTCCAGGAGGTCGTGACGGGCACCGGCGTCGAGCGGCTCGAGTCCCCAATCATCGAGGATCAGCAGATCGACACGGCCAAGGCCGCGCAACAGGCGTGGATGGCGGCCGTCGCCGCGGGCGAGCGCCAGATCGTCGAACAGTCGCGGGACGCGCTGATAGAGCACGGAGCGATTGTCGCGACAGGCCTTGTGGCCGAGCGCCGAGGCGAGCCAACTCTTGCCAACGCCGGCCGGGCCGCAGATCAGGAGATTGACGTGGTCGTCGATCCAGCGGCCCTCGACAAGCTTAGCGAACAGCGGGCGGTCGAGACCGCGCGGGGTGCGGTAGTCGATGTCCTCGACGCACGCCTGCTGGCGCAGCTTGGCGTAGCGCAGGCGAGTGGCGAGCCGTTTGTCGTGCCGCAGCGAGGCTTCACGTTCGAGCAGCAGCGCAAGCCATTCGGTGTGACCGAGGCTTGCGGCCTCACCGGTGGCTTCGATGTCGGCGAAGGCCTTGGCCATGCCGTGGAGGCCGAGGGCGTTGAGGCGGTCGAGGGTCGGATGGGTGAGCAAGGGATGATCTCCTAATTGTAGTAGCGCGGTCCGCGGATGTTGGCATGCAGGATCGGCGCATCGTCCGCGGAACGCTGGTGAGCAGAACGCCGATCGAGATTGTTGGCGAGGATCGACTTGACCGAGCCATAGGTGCGCGCGCCGATGTCGATTGCCCGCGCAGCCGCGGCGTCCAGCCGTTCGCGCCCATAGGAGGCGGCGAGCCTGAGGATGCCGAGGCAGGCGCGGAAGCCTTGCTCGGGGTGCGAGCGCTCGTCGAGAATGAGGTCGCACAACGCGCTGGTCGCCGGCCCGATCGCGGCGGCGTCCTGGCGGATACGCGCGATGGTCCAGCCGGCGTAGCGCCGATGGCTGGGGCACGGTGGTGTGTTTGTGATTGCCGCTCATGCGCTGATGCGCGGCGATCCGCTCGCCCTTGTGGAAGATCTCGACGGTACGGGCCGTGAACCGCACCTCGACCTCGGCGCGGGCGAAGCGATGCGGAACGCTGTAGTAATGCTTCTCCACCTCGACGTGGTAATCGAGACTGACGCGGCGGATCCGCCACTCGGCGAGGGCATAGGGGGACGCCGGCAATGGCTTGAGCGCCGGCCGGTCGACCTCCTCGAGCAACCGGCGGCGTGTCACGCCGAGCCGCCGGATCGGCCGTTCCTCATTCAGCCTCGTGAGCAGTTCGCCGATCGCCGCATTGACCTCGGCCAGGCTGTAGAAGGTGCGATGGCGCAGGCGGCCGAGCAGCCAGCGCTCGACGATGAGGACGGCCTGCTCGACCTTGGCCTTGTCGCGCGGCTTGCGCGGCCGCGCCGGCAAGATGGCGGTGCCGTAATGCGCCGCCATCTCCGCGTAGGTACGATTGATCTGCGGGTCGTACAGGCTCGCCTTAATGACCGCGACCTTGGTGTTGTCGGGCACCACCAGCGCCGGTATGCCGCCGATCGCCGCGAAGGCGCCAACATGGGCGCTGATCCGGTCGGCGAGCCCCTGCGTCCACGTCGCCTGCGCGTAGGTGAAGCTCGATGCGCCGAGCACCGCGACGAAGATCTGCGCCGTTCTGCGCTCACCGGTCAGGCGGTCGACCACCACCGGCACGCCATCGCCGGCATAGTCGACGAACAACTTGTCGCCGGCCGCATGGGCCTGGCGCATCGTCACCGACAGGCGGCCCTCCCAGGCGCGGTAGAGCTCACAGAAGCGCGAGTACCGGTATCCGCCGGGCCCGGTGGCGATATATTCCTCCCACAGGATCGACAGCGTCACGTGCTTGCGTTTGAGCTCGCGGTGCACGGTCGCCCAGTCGGGCTCGGCGATGCGGCGGTGACCCTGACGGTTGCCATTGCCGGTCTTCGCGAACAGGCGAAGTTCCAGAACCGTGTCGGTGACGTCGTCTGGCAACGGCCAGCTCAAGCCCGCGGCCGCGAACCGCCGGAGCGCCAGGCGCACCGTCGAGGGCGCCGCGCCCACCCGTCGCGCAATCTCGCGGCTCGGCAGCCCGGCCGCCTTCATTCTGATCACATCGCGCACACGGCGCATCGCAAGCCTCTCCGTCGGCATCCAGGGTCCCCTTCGCAAAGCCGAAAGAGTTGACCCTATGGGAGCCAAAAGAGGCCTCGTCACCCGGGCGACATCATCCCGGAATGGTGGGCGACATCATTTCGGAACGGGTGGGCGACTTCAAATCGGAATGGTGGGCGAGATCATCTCGGAATCCTGGGCGACATCGATCGGAATCCGCA
>NZ_JBVVPM010000144.1:0-2645 GCF_055811255.1 Bradyrhizobium sp. MI1.11
AATCCGCCACCGCCCAAAAAAACGAAACGGCGCCCCCCGGCAAAAGCCAAAACATAACCACCCCACCACTGATCCGTAAGTGCTGTTTCGGTCCCACCTTCCATTGAAGGCGTCGAGCGAGGAATGATCGATCTCTGAGTGGAGATCGGCTTGTGTCTAAGTTTGACCATATGCTTGAGCCCAGGACCGCGGTTCGTCGGGTCGAGGTCATCACGGAGAGCGGCTGACGCCGTCAGTTCTCGGCCGACGACAAGGCGCGGTTTGTCGAGGAGACGCTGGCCCCGGGAGCCGTGGTATCGGAGGTCGCGCGGCGGCACGGATTGTCGCCGCAACAGCTGTTTACGTGGCGCCGGCAAATGCGACAGCCATTTGCGATCCCTGTGGCTCCCGAGCCGCAGACGTTCGTGCCCGCTGTCGTTACCCCATCGTCCACGCCGCCGGAGCGCTCACCGCGGCAGCGCCGACGACTTCGGAAGACGCTCGAGGGGGCGGAGAACAGCGGCATCATCGAGATCGAGATCAACGGCGTCGCCGTCCGGGTCGGCCGCGGCGCGGATGCCGCGACGGTTGCGGCGGTGTCCATGCGCTGAAGACTTGCACGTGATCGGTCCGACGGGCGCGGTGCGGGTGATGGTGGCAACCAGGCCGGTCGACTTCCGCAAGGGTGCCGAAGGGCTCGCGGCCCTGGTGCGTGAGAGCATCCAGGCCGATCCGTTCTCCGGCGCCGTGTATGTGTTCCGCGCCAAGCGCGCCGACCGGGTGAAGCTGATCTATTGGGACGGCACGGGTGTGTGCCTGTTCGCCAAGCGGCTTGAGACCGGTTCGTTCTGCTGGCCCAACGTGCAGGACGGCGTCATTCGCCTGACCGCGGCGCAGCTGTCAGCCTTGCTCGAAGGACTGGACTGGAAGCGCGTCCACGCCGCGCGCGAGACACCGTCGCCGATCCAGGGGAGTTGAACTGCGGCACAGTGAATCAGTATGCATGTCGCGCTCGCGGGATGCCGCGACGCATGGTGTAATCGCATCATGGCGACGACGGCCGACACGCTTCCGGACGATCCCGGCACGCTCAAGGCGATGCTGCTGGCCGAACGGGCGCGCGCCGCGCGGCTCGAGCAGATCATCAAGGAGTTGCAGCGTCATCGCTTCGGCCGCCGGGCCGAGACGCTGCCGGAGGACCAGTTGCTGCTCGGCCTGGAGGAGGTCGAGCAGGTCGAGGCGAGCAGTGATGCCGCAACCGATGCAGCCAATGCTGCCGAGCGATCGAGCCGAGCCGCACGGCGCCGCAGGAACAGAGGAGCGCTGCCGGCGCATCTGCCGCGGGTCGAGATGCTGATCGACCTCGACGATCACGCCTGCCCTTGCTGTCAGCAGGCGCTGCACCGGATCGGCGAGGATGTGAGCGAACGATTGGATATCGTCCCGGCCCAGTTCCGGGTCCTGGTCGTAAGGCGGCCGAAGTATGCCTGCCGGGCCTGCGAGACCATGGTGCAGGCACCGGCGCCAGCGCGGCTGATCGAGGGCGGGCTACCGACCGAAGCCACCGTAGCGCAGGTACTCGTCGCCAAATATGCCGACCATCTGCCGCTGTATCGGCAGGCTCAAATTTACGCCCGCCAGGGCCTCGAGCTGGATCGCTCGACCCTGGCCGATTGGGTCGGGCGGGCAGCCTTCCTGTTGCGGCCGGTGCATGAGCGACTGCTCGCGAGGCTGAAGCAGTCGACAAAACTGTTTGCCGACGAGACCACCGCCCCGGTGCTCGATCCCGGACGCGGCCGCACCAAGACCGGCCAGCTCTGGGCCTATGCCCGCGACGACCGGCCCTGGGGCGGCACGGACCCGCCCGCCGTCGCCTATGTCTACGCTCCCGATCGCAAGGCCGAACGGCCGATCGTCCACCTCGCGGGTTTTGCCGGCATCCTCCAGGTCGACGGCTATGCCGGCTATCGGGTCCTGGCCGAGCGCGGTGACGTAGAACTGGCGTTCTGCTGGTCCCATGTGCGCCGGCGCTTCTACGAACTCGCCGCGGCCGGTCCCGCACCGATCGCCAGCGAGGCGCTCGAACGTATCGCCGGGCTCTACGTCATCGAAGCCCAGATCCGCGGCCGCACCGCCGACGAGCGTCGCGCCGTCCGCCAAGAGAAGAGCCGGCCGATCGCCGACGAGTTCGAACCCTGGCTGCGCGCCAAGCTCAGTCTGATTAGCCAGAAGACCAAACTCGCGGAGGCTATCCGATATGCGCTGTCGCGTTGGGACGGGCTGACGCGCTTCATTGCCGACGGCCGCATCGAGATCGATTCCAACGTCGTTGAGCGCGCTATCCGCCCAATCGCGCTCAACCGCAAGAACGCCCTGTTCGCTGGCTCGGACGGCGGCGGCGAACACTGGGCCGTCATCGCCTCACTGATCGAAACCTGCAAGCTCGTCGGCGTCGAACCCCACGCCTATCTCGCCGACGTCATCACCCGCATCGTCAACGATCACCCGAACAGCCAGATCGACGAATTGCTACCCTGGGCCTATCTCGCTACCCAAAAACGCTGGCGCGTGGCCTGAGAACATCGCTTACACTGATCCGTTGGTCAATCCAGGAAATCCGCCGCATTGCTATCAGACTTGCGCGGAAGCGGATTCAACCCGCACAC
>NZ_JBVVPM010000145.1:0-2620 GCF_055811255.1 Bradyrhizobium sp. MI1.11
GTACGCATACGACGAAGGCCGCCTGATTGACACATGCGCGCGAGCGCGGCGAGTTCTACGATGGCGTTGCGTGAAGGTCAGGCGGCTTGCTGATCGGCGGACTTGCCGGCTTGGTGCAGGAGCTTCCATTCCCAGGGCAGCAGTTCGCGCAGCCGCGACGCGGGAAGATCGGCGATCCGGGCGAGGACGTCGGCGAGCCAGGCCTTTGGATCGACGTCGTTGAGGCGGCAGGTCGTGATCATCGTCAGCATGATCGCGGCACGGTCGGCGCCACGTTGGCTACCAGCGAAGGTCCAGTTGCGCCTTCCCAAGGCAATGCCTCTCAATGCACGCTCAGCGCAATTGTTGGTCAAGCAGATCCGGCCATCGTCGAGGAAGCGGACGAAGTCGTCCCAGCGCTTGAGCATGTAGTTCATGGGCTTCAGGACCTCGGCGGAGCGCGAGAGGCTTTCTCGCTCGCGGAGCAGCCAGTCATGCATGTCGTCGAGCAGCGGCTTGCTCCGCTCCTGGCGCACGGCACGCCGCTCGTCGGCACTACGGCCGTTGATGGCGCGCTCGATCTCGAACAACGCATCCAGACGCCTGACCGCCTCCAGCGCGATCGGGGAGACCGGTTTGCCCTTGCGGCCTTCTCCGGCGGCTTTCTCGATGTCAGCCAGCTCGAAGAATCCCCGCCGCGCATGGGCCAGGCAAAACGCCGGCGTGATCGGCATTGCTTTCCTTTTTGGGTCGAACAACGGCTCGAAGCCGCCATAGCAATCCGCCTGCAGAATGCCGGCGAAGGCGGCCAGATGCTTCTGAGGATGTTCGCCCCGTCGGTTGCCCGAGGCATAATAGACCGCCGCCGGCGGCGCAGGCCCGGCGAACGGCCGGTCATCCCGCACATAGGTCCAGATCCGGCCGGTCGTGCACTTGCCCTTCGCCAGGATGCGGATAGTGGTGTCGTCGCCATGAAGGCGCTCGGCCGCGAGCACATGACGCTCGATCAGCTGGAACAGCGGCATGACGGCGAAGGTTCCGTGGCCGACCTGGTCGGCCAGCGTCGACAGCGGCAGGTCGATCCGCTCAGCCTTGAAGCGCACGCTCTGGCGATTGAGCGGGATATGCATGCCGAACTTGTCGAACAGCATTGTCGCCAGCAATTGCGGACCGATGAAGCCGCGCGGCGTGGCATGGAACGGTGCCGGCGGCTGGCTGATCTTCTCGCAATCGCGGCAGGTGAACTTCTCGCGTATCGTCTCGATCACCTTGAAGCGACGCGGGATCTCCTCCAGCGTCTTGGTCACATCCTCTCCGACCTTCGCCAGCCGAGATCCACCGCAGCAGGCGCAGCTCGTTGGAGCCTCAATGACGACGCGCTCGTGTTCGATGTCGTCCGGCCATGGCTGGCGAACCGGCCGCTTGCGCATGAAGGGGCGAACGTTCTGCGTCTTCGCTGCTGCGGCCTGCGCGGCAAGCTCATTCTCGGTCGCCGTGGTGGCGAGTTCTTCGAGCTCCAATTCCAACTGCTCGAGTAAACGCGCCGTGCGCTCGGAGCGCTGCCCGTGCAGTTCGCGTTTGAGCTTCTCGATCCGTAGCTCAAGATGAGCGATCAGCACCTCGCTGTCCGATAGCTCCGCCCGCGCGTTGGCGGCATCCGCGACTGCCACATCGCGTTCAGCCTGCAACGCCTCGCGCTCGGCCAGCAGAGCAAGGTAGGCTCTCGTGAGATCCGAAGGAAGGTCGTCCGGCTTCGATGTCATGACGCCATTGAATCAGATCGAGCATCAGATTCAAACCCAAAACGATTATCCGACCCGCGTCGGCCGCTGGGTTTCTTGCGGATTGCGCCAATCGATCCCGGACAGCAGATAGCTCAACTGCGCCAGCGAGATCGTTACCGCTTCACCGGCAACCGATGGCCAGATAAACTTTCCTCTCTCGAGTTTTTTTGTGAACAAGCAGGCTCCCTGACCATCGTGCCAGATCACCTTCACAAGATCGCTGCGGCGACCGCGGAAGACAAACAAATGACCGCTGAGCGGTTCTTTGTGCAGCACCTCCTGCACTTGGAGGGCCAGCGACGGAAAGCCTCTGCGCATATCCGTGTAGCCTGTCGCCAGCCACACTCGCACATTCCCTGGTACAGCAATCATCGGCGTCCAAGCACATCGAGGACCCGCGCCAGCGCCTCCGGATCGACGTGCGCATCCACCCGGATGCACCGTCGGTTGCCGAGATCGATCTCTATCAATCCAGTACGTGCGGCTGCCGCCGAGCGAACTCGGCCATCAACCGTAGGCAAAAGCTTCGCAGTTTCTTCAGTCGAGGCCGGTACGGCGGCGATCTGCACCGGCGTAAAAGATGGTACAACTTGTTCCGATGTCCGTGCTTGTCGACGCCAGGTAAACACCAGGCTGGCCGCTACTCCGTTGCGCCGCGCAACCTCAGTTACCTTCGCGCCCGCTGCCAGCGTCTCCTCGACAATCCGTGCCTTGTCGTCCTGCGACCAACGCCGCCGCCGCTCCAGCCCGCCTAAAACCTCGACCCGCATCGCCTGATGACCTTAAAGCTAGACTTAAGGTCACACGCTTCGCGAATTACCAACCCTCACGCAAGACGGCCCCCATCGGAGGCGTAC
>NZ_JBVVPM010000146.1:0-2464 GCF_055811255.1 Bradyrhizobium sp. MI1.11
TTGTGCCTCTTCCTGATCCAGCTATCGCATACGCTTGCCTGTCCGCTCCCGCTCAATTCGGCTTCTTAACGGACGACTACGGCGCCTCTATTACAGCCGACTGGAACTCTTGCAGGAGGGGGCTGAACGGATTATCGAGCTACTAGGGGCTCACCGAGTAAAGGGTAGGCCTGCTACCCCGCGTTTCTCGAAGGATCGAAGTCTTCGAGCATGGACTTACGATTCGCACGATCCGGAGCAAGGTGGTCGATAGCAGACTGCGCTACGCTCTTCGCCACGCGCACAAAGATCAATATTTGTTCGTTGGCGCAGCGATCCTTGCGACTATCGCACTGGTCTTGGACCATCAAGGCGTGTTTGTGCAGTATCATAGCTTGCAAGGGCACGTCGACAGATTTACTACAGCGATGATAACTGCTTCGATTATCTCTTTGTACTCGGTAGTTCATCTGTGAGAGCAACTCCACCGATCGAATGGTCATTGCATTACGATGCAAGTTGAGATTTGCGACCGCGAACCTGAAATGGACCCGCGGAACGGGGCCACGTGAGCCGGTTTGTTAGTTGAAACTGACCGCTCCTGATCACTTTCTATCACGCTGCCAGAGACTCTGTCTGCTGCTGTCGCTGTGGGCATGTGGTCAACGCGTCAGCGTTGTCCACCATGTCCACAGCCTTCGCGGTGCGCATCCGCTCGCGCCAGACCGCCATCGGCGCGCGATAGCCGAGCGCCTGATGAAGGCGGCGATTGTTGTAGAAGGCGATCCAGTTTGCGATCCCTGCTTTGGCCTCGCGGCCGTCGGCATAGCCCTTGAGATAGATATCCTCATGCTTAAGCGACCGCCACAGCCGCTCGATGAAGACGTTGTCCATCCAGCGGCCGCGGCCATCCATCGAGATCTTGATCCCTGCGCCCGCCAGCGCGCCGGTGAAGGCCGTGCTGGTGAACTGGCTACCCTGGTCGGTGTTGAAAATCTCCGGCGTGCCGTACTTCGCCAGCGCCTCTTCCAAAGCCGCCACGCCAGAACCGCACGGCTCGCCCAGTCGATGATCGCGACGAGATAGAGAAAGCCGCGCCCGATGGGCAGATACCTGATGTCGGCCGCCCACGCCTGGTTCGGCCGGTCGATTGTCATGTTGCGCAGCAGATAGGGATAGATCTTGTGGCCCGGCGCCGGCTTTGTCGTGTTCGGCTTCGGTCCCAGCGCCACGATGCCCATCTTGCGCATCAACCGCTGCACACGCTTGCGATTGACCTGAAGCCCCTCAGTCTTCAGCATCGCGATCATTCGCCGCGAGCCCAGGAATGGCCAGGCGGTGAACAGCTCGTCGAGCCGCTGCATCAGGGCGAGGTCGTTGTCGTTAGCCGGCCGTGGCGGCCGGTAGACCCCAGAGCGCGCGATGCCAAGCAACATGCATTGCCGGCGGATCGACAGCGCCTGGTCGGCGCGATCGAGCATTCCTCGACGGTCCGGTGTGCTCATCTTCCGGACCTCCGTGCTAAAAAATCGCGCTCCACCGTCAATTGCCCAATCTTGGCGTGCAGCTTTTCGATCTCGCGTTCGCGCGCGTTTCCTCGCTCTCCCGCCCAACACCCGCGTCAAAGGCCCGCGCCGCCTGTTCCAGAAGTTGTTTCTTCCACGCATAGATCTGGTTCGGGTGCACCTCATAGCATTGAGCCAGCTCGGTCACCGTCGCCTGCTCCCGCACCGCCTCCAGCGCAATCTTGGCCTTCAGTGTGCCGCGTCGATTTTCCGTCTCGTCTTCTTCGTCATCATGCCCTCCGTCTATCAAACGGAGCGGCCCTTTTCCAACTTAGCCTCTGGTCCCAAAACCGGGGTCCATTTCAGGTAACAGGGTTTTTTAGAAGGATCGGGGAACTGCGACTGCCTCAAACAAACGCAAGAATGCGCCTCTAAGTTGTTGACGTGTCAAGGACGTTGGGCCGAGGCGTTCCATACGCGAGGAGACTCCGCGCCAGTGCTTTGAAATGCTGTCCTTCGCGGTCATCGACTGCGCATGTGTGCTGATATCGGCAAGCAGCTATGGTGGGTTCAAGGTGGCGTGTTGAGGTATCCGCGGCCACTACGACCAACAATGCGACGGTGAGGATTGAGCTGCAGCCGGTTTGATGGACACCGAGATTGGGTGTTTTATCAAGCCGGAGGTTGTCATGCAGAGACGGAAGTTCAGTCGAGAGTTCAAGGTCGAGGCGGTCAAGCTCGTCAGGGAACGCGGGGTTTCGGTGGCGCAAGCGGGCCGCGACCTGGGCGTCCACGAGAACGTGCTGCGCAAATGGGTGAAGGAGTTCGGCTCCGACCCTGCGCAGTCCTTCCCCGGCCACGGGCAGATGAAGCCTGAGCAATTGGAGATCGAGCGGCTGAGGCGTACGCCTCCGATGGGGGCCGTCTTGCGTGAGGGTTGGTAATTCGCGAAGCGTGTGACCTTAAGTCTAGCTTTAAGG
>NZ_JBVVPM010000147.1:0-2456 GCF_055811255.1 Bradyrhizobium sp. MI1.11
CCCCTCATCGGCGTCCAATTTTGACCCCTTCGTGCGCCGCGGTTTGACGGTAGCGCTCGGCTCGTTGGAGCTGGCCGGGATAGCGGAGACGAGACGAGCGCGGGTGGCGTGATCGTCGTCGCGGCTTTTGAAGCGCCAGCTGTCATTGCCGGTCTCGACGATGTCACAGTGATGGGTCAACCGATCGAGCAGCGCGGTGGTCATTTTGGCGTCGCCGAACACGCTCGGCCATTCGCCGAAGGCGAGATTGGTGGTCACGATGACGGAGGCGCGCTCATAGAGCCGGCTGACGAGGTGGAAGAGAAGCTGGCCACCGGACTGGGCGAAGGGCAAATAGCCGAGTTCATCCAGCACAATGAAGTCCATCCGGGTCAGATGCTCGGCGAGCCGTCCTTGCCGTCCGTTGCGGGTCTCGGTCTCGAGGCGATTGACGAGGTCGACTACGTTGAAGAAGCGGCCGCGGGCACCGGATCGGATGCAGCTTCTGGCGATGGCAATGGCCAGGTGGGTTTTGCCTGTGCCGGTGCCGCCAACCAGCACGACGTTGCGTTGTTGGGCGATGAAGCCGCCGCCAGCAAGATCATTGACGAGTGTCTGATTGATCGGCGTGCCGTCGAACTGGAAGTCGGCGATGTCCTTGGCAAGCGGAAGCTTGGCAATGGTGAGCTGGTATTTGATCGACCTGGCTTGCTTCTCGTTGATCTCGGCGTTGAGCAGGTCGCCGACAATGCGCTGAGGTTCGTGCTGGCGCTTGACGGCAGTTGCCATGATCTCGTCGAAGGCAGCCTTCATGCCGTAGAGCTTGAGTTCGCCCATGAGGTCGAAGATTTGGGTTCGTTCCATCAGATGGTCCTCCGGAGGTTGTCGTAGCGGGCACAATCGGCGATCGGTGCATGACGGAGCGTCAGTGCGGCCGGCGTCATGATGTTGGCCGGTGGGGCGGGTTCACGTTGACGGGCGAGGATATTGAGAACGACATCGGCCGAATGGACGCTGTGACTGAGCGCTTCGGCACAGGCCGCTTCCACCGCGGGCAGACCGTCAGTCAGCACCGCGTTGAGGATGTCGACCATCTGCCGATTGCCGTCGTCGGTGCTGGCAAGCTTGCGCCGGATCCGCTCGATCGCGGCTGGCAGCACCCAGTCTTTGAAGGGAGCACCGTTGCGCAAGGCGCCGGGTTTGCGGGCGAGCACCGGCACATAATGCCAGGGGTCGTAGACGGTATCGCCGCGGCCAAAGGATCGCGGGTGCTCGGCAACGATGCGTCCATCCTGACGGATCACGATGCGATCGGCATAGGCTTGAACCTCGACCGGTCGTCCGACTGCGCTGGCTGCGACCGAGTACTTGTTGTTGTCGAAGCGCACCAGGCAGGTCTTCGAGACCGATGCCGTCACCGCATGGAAGCCGTCGAAGCGGCCGGCATAGGGAACGAGTTTGGGGCGTTCGGCTTCGAACACTTCCCAGATCGTCTGATCGACCAGCTCCGGATGGCGATGAACCTTGGCGTAGGCGATGCATTTGTCGAGCAGCCAGGCGTTTAACTCGTCGAGGTTTTTGAACCGCAGCCGCGGCGTGAAGAAGCGTTCCCTGACCAGCCCGACCTGGTTCTCGACCTGCCCCTTCTCCCAGCCCGACGCTGGCGTGCAGGCGACCGGATCGACCAGATAGTGGCTGCACATCTGCAGGAAGCGGCGATTGTAGAGACGCCCTTTACCGACGAAGATCGTCTCTACGGCGGTCTTCATGTTGTCGTAGATGCCGCGGGTGCAGGTGCCTTTGAACAGGGCGAACGCCCGGTCGTGGGCGTCGAACACCATCTCCTGCGTCTCCCGCGGATAGGCCCGCACGAACAGCATGCGGCTGTGACAGAGCCGGACATGGGCGGCCTTCACCATCACCGTGGTGCCGCTCAGCAAGACCACCTCGTGGCTCCAGTCGAACTGGTAGGCTTCGCCTGGGGCAAAGCTTAGCGGGACATAAGCAGCCGCGGTCGATTGCCCGCGTTCCTTGCTCCACCGCCTGGCGTAACGCCGCACCGCATCGTAGCCGCCGTCATAGCCACGGCTGCGCAGCTCTTCGAAGATCCGGATTAACGTCAGCTGTTCACGAGCCGGTTTGGCCGCGTTCGCCGCCAGCAGTCCGTCGAGCTCTACTGCCCATCGTCCCAGCTTTGGCCGCGGCTGCACTTGCCGCTCGTACTCGAAGGAGGTCTCTCCTGACCTCAGCACCTTCCGGACCGTGTTCCGCGACACCTTCAGGTCACGGGCAATCTCCTTGATCGTCTTGCCCTTGATGAAGTGCTCGCGCCGAATCCGCGCAATCGTCTCCACGATCAGCATCCTCGACCACCTGCTTCATTCCAAAGCAGGCAGCGCAACAGACCAACCTATAGGGGGTCAATTTTGGACGCCGATCCCCCGGCTTAGGGGGTCAATATTGCAGGCCGAATGACA
>NZ_JBVVPM010000148.1:0-2449 GCF_055811255.1 Bradyrhizobium sp. MI1.11
TGCCTTGACTGACCTGCTTAACAAACATGCGCCTCATGCCGAGCGTATCGGCTTCGAGACCGGTGCGATGGCGAGTTAGCTATGGCATGAACTGTCATTCGGCTTGCAATATTGGCTCTGACGCAAATTTGGTGCAGCACTGGTCATGTGGCGCCGATTAGCCGAGCCTGTAGCAAGCCGAGCTTGGCGCGTCCGTTCATTTGGCGGTTGACCAGTTTGAGCTTGGTGATCTGGCCTTCGGTCTGTCCGTTGGAGCATGACGTCGTGATCGCTGCGCTGACAGCGGCCTTGTCCTTGATGACGCCATTGGCGAAAGACATGACGAGGCTTGCGCGCGCTCGTTCCAACCATGGTTCAAGCTCTCCGCGGGCCTTCTTGCGGATGATCGCATGGAAAGCGGCTATGATCTCTCGAGCTTCCACCAGAAGTGGAACGCCTTGCTCGATGGCCGCAATGGTGACGGTTTCTGACTTTGATAACGTATCGCGGCCATTGGTCATCAGGCGGGCGATCGTTCTCGCGGATGGTACGCGCTGCAGGCTCTGAGCATCGGGCGTTTCGGCACGCCGACGGCGTGTCGCCCATTCGGCAACGACCCGCACCGAGCCTCTAAATCCCTGCGCCTTGAGGCGACGCCATAGTGGCGCTACAACCGTGATCACCGTACGTCCCACGAGCAGGACCAGTCTCTGTCCGGGTTGCGGGACCACTTCAGCGAGGATTCATAGCCGATATCAGCGGCGCCTCACCGATCTGCCGCTGGCGGGGCGGCAGGTTCGCCTGGTGGTCGTGGCGCGCCGCTTTCGCTGCCTTACTGTTTTGTGCGATTGGCGTATTTTCACCGAGCGCTTCGATGACGGAGCTCTGGCACCGTGGGCGCGGCGAACGACCCGGCTCGATTCGAACCGGCATCAAAAGTGCCTAACGTGGTCGCGTAGAGAGGCGCCACAAAGGAAGGACCATTGATATGCCGCACCGTCATCCCTTGTTCAACCAGAGAAAGATCTTGCAGCCCGGGCCGTTCCACATATGAGTCAGAGCCAAATTTGCAGACGATGACGTAATTGCGGTCAGCGTTCGAGGCACGAAAGCTCCGTTGTCGTCGAGCTCTCGCAATCAAGCCATTCGGAGGAGCTGTCATGAGGCAATACGTCAGCCTGGATGTCTCGCAAAGAGAGACTTCGGTTTGCGTTGTCAACGAGACTGATCAAACGATTTTTGAAGGAAAGGCCAAGTCTGATCCCGGCGATCTGTCCAAGCTGCTTCGTAAGCATGCGCCATTGGCGGAGCGCATCGGCTTTGAGACGGGCGCGATGGCAAGCTGGCTTTGGCACGAGCTTCGTAAGGTTGAACTCCCCGTCGTTTGCATCGATGCTAGGCATGCACACGCAGCACTGTCGGTCCGCATGAACAAGAGCGACCGGAATGATGCTCGGGGCCTTGCCGAACTGGTGCGGGTTGGGTGGTATCGAGAAGTCAAAATCAAGAGCGAGGAGAGCCAGAAGGTTCCAGCGATCCTTGTCGCGCGATGCCGCCTTGTGTCCATACGCCGGGATATTAAGAACCAGGTCCGCAGTCTAATCAAGGAATGTGGGTTACTATTCCCTCGTGCGATTGGCCAACAGTTCCGTAACCAGGTCGGCGAGCTATTGGGCGAAGATCATCAACTTCTCAACGTGATCGCGCCGCTCCTGTCGATTCATGAGCATATCTGCCAGCAGCAGAGCAAATTCGACGACGAGGTCCGCCGATTGGCGAAGTCTGACGAGACGACGCGTCGCCCGATGCCGGTCCCTGGTGTTGGCGTGGTGACTGCCTTGACGTTCCGCCATACGATCGATGACCCGTCCCGCTTCCGATCCGCCTCGGCAGTCGGCGCCTATCTCGGCCTCACACCTCGGCGCAACCAATCTGGTGAAGCAGACACTAGTGGCAAGATATCCAGATGGGGCGACAGGCTTCTCCGAACTTACTTGTTCGAGGCAGCGACCGTCCTTCTCTATCGGACCAAAAAATGGTCTTTCCTCAAGGCCTGGGGAGTGAAGCTCGCGAAGCGGATCGGTATGAAAAAGGCAAAGGTCGCCATTGCCCGCAAGGATCGCGGTGATCCTCCACTGCATTTGGGTCGATGGCACGTCGTTCGACTGGGGCCACGCGCCGGCCTAACCTTATTTTGTAAGCTCCTGGCCCGGTCCGCCGGGCCGGCGATGTCCCGCTGGGACGGTGGTCGCGGTGACCTCGGTCAATCGGCTGGCGGCGGCTCGTCCGCACGCCGTTGCAAACGATGAGGCACCCGATCCGGACATCATCATGAGGCGCTTGCGACCTCGGAAAGGACCATGACCCCAGCGACGGGCAGCGGATCGTTGAGATTTAGTCGTCCGTTAAGAAGCCGAATTGAGCGGGGCCGGACAGGCGGGCGTGCGCCAGAGCTGGATCAGGAACAGGC
>NZ_JBVVPM010000149.1:0-2372 GCF_055811255.1 Bradyrhizobium sp. MI1.11
GCGAAGGTCGGCATCAACTCGGCGCCGTCCTGGACCGCCACGCGGGCCGAGGTGCCGGCGCCGACATATACAATGCGTCCATGATCACCCAGCGCCGCTTTGGCCGCCTCGGTCGCCGCAGTAATCGCGGGAAGGGCATGGCCGATCGCCGCGACTGCCGCAAGCTGGCCCTCCCACATCGCTTCCATCGCCGACGCGAGCTGCCATGCATCGAGATCGGCAAAGCGGGGGTCGACTTGTTCGGTGGCCATATTGTTGATCCATGCTCCATTAAACGCGGAACTTTGAAGCCTGCTCCTGGTCAGCTTCTCTCTTGGGCAGGTCTTTGCTGGCCAACTCAAGCCGCCCTCGCGCCACCAGTAATGCGCCGGCCGCCGCGTCGGCATCAGGACACCTCAGGCGCGCGCGCAGGTCTGGCGTCAGCCACGGCGTAATGGCATCCGCGAGCCCGCCTACCAGCGAGAGCCGGTCAATCCCTCTCGCCAGGAAAAGATCAAGCAGATCGCCAATGGCATCGGCCGCGCGTTCGACAATGCGACGGCCGACCGGATCGCCCTGGTTGGCATGCCGTATCACGATCGGCGCGAAGGCAGCGTAGTCTGTGGCCCTGGCTTCTTCCGACCAAGCCACCGCCTGATAAGGATCATGATCGAATGCGCCCAGCACCTCCGAAAGCAATGGGGTAAGCTCGCCGCGGCGATCCGCGGCCCGCAGCGCCAATCGAACAACCTGCAGGCCGATGTCGGCTCCACTGCCTTCGTCCGACACGGGAAAGCCATAACCCGCGACACGGATTTCGCGGCCGTCGATCAGACCGACACCCACCGAGCCTGTGCCGGCTACCACGATGGCGCCATCCGCGCCGCTATGGGCGCCGAGACAGGCCGCCAAACCGTCGCTGATGAAGATGACGGACGCAAAGGGATGCGCGATCTTCTTGAACTCTGCTTCCGCGCCCCGGCGGCCAAAACCAGCGAGACCAATTCCGGCGTGCATCCGCGCGAAATCCTCGCGCATCAGTCCGGCCTCTGCGGCAGCCGCTTCCGTGGCCTGCATGATGGAGCGCCAAGCCTTCTCGGAGCCAATCCGCGTGGTGGCGGGCCCCGAGATCGCTGCACCGAGCACCTTTCCATTTTCGTCCTCGATCCGGGCACGGCAGCCGGTTCCGCCGCCGTCAACGCCGAGATACGTGGTACCTTTTGTTCCCATGCAAAGTTAACGCGAAGGTTTCGCTTCGGGTCCCGCCGGAGCTAGTTGGTGTACATGTCCTGCACGGGGCTCCCCTCACGAGTCCGTGACTGCCATTGGTGGATGAATAGTGATGGGCCTCGCCGGTTCTCCCTCTCTCACGATTGCCGCGCAGCACATCTTCGATGGTGCCGACATGCGCGGCCCGGGGTCGGTCAGGATCTCGCAGGGGCGGATTGAGAGCGTCACCTTGGGCGAGGCTGAGACGCCCGCCTCAATCCAGCTTCCCGCAGACGCGATCCTTGCACCTGGATTCATCGACATCCAGGTGAACGGAGGCGGGGGCGTCCTTCTCAACGACCAGCCAACGGAAGCTGGCATTCGACGCATCGTTGAAGCGCACCGCGAGAAGGGGACCACCAGCTGCTTGCCGACTCTCATCACCGATCGTATCGAGGTCATCGAGCGATTGGCTGCTGTCGCCAAGGCTTGTCTAGAGATTCCGGGCGTTCTCGGCTTTCATCTGGAAGGACCCGCTCTCAACAGGTCTCGCAAGGGCATTCATCCGGAAGCCGAGATACGCGTCCCCGATCGGCGCGATCTCGCTGCGATCAAGAGTTTCGGTGTGCTTGGGCGCTCCGTTCTGACCTTGGCCCCAGAATGTGTGCCCGAGTCCATGATCGATGAATTGATCGGCGCTGGATTGCGTATCGCGGCCGGCCACAGCGACGCCACCGCAGCCGAAATCGGGCAGGCGGTCGATCGCGGTGTCTTGGGGGTCACCCATCTGTTCAATGCCATGTCGCAGTTGAACGCCCGGGAGCCGGGCCTGGTGGGCGCCGCGCTTTGGGATGACCGGCTGTTTGCAGGCATCATCTGCGACGGCATCCACGTTGACCCCACTAGTTTGCGTGTTGCCTTCCGTTGCAAGGGACGCGATCGATTGATGCTGGTCAGCGACGCCATGCCATTGGCGGGCACCGACGACCGGCAATTCATGCTGCACGGAAGGCCGATCACGTTGCACGAAAACCGCCTGACGGGCCCCGATGGCACGCTCGCTGGCGCTCACCTCACCATGATCGAGGCGGTGCGCAACGCTGTTGCGCTGCTCGAAATCTCCCTTATCGATGCTCTCATCATGGCCTCTCGGACGCCCGCGGCATTTCTCGGGCTTGAGTCCG
>NZ_JBVVPM010000150.1:0-2249 GCF_055811255.1 Bradyrhizobium sp. MI1.11
TCAGGCGAAAACTTGTTCGTGGTCTTGCTTGTCATGGCTCCATCCTCTCAGGAGTTGGAGCCTCCGGCAAACCCGGGTCGGTTCAAGACTTCCTGATCGAGGGAGTCCTTGATGGCGGCTCAGCGACGCCTAGTAGAAGCGGCTTGAGCCGCTACTGCCACGTGGGCGGCGCGGCGCGCATCGGGTGGGATGACCGCCGTGTGATTAGCGGGGTCATCCATATGCTGCGTTCGGGAGCGCGGTGGCGCGACCGTCCGCCGGAATACGGCCCCTAGACGACGATGTATAACCGCTTCAACCGCTCGAGCCGACAAGGCCTCTGGTCGTCGGGACTGATTGAAAAGGTTGACTTGCTAAGGGCACACCTCGGATCGTTCTAGTCGATTTGACAGCGACGCTCGCAACTTGACGATTCAGTAATTTGCTTGGTTCGCTGTCCACGGCGACTTGCCCGGCTGGAAAACCGACCCAATATCTTCGGATGTTCCATAATGAAGGTTATGCGAATCAATAAAGCTTAGAAAAATCTTGTCTTACGTTTCATTTGCGCCGCTTCACTCGAATCCAACCGCGACCGACCTTCGTTACGACGCCTTCGCCTGTATTCGCTGTACAGTGTCCCGCTGGCGCCGCTTTCGGTCGCGCTTGCGCCGAACTGGCGGTATCGAAGGCACGGGTGACAGAGAGGTGGCCAGCGTCGGCTCCTCGACGGCGCGGACGGGAGTTCGCTCCGTTGCTTGGGCGGGTGCGGACCGCGCCTCCATAATCTCGAGAACCGAGCGCCCCTTATCTGTGACACGCCAGCCGCCGTTCATCCGCTCGATGAGACCTTGGGAAAATATATCCAAGCCGGGTACGCGGGCTGCCAATCGCTTCGTGCGTTCGGCCCAGAACAGCCAGCTCGTCATCATTATCTGATGTCACGGCGATCTTCTTGGTCGGACTGATCACGCGCAGAAAGGCGCTATTTTGCATGCCCAATACTTACCGATCGTTACACGGGCACCCTGGACCGCCGTATCTTGGGTCGACATTACACGCGCCCCTAGCTTGCAAGCGCGAGTCAGACGACGTTCACGGCTCCTCCTGAACTTATCGTTTACGATCCTGACGTACGATGACGCTCCGCAGCGCTTTTGCTGGCTTGAATCGATGTCCAACAATCGACAAGAGGTCCGCCCGTGGTCGCCCGAAGAAGAAGCCCAACTGCTTGCGCTACACGATGAGGGCACGACTGCGACCGAGCTCGGCGAGCGCTTGGGTCGCAGTCGCCAGGCCGTCTACGGTCGGTTACAACGTTTCCGCAAGCAGCGAGGCCGAGTAAGCCGCACCAACGGACGCGCCTTTGCGCAATGGATCGGTCAGCCGAGAGTCCTCCCCCGCCCTCCCCATCTTCGCGTCCTTGACTGTAGCCGCAACGCCAGGTGACCCCTCCTGCTGGACACAGGTGCTAACACTGCCATCCGGCGTGCGCCTGTACGACTGCCCAACCTGTAAGCGGTGGTTTGGCGAGATGCCGGCTGCCATAATTTGCCTGACGCGGCGTCTTTTGCAGGATCGCAAAAATCGGCAGCAGGGTGGAAATGGTCCGATCCGAGGCTCCTAAAAGTTCGGCGATTTGGTCCGCAGAGGACGACGAGATGCTTTTTCGGATGCGCGCGAGCGGAGCGTCATTCAGCGACATTGCAGCATACCTCGGCCGCAGTCAGGCATCGGTCGAAGCTCGCTATTCCAAACTAAAGAAGCAGATCAAACTGCGTGGTCGTTCCTAAAACATTACGCCCTGCCTCCGGCGGGATACGACCTGGTGAACACACCTTGTTGCTCACTACGGTTATAACGAAACGTGCAGCCATGTGTTGCGCCCCCTACTCGGCACGAGCCTTCGCGGCGACATGGGCCCCCATGCGGCGATGGATTAATTGCGCTCCTGGCCATCCGAGTTAACAGGCCATCCAACACTCTTTGTAAAACGCGGCAGCGCGTCAATTAAATCGAGCCACATGCGTTACGTGGGGCGTCGGTCCCGCTCGCGATCCGCGACGCGGCCGCCCGGAGTTAAGGCAGTGGCCTAAAAAGGAAGGCGGGGTCGGGTCAGCGACGATCTGGACGCACGCGGAGGGGCACGACTTTATCCATGTCGCTGTGACCGGAGCGCCGGCTTTGCAGCTGCACCACCTGCTCGAGTTCGAGAGCCTCTATGGCGAGCTCATCTGCCAAGCGTTCGAAAAGTGCGCGCTTTTGCGGGT
>NZ_JBVVPM010000151.1:0-2161 GCF_055811255.1 Bradyrhizobium sp. MI1.11
CGTGCCGGTCCAGCCTGCAAGGCCTAAATAGCCTGAGGCGACCGAAATGAGAAGTCAGTGACGCGAACAGCTTCCGCGCAAAGGCTCTCAAGCCGAGCAATAGTCAAAGCGTATGTTCACCTCTGCCTGGGATAGCTAAGACGTTTACAATAGAGGTTTTCCTACTTCGGCCTCCGTCGCTTGCAACTTGGCCCTGAAGCGAGACCGCCAAGGCGCAGACCGCGGCAACGACGGCGGGCGCCGGCTGACGGCCACGCAAGAGTTGCACGCTGGTGAGTACCTCTTAGTCCTGGTAGGTGCGTGCATCCGCGCCTCGTTTAATATGGGGCTCGTAAATTGGCGGTCGAAAGACGCGCGTTAAGCGGATCCACGCCTCACGAAATGGCATTGGTCTAGGAGAACGGCCATTAGCGGGCTCGCTCATGATACATCCGCCTTCACAATCAAAGACGCCGCGTCCGCGCCGAAGCGTCTTGTTCATGCCTGGATCCAATGCGCAAGCCCTCGAAAAGGGACGCAAGGTGGCGGCCGACGCCCTAGTGCTAGATCTTGAAGACTCCGTTGCGCCGGACGTCAAGGCGAAAGCGCGCGAACAGGTAGGCAAAGCGGTCAAGGCCCGCGGCTTCGGCAGGCGCGAGGTGCTGATTCGCATCAACGCGCTGGATACGGCCTGGTGGTGCGAAGATGTGGCTATGGCCGCGCACGCGGGGTCCGACGGCATTTTGGTGCCCAAAATCTCTAGTATGGCTGAGCTCAACAGCGTTGCGGAGCGCCTTGCCGCGAGCGGTCGGGAAGGCTCACTCTCGGTTTGGGCGGTCATCGAGACAGCGTGGGCGGTGTTGCATGCCGAGCAGCTTGCCGCCACCGCGCGCGATCCGAAGATAAGACTCGCGGGCTTTGTGTTTGGGCCGAACGATATTTCGCGGGAGACGCGAATTAGGATGCTGTCGGGGCGTGAGACCATGATCCCGCTGCTAGCTCATTGTATCCTAGCCGGACGTGCGCACGGCGTCGAGATGCTTGATGGTCCCTACAGCGATCTCTGCAATGTCGAAGGGTTTGCCGCGGAATGCCGCCAGGCACGTGATTTTGGGTTCGACGGGAAAGCGCTGATTCACCCGTGCCAGATTGATCCCTGCAATGCCATCTTCACGCCGGCAGTCCAGGAGCTCGCGCAAGCAAGGCGGATCATCCAGGCGTTCGAATTGCCGGAGAACGCCTCGCGTGGCGCAATTCAGGTCGATGGACAAATGGTAGAGCGGCTGCATGCAGAAATGGCCAAACGTACCATCGCGATCGCCGATTCGATTGCCGCGATCGCGGATTAGCGGTCCCGGCCTTCTTCAGCTGCTGCGGCAACATCGGCGCTTCTCAACTGCATCGGAAGCGAGAACGTAGTTGCGTCTCGGCTCATGTCCGCCACTCCGGAGACGCGATCTCCACCAGGTTTGCAGATGTTTTCGGGCGGGGATCGGCCGCTCCGTATTCCTCCGTTGAGGCTTTCAATTACCGATGTGGGTAATTGAAAGCCGTTGAGGGCCGCCTTGTTTGACGGACGCGAACGCTGCAGGTCCTAGCTAGCGGAGCGGCACTATCTCCGGCGCGATCCAGATACGAAGCGTTATCGTTGGGGATGCCATTCGCGAACGAGCCAATGAGGCTCCGCTTGGATTCATCTATCAAAGGTTCGAGCTCGATCTCGGCCCTCTTCGGATCATCGCGTGGAAGCGGTCAACGACAGCGTGGGCATCGGCCAGCATAGGAACGTTTTGTTCGATGACGGCAACCGTGATGGTCTCGGCCTTGGTTAGGTGGTCGCGCTTCGTCGTCATCAACTGCGCTATCGTCCTGGCGGCGGGGACCTTCTGCAATTGTTGACGGCTGATACTCTCGGCGCGTCGCCGTCGCGTGGCCATTCCGCCACCACGCGCAGCGCTCCCTTAAAGCCTTGCCCTCTCAAACGGCGCCAGAGTTCAGCACTGTTGCAATAGCCGCCTGACCACTGTCGCCATATCCACCACCGCGATCTCGCGACACAATGTTGATGCCCGGGTGCTTCGATAGCCACGCCGGGAACGGTCGCCGTTTCCCCGGTCGGGCAGCAAGGCAACGATCCGCCGACGCTCCAAATCGCACACGATGGTCCGGTACCGACGGTTTC
>NZ_JBVVPM010000152.1:0-2146 GCF_055811255.1 Bradyrhizobium sp. MI1.11
ATACATTGATGCAAGACCGCATCTGCCAGGTTGACGAAACCTCTTGCAACGCGCGGCCGGACCATACATGCGGGTCAAAATGCGAAGAACTCAGCCTGAGCAAATCTTGTCTTCCATGCCTCAATAAGCGGACCTCTAGAGCGATGCTGCCTCTTCGCTGAGGCCCACAAGCGGCATTCCCAAGCAAGCTCAAACCGGAACAGCGAAGTAGACGGTCCTGCCATTCAGCAGTAGCATTCTGTCGCTTAGGTGGAGGGCGATCCGTGACGTTGAACAGACGAGAGACGCTAAAGATTTCCGCAGGAGCACTTCTCGCACCGGCGCTGGCACCGAGACTCGCGGCGGGACAATCTGCCCGCACGATTGTGTTGTTGGGCACCACCGGCGGTCCGCCCTTGCAGGTTGGGCGAGCTGCACCTTCAAATGCCATTGTAGCCGGGGGCGCCCTTTACGTTATTGTTGTGGCAACGGCGTTGCCCGACAGATCGTGCAAGCTGGTCTTGGGCTAAACGCGTTAAAAAGCATTTTCATTACGCATCAGCATTCGGACTACAATCTAGACTACGGGCCGAGACTTACTTGAAATTTGAATTTAGCGTCGCCTTTGACAGTCAGGTCCGCAATGGGTCTTGGCTGTGTAAAAAATGCAGCGCCGCACAAATTACAGAGAAAAGCATTCCTTCAGAAGCCTGTTCCGGGAGCGTGAGGAGCATACTGAACTGCGACGCCGCTCCATCTGAGAAGCAGATTCTCCGCGCTACGCGAGATTTCACGTTTTCACGCAGCCAGGGTCAAAACGCGAAGCGCAGAGCCCGAGCAGGTCTAGTCGGCTATTCTTACTGAACAGGCAGTCCGCGAAAGACGTAGCTACATCGCCTACGGGCCAGATGCATCGCCGCCCACGGTGACGTGTCGGCGCTGCCGTGCAAGAGCAACCACACGGGGCGAATCCGTGAAGACGGCGGTTGCCGCTTCCCGCTCGATTCCGCCCCCAATCAACAACATCCGAAACACATCGTGACTGAAGTAATTGCATACGCAGCAATTTGACGGCGGCCGGGGCTTGCTTCAGTTCGTTCCGTATCCGGAACGAACTGAAGGAAAGTCGCTGGCGTTGCAGATTTACAACCCGCACAGCCGACCGAAATACTAAGCTCGGCCATTGAGACAACCGAAACATATTTCATTCTTAGTTCAATATGGTCAGCGGGGACGAACGATGTTTGATATCTATCGCAATGACAAGCGCGGCTTGCTCGTTCTAAGTACAGGCTCTGCCGTACCTGCGCTTTACTCTGCACATACCTGGCGCAAGAGCAGAAAACGAGTTCTCAAGGTTAGCAACGAAATCAAGTCAGCCGTTCAGGCACAAGGCTATTACATCCGCAGCCTGCGGGCCACTAAGGAACGAATGATCTACGTCAAGTAGGTCGGCGGCCGGTGTTCCCCATTTGCAAATCTCTATGACATCGGCAGGAGCCAATCCGCCAAGATCGCGCTTCGTCCACTGTCGACGCCCGCGCTCCGATGCCACGGGCAAGTCTGTTTGGTTGGCTGGGACTGATCGCCGCTTGCTCGGGTTCGAACAATGACCGCCAACGTGACCGCGCGCTTTCCGACGGAGGTGAACGCCCGAGTCCGGTGATGTCCCAGGGTGGAAGGTCGACGCAGCAGCCAGCGGCCCTTTTCGCCATCCGGACGAATTTAGCGCTAAAACTTCGACACCGGGGCTGGCCCGATATTTTACGTCCATTTTGACCCGGTGCTTTTCCACCGCGTGGACCGGCGGCCTCGCTTAGAAGTCTCAGATAACCTGCCGACGGTTTGCAGTGATCGCTCACGATTGCGTAGCTCACCCTCACGTGCTGCCAAGCTGCTGAAGTCCTCCACGGCGGAAATGTACTCCGCCGTCCCCCTTGCTGTTTGAACCAACTCACAGACGCACACCTCCCGCTGCAAAATGCAGTCGCGAACTTGCCAGGGCGTAGCGAGGACGAGACGGCGTCGAGCTGGGGTTCGGTGACATTTTCGAAGTGAGAAGCCGGCAGCGCCACATCGGGTTGACTATCCCCTTCACTCGGCCAGTTCGCATGATCCGCGTTAACCCTGTCTTTGATCTTCTCCCATAGCAGCGCTTCCCGGTTCA
>NZ_JBVVPM010000153.1:0-2046 GCF_055811255.1 Bradyrhizobium sp. MI1.11
TTTTGCTTGCGGCTGATCCAATCGCCATCGACGAGCTTGGCAAAGAAGGCGCGGTCGATGCCGCGCGGAGCGCGCAGATCGACATCTTCGACGATTGCGGCCTGCCGTAGCGAGGCGAACTTCAGGCGCACGATGAGCCTTTTGTTCTCTCGCTCGGTTGCTTCGCGATCGATCATCAGGCCGAGGCGCTGCTCGAAGGTCAGCGCGGTAACGTCCGGTTGGCGTTGCTGATCGTCGAAGGCCTTGGCCATGCCGGCGAGCCCGAGAGCAGCGAGACGTTCGTGGGTGTGGTTGCTGAGCATAAGGTCTCCTTGTTGGTGGTCAGTGGTAGTAGCCGCGGCCACGGATGTTGCCGTGCTGGATGGGATCGGCCTCGGGGGCGGTGTCGGGAAGGAAGGCTTTGTCCAGGCCGGTCTTGAGGATCGAGGCGATCGACCGATAGCTCGCTGAGCCGATGCTGATCCCACGGCGGCACGCGGCTTCCAGACGTTGCGTCCCATAGGTCTTTTCCAACCGCAGGATGCCGAGACAGGATCGGAAGCCCTGCTCGGGATGGGGCTTTGTCCGCATGATCGCCTGGCACAGCGCGATCGTGGACGGACCGATCTTCTCGGCGGCGGCCAGCAGACGTGCCGGCGTCCAGAAGGCGTATCGGCGATGTGCGCTCGGCATGTGCTCGGGGATCGTGGTGTGGCGGCGCCTGACGCCTGAGCGTGCGTGGCTGGCGATCCGGGTGCCGCGATGGAACACCTCGATGGTTGCCTCGGTGGCCCGCACCTCGACGACCTGGCGGATCAGGCGAGATGGCACCGAGTAGAAGTGCCCCTGAACCTCGACATGGTAATCCGGCGCTACACGGGCACGACGCCATTCGGCGTACTGATAGGGTTCGGCCGGCAGCGGCATCAGGGCCGGACGATCGATGGTGTCGAAGAACTCGCGGCGGCTGGCACCGAGCTTGCGCATCAGGCGGGCGTTGAGTTCGTCGACCAGGATGCGGATCGCAACGTTCAACTCGGCGAGCGAGAAGAAGCGCCGGTTGCGCAGCCGCGCCAAAATCCATCGCTGGACGATAAGAACCGCCGCCTCCACCTTGGCTTTGTCGCGCGGCTTGCGGGGCCGCGCCGGCATAATGGTGGTGCCGTAATGGGTGGCAAGATCCTGGTAAGTCCGGTTGACGCCTGGCTCGTAGCGGCTCACCACCGTCACCCCGGCCTTCAGATTGTCGCAGACGAGCGCCTTCGGCACTCCGCCCAGGAAGGTGAGCGCATCCACATGGGCGCCGATCCAGTCGGGCAGCGCCTCGCTGAACCGGGCTTGGACGAATGTGTAGTTCGACGCTCCCATGACCGCGACGAAGATCTTGGCGGCGCGCACCTCCCCGGTAAGCCCGTCGAACACCGGCACGGTATCGCCGGCGAAGTCCACGAACAGCTTTTCGCCGGCCGCGTGGGTCTGCCGCATGGTCGCCGTGATGCCGTGGCGCCATTCGACGTAGAGGTCGCAGAACCGGCTGTAGCCGTAGCCGTCGGGATGATGGCCGCGGTATTCCTCCCACAGCAGCGCCAGCGTTACGCTGCGGCGGCGCAACTCGGCATGGACATGCCCCCAATCCGGAAGCGGCTTCGATCGCGGCGGGTTGTAGCCGGCTGGCGCAAACAGCTTGCGCTCCAGTGCTGTGTCGTCGAGCTCCTCCGGTATCGGCCAGGTGATGCCGATCACCGCGGCGCGGCGGACATACTCCGCGATCGCCGTGCGACCGATCCCGACCGATCGGGAGATCACCCGATCGCTCACCCCACAGGCATACTTCAGGCGTAGAACTTCTCGAATCTTCCGCATCGGCAATCTCTCGGCGGGCATCGGACCTCCCATTGCGTGAACCGCAAAAGGAGGGACCTTGCCCCGTTCAGATTGCCGACAACGCCCCCCGTCTCACCCTATCAACAGGGTGGCCGCCTTCGTTCGGATTGGGTGGCCGCTTTCGATCGGAATCGCTGGCCGCCTTCCGTCGGAATCGGTGGCCGCTTTGCCTCGGATTCCGCA
>NZ_JBVVPM010000154.1:0-1966 GCF_055811255.1 Bradyrhizobium sp. MI1.11
GCGGCGCAGTCGCAAAAGCTCGGGAAAATCGCGGCTACCAGTCCACGACTCCGCATAATCCCGCGCTACGCATAATCGACGTTATGCGGTGCACCGCATAACGTCGAGCTCGGTGCCGCCTGGAAGAAGACCGCCCGCGAGACCGATCGCGAATACCTCTCGGTCAAGCTCGACGATCCGACCTTCCCGGCCCCGATCTACGCCTCGCTGGTGAAGGTCGAAAGCGACGAGGGCTTCGCCCTGATCTGGTCCCGCCGCAACAGCGACTGATCCCGTGGGATCTTCAGCCCCGCCTCCTCGGAGGCGGGGCTTTTTTGCATTTCTTGCGCCCATTTGCAGGAAGAAAAGCATTTTTTCTTTGAGGAGATTGCTAAGGGCTCCGCCCTCGCGCTGGCAAGGGTGAAGCACGCTTCGCGTGCCGGCCGGAGCGGTATCCCCGGTCTTCCGCGCAAAGAATCTTCATGACGACGATGTCGTCAGGCGCGTGCAGACGCGCGCTTCCGCGCGCCCTTGTCAGGCGGGTGATCCCCCTCCACTCCGGCCGCCCTTGCCCTTGCTACCCCAGGTCTCGCCGACGGGCAGGGTTGCAGCGCAGCGCTGCGCTTCAACCTCAGCCCATAGGAGAATGACCATGAACATGATGACTTTGTCAGAAGGCCAACAGCCTGCTTCCGGCGGTTTTCGCGTGGACGTATCGCGCGGCCAGCGGATCGGCCGCGTGTCGTCCGAGTGGTTTGCGCGACCGGATGACGAGCGGTATTTGAACCTGCCGGACCTGTATGAGGCAGTGCGCGGACGAGCCGAACGCGCGCAGGCACGGAAGGTGGAAAGCCGGACCATCCGAGTGGAGGCGAGCCGGGACAATGCCGAGCGGCTGGCCCTCACTGTGTCGGGACGTGACGAGCCGGTGGCGCCGACCCATTGGAGCTTTGGTCAGTTGTGCACGCTGGTCGGTGCGCCAACATCCTACCTGCGGCAGCTTCCCGCAGCCCTATCCGCCATTAACCTGCAACACGGCTTGCTGTCGCATCGCGCCGAGCTCGTGAAAACCTTGGAGACCGACAACGGACGCGTTGAGCTTCGTGCCGTCACCGGGCCGGACTATGGCCGTATCTGGGATCATGAGTTGGTCGCGGCCGTCATGAAGATCGCCGGCAATGGCACGGGTGACACGCGTTGGAAGGTCCCGGGCGTGATGGACTGGGCGACCATGACCCACAATCCCTTTGTGGACGTGACCAAGGACACGACCACGCTCTACGCTAGTGACCGCGACGTGTTCCTGTTTCTGGTCGACGACACCAATCCGATCGAGGCGGGACGTCTGCCGGATGGATCACCGGATTTGTATTTCCGGGGGTTCTATTGCTGGAACAGCGAGGTGGGGAGCAAGACGCTTGGGATTGCGAGCTTCTATCTTCGCGCCGTCTGCATGAATCGCAACTTGTGGGGTGTCGAGAATTTCGAGGAGATCACCATCCGACATTCCAAATTTGCCGCACAACGCTTTGCGCATGAAGCTGCGCCAGCGCTGACGAGCTTTGCCAACTCGTCACCCGCGCCATTCGTCGCCGGCATTAAGGCGGCGCGGGAGCGGATCGTTGCCCGCACTGACGAGGACCGGGAGACCTTCCTCCGGAAAGGCGGGTTTTCCAAATCCGAGGCCTCGAAGATCATTGAAACTGTTCTGGGCGAGGAAAACCGCAAGCCGGAGAGCATCTTCGACTTCGTGCAGGGCATTACCGCATTTGCTCGTGGCAAGGCTCATCAGGACGCGCGCCTTGAACTAGAAGGCAAGGCAAAGCGCTTGATGGAGCGTGCAATCTGACACTGTAAGCCGCGCAATCGGGAACGGTTGCGCGGCTTCCCTCAATGCCTGATGCGCCGCCGGGGGGGGGGGGGGGGGCGCGGGGGGGGGGGGGGGGGGGGGGGGGGGGGGGGGGGGGGGGGGGGGGGGGGGGGGGGG
>NZ_JBVVPM010000155.1:0-71 GCF_055811255.1 Bradyrhizobium sp. MI1.11
CTCTAACTTTACTAACATACTGACACTAACTTCCAGTTGTGAATCAGTACGTTGTGAACAAGTCGGCGGCG
>NZ_JBVVPM010000155.1:171-1897 GCF_055811255.1 Bradyrhizobium sp. MI1.11
CGTGCAGCGAGCATGCCTCAGGCCTCGACTCTCTCACGCGCAAAGCTTCGCTGCAATACGATTGTTATCTCCAGTCTAACATACTGACACTAACTTCCAGTTGTGAATCAGTACGTTGTGAACAAGTCGGCGGCGCGTGCAGCGAGCATGCCTCAGGCCTCGACTCTCTCACGCGCAAAGCTTCGCTGCAATACGATTGTTATCTCCAGTCTGCGCGCGCGAACGCGATCGCGCGCAAATCTGCGCGATCGCTGGCGTCGACATCATTGCCAGGTGCGCGTCACGTCCTTTTGCAGCCACTCGCTCGTCGAGGAGAACTCGCTAACATCCGTGGTTGGCACGATGGCCACCACAAGCCGGAATCTGAGGAAAGGGCGGTCAGGCTAACCAGCGCCGTGCTTGATGGCTTCAAACCTCGTCATGAAGCCGCCGGCAAGAAAAGTTGCGATCTCACCCAGATCCCCGTCTCCTCGGGAGACGCCGCTCCGCCGTGGCGGAAGGAAAAGGCGCGCGTGGAAGCGGCCGGGTCGCGGAGGCCCTTACACCGCCGCAGCGACCCGGCCGCGCTTGCCGCCGGCGCCAAACCGGAAGGTGGTGCCATCGATCCAGATCTTGTGCAGCAGCACGGCGAGCGCCCGCGCCACCGCGGTTGCCGCGCGCTTCAGACCCTTCTTCCTGGCCAGCCGCAGGCCCCAGAGCCGCAGCTTGAAGGTCTTCGGAATGCGCGTCAGGATTGCGATCGCAGCCTCGTACAGCATCGCCCGCGTCAGCTCGTCGCCGCATTTGGAGATGCTGCCGATCCGGTCGGTCTGGCCGGATTGATAGCGCCGCGGCGTCAGTCCGAAATGGGCGCCGACATTGGTCGACTTTTTGAATCGCGACGGATCGTCGACGGTGGCGCGGAATGTCAGCGCCACCAGCGCGCCGACGCCCGGCACCGTCATCATCCGCCGCACCACCTCGTCACCGCGTGCGGCCGCCAGCACCAGGCGGTGCAGTTTTGCCAACTGCAGCCGCATGGCGTTGCGGGCGTCCAGCAGCGGCACGACGATCGCTTCCAATTCCTTCTTCCCGGCCAGGAGATCGCGCACCCGCGCCTCAAAACGGCCGACCGAGATCTCGCCAACCTTGAGGCCGAACGGGCGCAACAGGCCGCGGATCATGTTCTCCATGTCCAGCACCTTGCCGAGCAAAGCCTTGCGCCCGACCAGCAGCGCCCGCAACGTCTGTGTGCTCTCCGACTTGACGTGAACCGCGCGGAACCAGCCGGTCCGCATCATCTGCGCAATGCCCCTGGCGTCGTTGCGGTCGGTCTTGTTCAGCATCGCGTTCAGCGCCGCCTTGGCGTGCCGGGTCTCGATGCAGATCACGGGCAGGCCCTTGTCGGACAGCGCCGTGAACAGCCAGGCACTGTACGAGAACGCTTCCAGCCCGACGCGCTTCAGCTGGATTCCCCATTCCGCCAGGAACAGCTCGATCGCGTCCGGATCGGTCGCGAGTTTCGTCTCCCGGACCACCTTGCCGTCGCCGTCCACCACGCAAATGTTGGTCGCCTCGAGCGACACATCAAGCCCTGCATAGAAGTCCATCATGCGCCTCCACCACCGCCGACCGCCGGACCGCACCACGCGTTCCGTTCGCGAATCGCTGTGCAGCATTTTCGCAGCAGCACGGCCGGCGAGGGGGCACAGGTCAGTACCCCGGCTAACCAGAAATCCTTCGGATT
>NZ_JBVVPM010000156.1:0-1813 GCF_055811255.1 Bradyrhizobium sp. MI1.11
CGAGGGTTAGCAATGGCTGTCAGAATTGAATGGGGTCCGCTTGAGGCGATAACGAACGTCCGCAACGAAGCGTGCAAGGCCCGCGACTTCATCATCCAATCCCATGATGGACACGTGCAGGGGCAGATTGTCGTGCCTGACGATGCCGATCAGTTCGTCATGGGGGCATGTGAAATCCGGCTTCTCGAACTGCTAAAGGATGCCGTCAAGGAACTGGAGCGGTGAAAGCGCCGAAGATCGCAGCACCAAAGCGTGTACTCAATTTCGATACACGTGATCAACGCGCCCGGCCCGCCGGCGCGAACCGGCGGGCCCTGTCCCAGCCACGCCTACAGTCTCAGATTACCTGCGGACTGCTTGCCCCGATCGCTCACGATCTCGTAGCTCACCTTTGCACCTTCTGCCAAACCACTGAAGCCAGCCTTCTCCACTGCTGATATGTGGACAAAGACGTCCTTCCCGCCGTCGTCGGGCTGAATGAAGCCATAGCCTTTGGTCGCGTTGAACCACTTCACAATACCTGTTGCCACGCGCGTCTCTCCTGAAAAATGACCGTGGCAACATGACAGAAGCTGATAAAAACGAAAAGCCCGCCAACTTAGGACTTAGTTTAAAATGCGAGTTGGATGCATGACCGCTTATACTGGGACAGGCGTCATGTTGCCCACATGAGGAAGGCAGCCAACGTGAACCGGCGCCTCCCGTGAATTTCCAACGATGGACCAGCAGGGAACGAACACCTCAATAGGGAGCTTGAGAATCTTGCCGACTCCCCGCGGAGCTGGCGGAGCGGCTCCGGCCACCCAAAAGTCCCCCTTGAAGCCGGGGCAATCTCACTGCTGGGCGCGTACACAGTCGGGACGAACTCGTCGGCTTGGAAATGGCCGTCAGTGTGAACCGGCGAATTTTGTTGCAATCAAATGCGACGCGCTAACGCACTGAGCGCAGATAATGGTCTTGTCGGTTGGCGCGGTTCATCTCAGCGAAGGCCTTCCCCAACTCTTCCGCCGTATGCTTCGCCTTGAAATTCTCCCATGCGACCATGAATCGCCCCTTCGCTTCATCGAGCGAGCCAGCTTCCCCGAACGGCGGACCGGGAAGCGTCACGATGCACGTCCACAACCAGAACCCCGGGGAGCGTTCGTTGGCGTAGCGGATGCGCCCGACTAGCTGCCGGTCCTCGTGAACCGTGTAATCATCCAGGCCGATCATCCGCAGGGTCAGAGGCATTGTGGCTTGCCGCAGGGTAGAAACGAAAATAAAGCGCGGCGGATTACATTGTGCCAATTAAACCTCGCCTGACCTGCGCGGCGAGGAACCCGTGTCCTCACGGCGCCGTCGCTGTCTCGCTAGCTTGCCCAAGCTGGCGGTGCGGCCCCGGCGTACCTCAAGAGCCAACCCTGAAGCCGGGGCCGTCTCTCCGCCATCGGTCTTTTCGGAGCATATGTTGTTGCGCGGCGCACAACGCAGGTCCTGCTGCCGTAACTCCAGCTTGCGTCACGACCGCGTGCACGAAACCGTTTCGAGCCTCACACGGAATGACGCTGAAACAACGCCCTCCAAAACTGAACGGCATTGACCTCGAGGAGGGTAATATGCGGAAACTATTTTCGGTGCGGCCTTACTGCCGATCGCATTCGTGGGGTGTTGAACGATTATCTCGGCGGCCCTTTCTGCAGCCCGGGATGGCAAGGCCGCAACATTCTCCGAACGCTTTGCACCCGCGCTGAAGTCCGCCTCGAGCGGCTAAATGCACTCACAGCCCTTGTGAACCTGATCTGGCGACGGCTTGCTTACATGAAACTGGCGGGCA
>NZ_JBVVPM010000157.1:0-1768 GCF_055811255.1 Bradyrhizobium sp. MI1.11
CGTATTGCCGCATGAGCAAATGTTACCCTATGGCGCCATTACTAATGTCGATGCGACCTCGACTGATCGGCCGCACCAGGTGGCTTTCCCGGCTTGCTCGACGAGAGGGGCTGTGGGCGGGTCGGGCCCTACATAGCCCGAGCCGTCCACAACCCCGGCCAGCGGGGCAGCGGCGACCAATTGCTCGGCCGTCTTCCGTCTAAGCGACCTCAGCAGACGCTGCACAATCGAATGCTGTCTTGCCCCGAACTCCTCGGGCTGAATCTCGCTCAGCCGGCCGACGATGGCGAGCGCCGTCAGCTGCGGCTGCTCTGCCAGCCAGCCCTCGATCGCGGCAATATGTGGGTCGAGCTTGGACGGCATACGAATCCTGGTTTTATAGGGCCGACGAGTTCGCCGGTGCGTGGCACGCGGCTCGCAGGCCGTCACCCTCTTTCCGAGCGTCTTGGCGAAAGTGACTGCGCTCGTTGGCGTGGTGGTCGTGGAGGCGCGCTGCAGGTCACCCGCGTGTCCGGCACGACGATCAACGCGATTGCCGAGTTCGTCCTGAGTCGCGCGAATCTCAGCCAACAGCACGACGGGATCTAGCGAACGATACTGATCGCGCAGCCGTTTCTTCACGTCCGGGGTCACCTTGGGATGCGCCAGTGCACGCTCATAGGGCGTCGATGGGAGATGATACCGTTTGATCACTTTAGCCCCTTCGCGGCGCTTCTCCTTCAGCTTGAACGACGGCTGGAAGAAGTTGACGTAGAGCCGAGCCGCCGCATAGAGACGGCCCATCACACGGGCCGTCTCGACGCCGTCGAATCGGCCATAGCCCATGAGGCGGCGGACGACGGCACCATTCTTCTGCTCGACGAAGGCTTGATCGTTCTTCTTGTAAGCGCGCGAGCGTGTGACTTCGAGCTTTTGTTCGCGGCACCATGGCACAACAACATCGTTCATGAAGGCGCTGTCGTTGTCGAAGTCCACACCGCGCAACAACCAGGGGAACAGGCTTTGGGCGCGGTTGATCGCCTCGACGACGAGCGAACCCTCCCGCGTCAGCAACGGCAGGCACTCCGTCCAGCCGGTGGCGACATCGACCATCGTCAGGGTTTGGATGAACGAGCCGGCCACCGACGTGCCGCCATGTGCGACCATGTCGACCTCGCAGAAGCCGGGCACCGGACTGTTCCAGTCATTGAACGTGCGGATCGGGACTTCGCGCCGGATTGCCGAATAGAATCCGGCACGGCGCCGCCTGCCGCCGCTCGCCGCAATGTTCACATCGACGAGCAAGCGGTCGATGGTTGCGGCGCTGATCGCCAGAACACGAGCACGGTCGGCCTCACCAAGCTGCAATCGGCCATGTTGCTCGAGCGCCGGCAGCAAGGTCGGGATCATCACCTTGAGCCGCTTACCGCATACCCGATCTGACGCCTCCCACAGCGCCGTCATCGCGTCCTTGATCGTCGCGCCATATCTGCGCTTGCGCTCTCCGGGCGCCTCCATCTTCCCCGCTCCAATTGTTGCGCTCCGCCGAAGCGCGCGCACCGCATGCTTGCGATGCCAGCCCGTCGTCGCGCACAGCGCATCGAGGATGCGCCCCTTCTCCGCCCGTTTGGCCGACTCGTAACGCTCCGTTACGGTCGACAGCACCTCCCGCCGCGCGCCCATGCTGATCTTTCTCGCCATAGAAGCCACCGAACCGATTCGATGGCACCGACCCAATCATCGGCGAGAAGTTGTCCAGTAACATTCTGGATGAGGCAATGCGCCCCCT
>NZ_JBVVPM010000158.1:0-1697 GCF_055811255.1 Bradyrhizobium sp. MI1.11
AGAGAACCATGGACCCGGCAAGGATGTTCAAGGAGAGCTTGACCTCACGCCCGGAATTAGAGAACAGCCAGGGTCAATCGCGTCACTTTGGCCGCGTGCCGTTCTCTACCGGTCTACCCCTGTGAACGGATATCGTCAGACCGCCTCGGCATGTCTCAATGGGCCAACAGGCGACATGGTACCACCACAGCAAAAAATCCCGGCACTTGGCCGGGATCGATACTTCACGCCTTTTTGGTAAACCAAATCGTTGGAGCTTTCGCCACTCCCGCTTTCTGCATGGCATTCTTCAATTCAGCACTCTCCGCGAAGGCTTGCGCAGCTTCAATCGTGGCAAACTCGTGAGTTACTGTGATGTCATTGGGATTTTCGACTGCTCGGTAGACAGCCTCGGCTGTTACGCCCTTCGCCTTCTGAACAGGAGCAAAATCGTCATAAACTTTCCGCCAGGTCTTGTAGTCGGAAACCGTGTGTCTAACAAACATGGTCGTCATCAGATGTTCCTCCCAGACTGGTCGTAGCAATCTTTCCACGAACGCTTGAAACAGCACTTCCAGTAGCACCAGTATAGTACCGGCCACCGCTTGGAGCTATTTCATTTCCGGGTTGCACTGATGCCATCGGACGCTTGCCCTTTGTCCGATAAAACTGAGGCGTGCTGCCACTTCGCTGATGGGCTAACCCCGGGCGGTCTTGCGGGAGCAGCATCATCGCCTCCGCACTCGACGCCAATAGGTCGTGGCCGCACACTTACTGCGACCCGCCACAGGACCAGTCAGTGATACTGACTTGCGTATTCAGTTGGTCGCAGTGTGAAGTTGCTGACGCCGGGTCCGAACTTCGGGCCTAAGCAAACTGAGGCATTATGCCTCTTGGACGAAACACCCATTTCTAGGGCGCGTCCGTTCTCGTAGAATGTGGTTGCCCTTGAAGCGGGATGTGCCGAAGTCACCGTTCGGGACGAACGAGCAGTACTAGCGCTGTCGGCAGGTACGCTACCCTAAGAGACCGCCCCCTTTTCGGTTTCACACCACGATTTCACATTCCACACGCGCGCAGCTTTTGCGGCGGCTTGTTGCAGTAACCCAGGGAGAAAAGCGATGAGCAAGATCGATCGAAGGTCTGCATTGACATTCGGGTTGGCAGCGGCTTCGGCGGCCATGATAAAGCCCGCCGCCGCTCAAACTACGGGCTACAAGGACACAACTCCGTGGCCAGGTGTGGTGGTGCGTGAGTATGATAGCGAGACACCATCGCTGATCCCGGGTTTTAAGACCGTCTCAATGCGCGACATCATCATGCAGCCGGGATCGAAGACCATGGGGCCCCCGATGATGAATGCCATGGTCTGCCATATCACCGAAGGAGAGCTTCGGCTTGAGCAGGACGAAAAGACCTTTACCGGCAAGAAGAATTTTGTCTGGACCTGCAACAAGGACACAAAGGAGCAGGCGTTCAATGATGGGAACGTGGTGGCGATTATGCGGATCACGGACCTAAAGGCTTAAGGCTCGTTTCTTCGCCAAAAGTCGATTGTAGGAGCGAATGGCGCACGCGACCGCGCGCCGATCGCGTCGGTTTGCCCTCTGACGTGACTTCCTTGTTGCGCCGAATTCTAGATAGTCGTCCGTTAAGAAGCCGAATTGAGCGGGGCCGGACAGGCGGGCGTGCGCCAGAGCTGGATCAGGAACAGGCAC
>NZ_JBVVPM010000159.1:0-1637 GCF_055811255.1 Bradyrhizobium sp. MI1.11
GTCAGAGGACAACCAGATTGCCTGGCACTTTATCGCGCCAGGCAAACCGATGCAGAACGGCTTCTGTGAAAGCTTCATGTATAGACGGCCCGCGGGTGCAAGAGGTTTCGACAACATTTTGATGTCGGTCGGGTGCGTTCATGTATACGGCCTTTTGGTGCGACCGATACCATGGTGCTGGCCCTGATGGAGATCGCGGATCGAGGCCTCATCAACGGGTCGCGCTCGTTGCGCTTAAAGCTCTTCGGGCTTTCTCGATCCCCAGCTCCGCCGGTTTTCATCACGCTGTCATTTGCCCTCGCACCTTGTTAGCCGCATCCGCAGCTTCACGCGGGGGATGTCGGCCTATAATACTCCCCAGTCGTCATCATCGCCCAGACGATCCGAGCCAACTTGTTTGCAACGGCGATTGCGACCACCATGGGTCGACGTCGCTCGAGGAGAGCTTCGATCCATCCGCCTCCGACCCGTGAGCGAGCCTTTGGGAACCGGACGACGTTACGTGCTCCGATGACCAGCAAGTGCCTAAGATAGGAATCTCCCTGCTTCGTTATGCGGCCGAGCCGATCTTTTCCACCAGTTGAGTTCTGCCTTGGCGTTAGGCCGAGCCAAGCTGCGAACTCCCGCCCGGAACGGAACATGGTTGGATCGGGAACGGTGGCAGCAAGGGCTGTAGCCGTAAGGGGCCGACGCCCGGGATGATGGAAGCAAGCAACCTCGCCACTGGATGCGCTCTCTGGATCTGAGCCAACTCTCGCTCGATGGCTTCAATCTGCCGGTCGACTTCCTTCATCTGGTTCACAAGCGCTGCCAGCGCCATGCGCGCCGTAGTCGGCAACGATAACTGATCATCGTCCAACATTTGCACCAAACCATCCACCTTTGTCGGCCTTGCCCAACAATAACTCCGAACTCGGCAAAATGGGCTCGGATGGCGCAAGATGTCATAGTCCTCTGACGAACCAGCAGGCCTCTCGCTCGATGAAGCATCAAGAAGCCTTGGTTCTCGACGCTCTTGATCGGAACGAACCGCATGTGAGGGCGAGCAACTGCTTCGCAGATTGCGGCCGCATCAGTGGCATCGTTCTTAGCTCCTCGCCGGACGTAGGGCTTTACATATGCCGGCGGAAATCAATCTCACATCGTGACCAAGCCGCTGGATCTCGCGTGCCCAGTGGTGCGCGGAAGCACAAGCCTCGATGCCGACCAGGCAGGATGACAGTGATGAGAAGAAGGCGATGATCTCACCACGCCGCAGGCGTTGGCGACAGACCACGCGTCCTTCATCATCAACCGCATGGAGGTGAAAAGCGAACTTTGAAATGTCCAACCCAATAGTCGCGATGTTCATCTTGATTGACTCCTTCTGCCGCCAGCACATCTGGCACGATATCACCGTCGCCGAGAGAGCGGAGCCGTCTTCCCCATCAACGGCCGGATGCGAGACGAGCTTCTCAACGAAACCCTGTTCTTCGGCCTTGATCTCGCCCGAACCAGGATTGCGGCGTGGGCCGATGACTACAATAGCCATCGCCTGCATTCGTCGCTGGGCTATCTGACTGCGGATTCCGATCGATGTCGCCCAGGATTCCGAGATGATCTCGCCCACCATTCCGATTTGAAGTCGCCCACCCGTT
>NZ_JBVVPM010000160.1:0-1617 GCF_055811255.1 Bradyrhizobium sp. MI1.11
TGAAGCTTTCACAGAAGCCGTTCTGCATCGGTTTGCCTGGCGCGATAAAGTGCCAGGCAATCTGGTTGTCCTCTGACCAAGTCAGAATGGCGTTGCAGGTGAACTCGGTGCCGTTGTCCGAGACGATCATGCCAGGCTTGCCGCGGCGACCAATCAACGCCGTCAGTTCGCGCGCCACCCGCCGTCCCGCGATCGAAGTATCGGGGATCGCCGCCAGGCATTCCCGGGTCACGTCATCGACGATGTTGAGGATCCGGAACCGGCGCCCATTGGCAAACTGGTCATGGACAAAATCCAGCGACTAACGGGCATTCGGCCGGGCCTCGAGCAGGATCGGCGCCCGGGTGCCGACCGCGCGGCGGCCAGCCCGGCGCTTACGCACGCTGAGGCCTTCCTCCCGATAAAGCCGGTAGATACGGTTCAGCCCGGACGGCTCGCCATGCTGACGCAGCAGCACGAATAACCGCAGATAGCCGAAGCGCCGGCGGGCGTTGGCCAGTTCGCGCAGTTGGACCCGCAGTTCGGCATCGGGCGGCCGGCTCGACCGATAACGGATCATCTTGCGGTCGGCGCTGACGATGATGCAGGCCCGCCGTTCTGACAGTCCCAATTCGGCCTGCAGATGCGCGACAGCTTCGCGCTTGGTGGCGGGCTCTACCATTAATGGGATGACCCGCCCCGTCCTCTCAGTCAGACTGAGTTGGCTTTTGAAAGGAGGAAGCAATGAGGACACGGAACAAGCCCAGGCCGGCAACAGTGTTTGGGATCGACATTGGCAAGAACCTTTTCCACGTCGTTGGGCTCGACGCCGCCGGAATGCCGATCCAGAAGGCGACCTCTCGGCGCGATACGCTCTTGCAGTTCTTCGAACGTGCAGGACCGGCTTTGGTGGGGATGGAGGCCTGCTCCGGCTCGCAATGGTTGGCCCGCAAGATCGCCGCCATGGGGCACACCGTTCGCATTATCCCAGCTCAATTCGTGAAGCCATATGTGAAGTCCAACAAAAATGACATCATCGATGCCGCGGCGATCGCCGAAGCCGTGACGAGACCAACGATGCGCTTCGTCGAGCTAAGGTCGCCTGAGCACATTGACCTGCAAGCGCTGCATCGTGTTCGCGATCGGATGATGTCGCAACGGACGTGCCTCATCAATCAGATGCGCGCTTTTTGCCTGGAATATGGGATTGCTATTCACCAGGGCGCCGGCAAGTTCAAGGCTGATCTGCCGAGGGTTTTGGCCGATCACTCGAATGATCTAACCTCGGCGATGCGTCGCATTCTTGCATCTACATTTGACGAGCTGCGGCAGCTGGAGCTGCGGATTGCCGAGGTCAACCGCGAGATTGAGGCAATTGCCTCTCAAAGCGATACCGCACGTCGATTGATGACCATCCCGGGCATTGGTCCGCTGGCCGCGACGGCGCTTTTGGCAGCAGCTGGATCTGCCCGCCAGTTCAAAAAGGCCCGCGATATGGCAGCTTGGCTAGGTCTTGTCCCGAGAGAATATTCTACGGGAGGCAAAACGAAGCTGCTGGGGATAAGCAAGCGCGGCAATCGATATCTGCGCCGGATGATCATCCATGGCGCCCGTTCCTGCGTGACTCATCTTGATCGC
>NZ_JBVVPM010000161.1:0-1606 GCF_055811255.1 Bradyrhizobium sp. MI1.11
CATCCGAGGCCGCACAAAAAAATACCCCATATCGAGCCTCACTCCCGCTCGGCCAATTAAGCAAAGCCCTCGCTTGCAGGGTATTTCCTAACAGTCATCACAGTCGCGTGCAGCAAGCACGCTGCGTCAACCGGCGGCCCCTCGAGGCGGTAGGCCCCCGAGGCGCAGTCATACGTGATGCTGCAGTCCCCAGAAGGCGATCAGCGGAAGGGCTGCGGCCCCAATTCCCAGCAATAGGAGAATGGCTTCCAGCATGTCGAATCAAGCCCCGCCCAAGGGAATCATACACATGGGTGAAACTTAGTCATCGTGGACTGGCCTGCCCCGGTCCGATCTGATCAAAGAAAAACTCGCCGGCCTCCCCTATCGTGAGCACCGCATCATCAACCGGCAATTAAGGGATCTGGAACTATCTTACACGTAAGTTCTTCCGTTCTGAATGGCCACTGGAGGCTAACAGATGACGGATGAACAGCTAGCTCTTCAAGCTGTTAGTGACGCCCAGCGCATTTTGGAAGAATACTTAGAACCGAGGCCCCGCAATAACGAGCGCATCATCTTGGACAAGCTGGTGGAAGTGCTCGAGCGGCCAGATCTTCTGGTCGCCGTTCATCGGATGCAGCGCGGCTCGTAAGCGCTCCGTTGTCGCGCCGTTGCTGGTCGGCTCGTGCGAATTCGAGCCAGTCCTCAGCAAGCTTTAGCCACGGCTCCGCATCGACGGACTGACGGGCTTGCGCCGCCCGTTCCCTGCACACCTCAGCTAACTGGTAGAAGCGAAGTACATCTTCCGACATGCAAAATGACGCAACTAGGCCCATCATCCCGCCTCAAGAGTATCGCCTCTTCCGACACTCTCTGTCGTATATCTCACATATCATCCCTGATTGGGGTGAATCCTCGCCACTGTGCTAAATGGGCAACCCCACCGGCCCGCAGACGCTTTCAGGTGCCGGCTTTGCCGGTTGCCAGCACCATAGAGGCAGACGCCGCGTGATAACTCAGCAGGTGGCGTACCAACCATCAGGGAACGGCAGCAGAGGCCATTCGCCCGCGGTGTCATTCGCGGCCTCCGGCTCGGCGACGATTGGCCCACTTGCCGAAGGACACCACGCAGGAGGCGCCCCCGGCGCGCGATCATAGGGGTGCTGGTCGGAAGGCCCTGTGCTGCTGAAGTGCATAGACTCGATCGAGGGCATAAGTGCACCCCGCTCATAATATCTCACAATTAAATTGTTAATGTAGCTATTAAATATTAACTATTTGACTTGTTCAATCACGAAATGGTTGAATAGGTTTCTCCTACCGCCGCCCCTGCGCGGTATTAAGGCCAGCGACCATGTCCTTGGCATTTCCGCACTGGCTGATGATCGCAGGGGCCCTACTGGTGGGTGCCGGCTATATTGGTGTCCTCGTCAGCGGAAAGAAAGCGAACCGGGTTGATCGACCTCCGGGCGAGCCGATCGATCTGCCGGCTTTACCGCTCCTCAACTCGCATGACCCGCAGTAGCCCGCGCGCGTTCCCCCAAGAGCGAGGGTTAGCAATGGCTGTCAGAATTGAATGGGGTCCGCTTGAGGCGATAACGAACGTCCGCAACGAAGCGTGCAA
>NZ_JBVVPM010000162.1:0-1586 GCF_055811255.1 Bradyrhizobium sp. MI1.11
TGTCCAGACCGGAGACATAGGTAACAGGTCGTACCTAAGACATGGGTGACAACCTCGTGCCGAACGGGTTGTCGAGGGGTTTCAAAGTCGTTTACTCCAAAGGTCGATCCAGTTTGAGGCCGCTGGTCAGCGGTCTGCTGTGTTCCGGCGAGACGCATCTATGGCCTGGCCATTGTTGCTTGGCTCGCGCTGTCGCCATCAACCCCGCGCGTGCCGCGCCCCTGTGGGCTTCGGGGGTTGACCGCGACAGCGGAGCCAAGCAAAGGGCCTGCCATGCCAAGAATGCACGAGAGCGCGTCGCGCTCAGGGCGCTGCGGTGGCAGCTGAGACATCGGTGACGGGCGGGCCGAACGGGTTGTCGAGCGGCTGCAAGGTTTTCTGCTCCAGATCGAAGTAACCGAGATCGTAGTGCATGAAGCTGACGAGCCAAATGCCCTCGTCGACCTCCTTGATGCCGAGCTTCTGACCGGCCAGCACGGTTGAGATGTTGATCTTCTTGCGATGCAGGCAGAGCCGCCCGCAAGCGGTGACGACAATGTCGCGGTCGTGGAAGGGGTAAGTCAGTTCGGGCAGGCCGTCATAGACGCGCGTTGAAGCGGTGTAGAGCTCGGCGGGGCACTTCATGCCGAGTGCCTCATGGGGCCGCTCGGTGTTGAATTCGTGCACGAAGGCATCGAAGCGTTCCTGCTGCTGCAGGCTGTTGAAGCCTGGCGGGCGGGTCGCTTCCTTTTTGAGGGTGAGGTGCATGCGCTCGTGCCGGCCGTTCTGCTGCGGACGGCCCGGCTTGATGCGCTCAATGGCAATGCCGAGCCGGAGCCACCAGACCGAAAGCTTCGACAGATTGAACAAGGCGTTGGGGCTGGCAAAGGGCACGCCGTTGTCGGAGCGAATGGCCAGTGGCAGGCCGCGCTCGTGGAACAAGCGCTCGAAGGCGGTTATGGCGGGGTCTTCGCGCGTCGAGTCGAGCGCCTCGCTCAGCAACAGGAAGCGCGAGGCGTGATCGCTGACCGTCAAGGGAAAGCAGTAGCGGCCATTGCCGAGCTTGAACTCGCCCTTGAAGTCGGCGCACCAGAGATCATTGGGGGCCGTCCCTTGCGACAGCGGCGTGCCGCGCGCACGGTGGCGCGGTCCGCCGCCGCGTTTGACCAGGCCGTGGCGATCGAGCACCGCATGAATGGTGCTTTTGGCCGGCACGCGAACATCGCCATCGAGCCGGCGCACCAGCAACTCGCGGATCTTGCGCGCACCCCAATGCGGCTTCTCGGCCTTGAACTGGACAATCAGGGTCTCGATCTGGGCCGGCAATTGGTTGGCGTAGCGAACCGGCCGTCGGGAGCGGTCGTTCAGCGCCTCGAGCCCGTGTTCCTTGTAACGATCGAAAATCTTGTAGCCGGTCTTGCGGGAGATGCCGAACTCCCGGCACACATCCGTCATGGCTTCCCCGTCCAACAGCCGGGCGACAAAGCGAAGGCGCTCTTCCATTACCGAACTCGCTTTCCACGGCATCTACACCTCCCGCAGAACAAAAGCGGAAAGTGTAACCCATGTGTCCGGTACGAACTGTCACCTATGTCTCGGGTCGCTCA
>NZ_JBVVPM010000163.1:0-1581 GCF_055811255.1 Bradyrhizobium sp. MI1.11
CTAGACTGTATGTCCCCCCACAAAATGAGGCGACTCACCCTCGATGTTGCGACGAGGGTTGCCCGGATGGACCGGGTAGAGCCTCAAACAAGGAGGGCGAGTCGTGGGTCATCATACCGAGGTCTTTGTCGGAATCGATACGTCAAAATCGCGCAATGCTATAGCCATTGCCGATGGCGGCCGTGGCGGCGAGGTACGATATCTCGGGGAGTTTCCTGCCACGGAGGCAGCGATCCGAAAGCTGGTGGCAAAGCTTGCAGCGAAATGCTGTCAGTTGACGTTTTGCTACGAAGCAGGGCCAACAGGATACGGTCTCTACAGACTGCTCAAGAGCCTCGGCCATGACTGCCTGGTGGTGGCCCCCTCGCTCGTTCCGAAGAAGGCCGGCGATCGAGTGAAGACGAACCGGCGCGATGCGGTAAGCCTCGCCAAGCTGTTGCGCGCGGACGAGCTCACGGCGGTGTGGGTGCCGGACGAGCGCCATGAGGCTATGCGCGATCTCTCGCGCGCCCGTCAAGCAGTGAAGAAGGACCTCCAGGGCAAGCGTCAACAGATCTCGTCATTGATGCTGCGGCTGGGACGCATCTATCCGGGCAAGACAACGTGGGGACCAGCCCACATGAGATGGCTCATGTCGCAGAAGCTCGAGCATCGCGAGCAGCGCATCGCATTCGAAGAGTTACTTGAGGGGATACGCCAGGAAAGTGAGCGGCTGGAGCGTTTGGAAGATGCCATCCGCGAGGTAGTACCCGAGTGGTCGCTCGCCGAGGTTGTGTCGGCCCTGCAGGCGGTGCGTGGGATTGATCTCATTGCGGCTGTGGGGGTGCTGGCTGAGATCGGTGATCTATCCCGCTTTCAAAATCCGCGCGAGTTGATGGGCTATCTGGGTCTGGTGCCCACAGAAAACTCGACTGGCGACCAAGTCAAGCGAGGCGGCATCACCAAAGCCGGTAATGGGCGGGCGCGACGTATTCTTGTAGAGGCGGCCTGGAGCTATCGATATCCGCCGCGCGTGAGCCGAGACAAGCAGCCAAAGGTGGAGGCCGCACCGAGAGTCGCGCGCGAGATTGCGTGGAAAGCGCAAACCAGGCTGTGCGGACGCTTCCGCTCACTCGAGCGGAAGGGCAAGCGGCGAACCGTAATCGTCACGGCGATTGCCCGAGAGCTATCCGCCTTCATTTGGGCGATCAATCGCGAGCTCATGCCACCTCGACAGGCGTGACATCGTTGGGGGCTGTGGACCGCTCGAGTCGTGAGGTGCGCTCGACCGGCCCACAGCCCCCTTTGTTGCAATCAAGATCAGGGGGCAGTCGCAGACATTAATCGTGCAGAAGTGAAGGCGGGACCACGGCAGGGGAAATCCTGAAATCCATTATGTGGCCGATCATCCGATCGACGCCCGACGCTAGACCAGGGACAGCCCCAGACGAAAAAACGGAAATGCGGTATCCAACCCGCGCATCAGAGCCTGTTCACCGACGTCTTTGAGTCCCGCCTTCTCCTCTGCACGATCCATCGGCACAAGAACTTCACGATGAGTCCTCGTGGAGATGAGAAACCGTGCGCTGTGTGCTTGACTGG
>NZ_JBVVPM010000164.1:0-1524 GCF_055811255.1 Bradyrhizobium sp. MI1.11
CTGGTCGCGCTCGGTGGTGAGGTGCATCTGCGTAGCGCAAAGCGGCGGCGCCGGGTGGCGGCAAAAGACTTCTTCGCCGGCATGATGCTGACCGCGCGAGCCGATGACGAACTGATCGAGGGCATCTCGCTTCCGGTGGTCCGCGAACGCCGCTTCGCCTTCCGCGAGGTCGCGCGCCGGCATGGCGATTTCGCCATCGTCGCCTGTGCGGCGATGAAGACCCCGAGCGGCGTGCGCCTCACCGTAGGCGGCGTCGCTGACGTTCCGACCGCGCGCGACTGGCCGCGGCTCGATGGGACTGCACTCGACGACGCGCTCAACGCCTTTGCCTACGAGCTCGGTGCGCGTGACGACGTCCACGCGACCGCGCGTTACCGCCGTGACCTCGTCCGCATGATCGGCCGCGATTTGATCTGCGAGGTACTGCAATGATCCGCCTCAAGGCAGATAGCCGCCATCCTGTCCGCTTCACGTTGAACGGCAAGCCGGCCGAGGCCGAGGCCGAGCCGCGCATGCTGCTCTCGGATTTCCTGCGCCATCAGTTGGGCGCGACCGGCACCCATGTCGGCTGCGAGCACGGCGTCTGCGGAGCCTGCACAATCGTCGTCGACGGCATGCTCACGCGCTCCTGTCTCACGCTCGCGGCGCAAGTCGATGGTTGCGATCTGAGAACGGTGGAAGGGCTTGCACCGTCGGCTGATCGGCTCGGCGTGCTCCAGCGCGCGTTCCGCCGCAACCACGCGCTCCAGTGCGGCTTTTGCACAGCCGGCATCTTGATGTCGCTTGACGACTACCTCAGCAAGAACGCCAAGCCGACCGAAGCGGCGATTCGCGATGTCCTAAGCGGCCATCTGTGCCGCTGCACCGGCTACACCCCGATCATCCAGGCGGCGCTCGAAGCTGCTGCGGAGCTCCGTTCAACCACAAAAGAGACGTCAGATGCTTGATCTCGCCTGCAGCTTCGTAGCCAGCGTGGCGCGCGATCCCCACGCCATTGCGCTGGTCGATGGCGACCTGCGCCTGACCTATCGGCAATGGTACGACAAGATTTCTGCCCTGGTGGCGTCCTTCGATCGCCTTGGCCTCATGCCGGGCGACCACGTCGTCACCCTGCTGCAGAACCGCTGGGAGGCGGCGACGCTGCACTGGGCCTGCCAGTTCGCAGGCCTCGTGATCACGCCGATCAACTGGCGCGCCAAGGCTGACGAGCTCGATTACTGCATCGAGAACGCCGAAGCCTGCGCGGTTTTCTATCAGGACATTTCCGCCGAAGCCGTCCAAGGCTCGGCGCTTGCCGGCCGGCTGCTGCGTATATCCGTCGATCCGGGGACAGGTGAGGTGGCGAGCTTCGCCGACATGCTCGGGGACCGCGCGCCGGACGCCGAGCCGCGTGTCGGCGCCGACGCCTGGTCGATCATGCTCTACACCTCGGGCACGACCTCGCGGCCGAAAGGCGTCCCGCGGCGGCATCGCGCCGAGCGGGCCGCTGCGATCGCCCATGTCGCGCAAAATCTCTACGGCCGC
>NZ_JBVVPM010000165.1:0-1523 GCF_055811255.1 Bradyrhizobium sp. MI1.11
GTCGTCCGTGAAGAGCGGCTAAGCGATTGAGCTAGGATCGCATTTGACTTTGTGGACTGTTTTTGGAATGCAGGATTTTGATGCTTGGGGCATCGGAACCTTGCAATTTCATTTTCAGGATTCCGTCGAATCGCCAGTCATGATTCGGTGGTCGCATCGGAGGTGGCGATGCGACCGAAGAAGCATAGGACGACGGGATCGGGCGATCTGTTCCGGGCCAGGCTGGACCAGATCATCAATTTGAAGCACGAGCTGGTTCAGCTCGCCGGCAAGGTCGATTGGGACTGGATCGACGGCGAGATCGCTCCGCTCTATAGCGAGAACGGTCGGCCAGGCATCGCGACCCGCTTCGTGATTGGGCTGCTCCTGCTCAAGCACATTTACGGCCTCTCCGATGAGGGGGTGTGCGAGCGTTGGGTCCACGACCCGTATTTCCAGTACTTCACCGGCGAAGAGTTCTTCCAGCACGCGTTCCCGCACGAGCGCTCGGACCTGAGCCATTGGCGCAAGCGGCTCGGCGACAAGCTGGAGCTGTTGCTGGCCGAGAGCCTGCGGGTGGCGCACGAGGCCGGCGCGTTACGCGGCCAGGACCTCAAGCGGGTCACGGTCGATACCACCGTGCAACCGAAGGCCATCACCTTTCCGACCGATGCCAAGCTGCTGCACGCGGCGATCAAGGGGCTCAACCGCCTGGCGAGGAAGCACGGGGTCAGGCTGCGGCAGTCCTATCTTCGCATTGCCAGGACCGCGGCAATGATGGCGGGGCGCTACGCTCATGCCAAGCAATTCAAGCGGCATCAGCGGCAGTTGCGCATTCTGCGCAGCCGGCTGGGCCGGATCATTCGCGATATCCGCCGCAAGATCGAAGGTCAGACCGTGCTCGAGAACGCCTTCGCCCTCCCGCTCGGCCGAGCCTCGCAGATCCGCTCGCAGCAGCAGCGCCAGCGCGGCTGGAAGCTCTATTCCTTCCACGCCCCGGAGGTGGAGTGCATCGGCAAGGGCAAAGCAGCCGCGCCTTACGAGTTCGGTGTCAAAGCCTCTATCGTCACCAACAACCGCCGTGCTCCCGGTGGCCTGTTCGTGCTGCACGCCAGGTCGCTGCCCGATAACCCGTACGACGGTCACACATTGCGGGACGTCATCGACCGCACCGAGACACTCACCGGCTGTGCGATCGAGCGGGCCTATGTCGACAAGGGATACCGCGGCCATGACACAAAGAACCCGCGCCGTGTCTTCATCTCTGGCCAGAAGCGCGGCGTCTTCGGTGTCATCAAGCGCGAGCTGCGCCGCCGCTCCGCCATCGAACCCATCATCGGACACCTGAAGACCGATGGCCACCTCGGCCGCTGCTACCTCAAAGGCCGCGCCGGCGATGCGGCCAACGTCATCCTCTCAGCCGTCGGCCACAACTTCCGCCGCATCCTCGCCTGGCTCAGAGAACTCTTGTGCCTGTTCCTGATCCAGCTCTGGCGCACGCCCGCCTGTCCGGCCCCGCTCAATTCGGCTTCTTAACGGACGAC
>NZ_JBVVPM010000166.1:0-1522 GCF_055811255.1 Bradyrhizobium sp. MI1.11
GCGAAGAAGTCTTTTGCCGCCACCCGGCGCCGCCGCTTTGCGCTACGCAGATGCACCTCACCACCGAGCGCGACCAGGGTGAGCGGCATCTCAGCACTTGGATCGGCGTGCGCGAGCGAGCCGCAGATGGTGCCGCGGCTGCGGGTTTGCATGTGCCCGACCCAGGGCAGCGCCATCGCCACCAGCGGCAGCACCTCGGCCAGATCCGGCCAGGCCAGCAGATCGGCCTGGCGCACCCCGGCCCCAATCACGACGGCGTCCTTCTGCCGTTCGATCCTGCGAAGCTCCTTGAGACGCATGATGTCGATCAGGAGTTTTGGCTTGGCAAGGCGCATGTTCAGCATCGCCATCAGCGATTGGCCGCCGGCGAGCACGCGCGCATTGCCGGCCTCCTGCGCGAGCCCATCGAGGACGTCGCCAACTGTCTCGGCGCGGACATAGTCGAAAGCGGGCGGCTTCATCGGCGTCCCCCGAACAGGCTCGCGAGCTTTGCCAGCAGCGCGAACAGCGAGAAGCCGCCGCCCGATGCGCCGCCGCCACCGGCCTTGCGGGCGAGCGCGGTGAAGAACTGGCCAATGATCACGCGTGTCGCACCATCGAGCAGGCGCCCGCCGATGCTGGCGACCTTGCCGCCGATCGCGGCGTCATAGCTGTAGGTCAGCTTTGTCCCGCCCTTGCCATCGGGCGCAAGCGTGATGCGTCCCTCGGCGTTGCCAAAGCCAAGTGCACCTGTGGCCCCACCGCGCAGGGTCACCGCGCGCGGCGGATCGAGATCGAACAAATCGACGTCAGCGCGATAGCGCCCACTGACGGGGCCGATGCCGAGCGTGACGTCGGCACGGAAATGCGTGTCGGTGACCTTGTCGACGCGCTGGCAGCCGGGAATGACGGAATGCAACGTGTTCGGATCAAGCAGCATGGCCCAGACCTGCTCGGGCGCGCCCTTCACCGAGGCCTGCCCCTCGCCGCGTAGCCGCCGGTCGCCTTCGCGCACAGGCGCCGCGGTCGCGCCGCCTGCCGGAGGCGGCGGCTCGGCGCCACGCACCATCTCGGCGAGCCGTGCCGGCACCAGCGGCAGCGTGATGTCGGCAATGCCAAGCGCATCCGCGACCGCGTTGGCGATGCAAACCGGAGTCGACATGCAATTGCCTTCACCGACGCCTTTTGCGCCAAGCGGCGTGAACGGCGACGGCGTCTCCATGTGGATGATCTCAGGCTCCGGCACCTCGGTCGCGGTCGGCAGCAGATAGTCGGCGAGCGTTCCCGTCAGAAAGCTGCCGTCCTCGGCGTAGGCATATTCCTCGTAAAGCGCGGCGCCGAGCGCCTGGGCAAAACCGCCACGGATCTGGCCATCGACCATTCCGGGATGTAAAATCGTGCCGCAGTCGTGCATGGTGACGTAACGGTCGATCCGCGTCTCCAGCGTGGTGCGATCGATTTCGACACCGCAGAAATCGAAGATGAAACCGTGGCAGAGCGAGGAGTTGATGCGGTCGTCCTCGTCCGGCGGAGTCAGTTCCGG
>NZ_JBVVPM010000167.1:0-1522 GCF_055811255.1 Bradyrhizobium sp. MI1.11
CCGGAACTGACTCCGCCGGACGAGGACGACCGCATCAACTCCTCGCTCTGCCACGGTTTCATCTTCGATTTCTGCGGCGTCGAGATCGACCGCACCACGCTGGAGACGCGGATCGATCGCTACGTCACCATGCACGATTGCGGCACCATTTTGCATCCCGGTATGGTCGACGGCCAGATCCGCGGCGGCTTCGCCCAGGCGCTCGGCGCTGCGTTGTACGAGGAATATGCCTACGCCGATGACGGCAGCTTTCTGACGGGAACGCTCGCCGATTATCTGCTGCCGACCACCACCGAGGTGCCGGAGCCTGAGATCATCCACATGGAGACGCCGTCGCCGTTCACGCCGCTCGGCGCAAAAGGCGTTGGCGAGGGCAATTGCATGTCGACGCCGGTGTGCATCGCCAATGCGGTGGCGGACGCGCTCGGTGTTGCCGACATCACGCTGCCGCTGGTGCCGGCGCGGCTCGCAGAGATGGTGCGCGGTGCCGAACCGCCGCCGCCCGCCGGCGGAGCGACCGCGGCGCCCGTGCGCGAAGGCGACCGGCGGCTGCGCGGCGAGGGGCAAGCCTCGGTGAAGGGCGCGCCAGAGCAGGTCTGGGCGATGCTGCTCGATCCGAACACCTTGCAATCCGTCATCCCCGGCTGCCAGCGCGTCGACAAGATCACCGACACGCATTTCCGCGCCGACGTCACTCTCGGCATCGGCCCCGTCAGCGGGCGCTATCGTGCCGATGTGGAATTGTTCGATCTCGATCCGCCGCGCGCGGTCACCTTGCGCGGCGGCGCCACCGGAGCGCTCGGCTTCGGCAACGCCGAGGGACGGATCACGCTCGCGCCCGACGGCAGCGGCGGAACGAAGCTGACCTACAGCTACGACGCCGCGATCGGCGGCAAGGTCGCCAGCATCGGCGGCCGTCTGCTCGATGGCGCCACGCGCGTGATCATCGGGCAGTTCTTCACTGCGCTGGCGCGCAAGGCCGGCGGCGGCGGTACGACCGGCGGTGGTTTCTCGCTGTTCGCGCTGCTGGCAAAACTTGCGAGCCTGTTCGGGGGGCGCCGATGAAGCCGCCCGCTTTCGACTATCTCCGTGCCGAGACTGTCGGCGACGTCCTCGAAGGACTCGCGCAGGAAGGCGGCGACGCCCGCGTGCTTGCCGGCGGGCAGTCGCTGATGGCGATGCTCAACATGCGCCTCGCCAAACCGAAGCTCTTGATCGACATCATGCGCCTCGAGGAGCTGCGGAAGATCGAGCGGAAGGGCGATGCCGTCGTCATCGGCGCCGGCGTGCGGCAGGCCGATCTGCTCGCCTGGCCCGATCTCGCCGACGCGCTGCCGCTGGTGTCGCTGGCGCTGCCCTGGGTCGGGCATATGCAGACACGCAGCCGCGGCACCATCTGCGGCTCGCTCGCGCATGCCGATCCCAGCGCCGAGATGCCGCTGACGCTGGTCGCGCTCGGTGGTGAGGTGCATCTGCGTAGCGCAAAGCGGCGGCGCCGGGTGGCGGCAAAAGACTTCTTCGC
>NZ_JBVVPM010000168.1:0-1505 GCF_055811255.1 Bradyrhizobium sp. MI1.11
GGCCCCCGTGGCACAAGAGCTTTGTGAGGTTTGATCGGATCGCTTGCATCCATATGTGCGGCCTGTTGGGTGCAGCTTGGTAGCCACTGGCCAAGATGGCTTCCGCAACACGAGTTCCAATCACCGCAGCGGCCTTGAACAGCCAATGGGTCGCACGGATTTACTCGCGTCTCGGGTCGATCGATCGCACCATCTCTTCTGCTCTTGCAGCTCCGGTTCGGCCGGTGGACCAGGTCGCCGGCCGGCCGAATCTCTCAGCTATGCGACGGTTGCCGTTGTGGCATCGAGCCGCGCACCGTCGTAGCTCTCCCCCGTGGTCATCAGCTTCCAGGCGATGCGGGCCATCTTGTTGGCCAGCGCCACTGCGGCGAGCTTCGGTGTCTTGCGCTTCAAAAGCTCGATCAGCCAGTGAGGCCCGCGGTCTTTCGCTTTGGCCACCTTGACGACCGAGGTCGCCCCGACCACCAGCAGCTGACGTAGTCTCTCATCGCCCGCACGGGTTATCTTGCCGAGCCGGAGCTTTCCCGCAGTGGAATGGTCCTTGGGCGTCAGGCCGAGCCAAGCCGCAAACAGCCTTCCTGAGCGGAAGGCGTGCGGATCTGGCGCCTTCATCACCAGCGCCGCCGCCGTAACCGGACCGATCCCCGGGATCTGCGCCAACCGCCGGCTCGTGGCATTGGCCCGGTGCCAGGCCAGCAGTTTCGCCTCGGTCGCCTTCAGCTCGACCTGCACCTGTTCATATTGGCGAGCCAGCATCACAAACAGCTCGCGGGCCAGCGCCGGCACGCTTTCGTCATGGCTGATCGCCGCCAGGAACGCCGCGAGCTTGTCCAGTCCCTTGGCCGCGATCAGACCGAACTCGGCCGCATGCCCACGGATCGTGTTGGAGAGTTGCGTGCGACGCGCGACCAGTTGTTCGCGGACGCCCAGCAGCATCAGCGCGGCTTGCTGCTCGGCCGTTTTCACCGGCACATACCGCATCCGCGGTCGGCTCGCCGCCTCGCACAGCGCTTCCGCATCACGCCCGTCATTCTTGTTGCGTGGCACGTAGGGCTTCACCAGTTGCGGCGCAATCAGCCTGACCGTGTGTCCCAGCTTGCCAAGCTCGCGCGCCAAGTGGTGAGCGGCCCCGCAAGCCTCGATCACCACCACCGTCGGCTGCAGCTTGGCAAAAAACTCCAGCATCGCCTTGCGGCTGAGCCGTTTGCGCAGCACGACCTGCTCCGACGCATCAACACCATGCAGCTGAAAAATATACTTCGACGTATCCATCCCAATGCGGATAATCTGGCTCACGGACGGCTCCTGTGAATGGGTGTGTGACAACCTCATTCTGGCACAGCTGATGCCGTAGGGGGCCGTCCACCCCATCATCGCAAGGCCATACCGGCATTCCGCCAGCGTTTGACGTTGCGCGTGACGCGGCGAATGGTGCCCATCATGTTCTCGGCGATGTTGGTACAGGCGAGCGATCGACGAAGCTCCTTCGGCAGCTTCAACCGGAC
>NZ_JBVVPM010000169.1:0-1487 GCF_055811255.1 Bradyrhizobium sp. MI1.11
TCGCCGACGCCTCAGCGGATCATGGTCTTCCGCTCCGCTCCGTCTCGCCTGGGTACCACTTCGAACGCCGAAGCCAAACGGCGCGGCTGGAGCAGGACAGCGAACTCTTCGAGCGGTAAGGGCCGAGAAAAAAGATAACCTTGCGCCATGGTCGCGCCGTTTTCGGCCGCGAACTGAAGGTCTTCGGCCGTTTCAACGCCTTCGACGACCGTTTCGAACCCCAATTCGTCCGCAAGTCCGAGCGCCAGACGAAGGATCGTCTGCTTTTCGCGGTCGTCCGCGACACCCGTTACGAGCGTACGATCGAGCTTCACGGCGTCGAAGGGGAGCCTCGCCATCGTCGAAAGATTCGAATAGCCGGCTCCGAAATCGTCCATTGCGAACCGTATGCCCAATTGCCTGAGCAGGCTTATTCTCTCGCGCACGACGTCAGGATTGCGCATCGCGACCGACTCTGTGATCTCGATCTCGAGCTTTGGCGGCGGGAAGTCGGCCTCGCGAACGGCCGTGATGATATCCCTGATGAACAGCGGGTCTTCGATTTCCGTCGCTGCGACATTTACGGCGAGCACGAGATTCGAGCCGGCTCGGATCAAGCCCCCGATTTCGGCGAGCGCGCGCCTCAGCACGAAGCGGTCGATCTCCATGATGAGGCCGATCTCTTCCGCGATCTTGATGAAGCGCGCAGGAGGAATGTCGCCCTCCTTCGGGTGATGCCAGCGCGCCAGCGCCTCCACCCCTAGGATGCGTCCATCCCTGCAGGACACCTTGGGCTGGTAATGGACGACGAGCTCTTCATTGCGGATCGCCAAAGCGAGGTCGGTTTCGAGCGCATGGCGCGCACGCGCGATCTCTGCGAGATCCGGAGTGAAGAACGCGCAGGTATTGCGTCCCGAACTCTTCGCGACGTACATCGCAAGGTCGGCACGGATCAGGAGATCGTCATAGGTTGTGCCGTGGGTAGGACAGATCGCAATGCCGATGCTGACGCCGATGGTCGCATGGTTGCTCTGGAGCTTGAAGGAAACCTGCAGCGTCTCGATCATCTCGCGGGCACTGAGGCTCGCGGCTGCGACCGTCTTCATACCAGCGATGATGGCGACGAACTCGTCGCCCCCGACCCGGGCGAGCAGACATTTGCCGGCAGCGCCTTTGGACGTCAGCAAATTGCTCAAGCGCTCGGCCACCATCCTGAGCAGTTCGTCGCCAGCCTTGTGCCCGAAAGTGTCGTTGATGGATTTGAAGCCATCCAGGTCGAGGAAGAACAGCGCTGCGCCCTCTTCCGCGTCGATGAGCGCCGGCGCATCGATGCGCATCTTCTCCCGATTGGGAATGCGGCTCACCGTGTCGTAGAAAGCGAGCTGACGAATTCTTCGCGTGCTGGCCCGCAAATGCGTCAGCATTTGCTCGAATGCGAGGCCAAGGCCGCGGACCTCGCCGAGGCCCGTTGCGCGGAATTGAACGTCGAGATTGCCACCCGCGATTTC
>NZ_JBVVPM010000170.1:0-1460 GCF_055811255.1 Bradyrhizobium sp. MI1.11
GGCGGATTCAAACGGTCGTCGCAACACCAGTTACTTTCACTCATAACAGAAGATCGTCAAGCGCCTCCGCCGGCGTTTTCCAGCCTAGTGTCTTCCGCGGTCGGGCATTGAGGGCCGCTGCCACAGCGGATATCTCTTCGGCGCTGTGGATGCTCAGGTCCGTGCCTTTCGGGAAGTACTGCCGCAGCAGCCCGTTGGTGTTCTCGTTAGTGCCGCGCTGCCATGGGCTTTGCGGGTCGCAGAAGTAGACCTGGATACCCGCATCGATCTTGAGACGATCGTGCTGAGCCATTTCGGCTCCCTGATCCCAGGTTAGCGAACGGCGCAGCTCTTCGGGCAAAGTGATGATGGTGCGCGTGATCGCGTCGCGCACGGCTTCGGCCCCATGTCCCGCAAGGGCTGGCCCGTTCTTCGCGCGCGGAGCTTCGCCATGCCCCGCCAACCGTGGAAGGTGCAAGAGCATCGTAAAGCGCGTCGTGCGCTCGACCAGCGTTCCGATTGCCGAGCTGCCAAGACCGAGGATAAGGTCCCCCTCCCAATGTCCCGGCACTGCTCGATCGGCAGCTTCAGCAGGGCGCTCACTGATCATGATCTCCGGCGAGACAAATCCCTTGCCTCGCCTGCGTACGCGCGCTCTGGGCATCCGTAACACACGCCCTGTTCGCAAGCAGGCCGTCAGCTCGCGGCGTAGCGCGCCACGGCCCTGAACGAAGAGGGCTTGATAGATAGCTTCGTGGCTGATGCGCATCGTCTTGTCGTCCGGGAAGTCGATCGGCAAGCGTCGAGCAATCTGCTCAGGGCTCCAGGCTTTGGCCCATCGCCGATCCTTGCGCTGGCCATGCCGCCGCCCCTTCCACGGAACGGCGGGACCAGGAACGGGAGCGCCGGTCGGGGCTACGACGCCGCCAGCAAGTCTTTCCTCCACATAAGTGCGCAAGGTTGCATTGAGCGCAAGCTTGGTCGGCTTAGGCCGGCGGGCGGATCGATCCGCATGCCATTGGGCAGTTATTGCCCGATACTCCAACCCGCCGCCGCGAGTGGCCGCGTTGCGCCGCAGTTCACGGGAGACTGTGGAAGCAGCCCGCCCCAGGCGACGTCCAATCTCCTGTATGGAATGGCCCTGCACCTTGAGAAGTGCGATCTCCTCGCGCTCATTCAACGAGAGATACCGCCCGGACAGTGCCTTTGCCGAAGATCTGAACATCGCTGGTGGCATGCCGCCCGCCTTTCGGAATAATCTGCTTCCGACAGGTTGTGACAATCCGGCTTCGAGTGCAGCATCTTCGCTGCTTAACCCAGCGGCAATCGCCCGCCAAAATTTATTCTGTTCATCGCGCCCGGCAACAGAGGGCCGTCCTGGCGACGGCAATGGGGCTCGTCCTGACCGCGCCGATCTGCGCCTTACAACGTTCATCGCAACCTCCAAACTCCTGGTGTTGCGACGACCGTTTGAATCCGCC
>NZ_JBVVPM010000171.1:0-1394 GCF_055811255.1 Bradyrhizobium sp. MI1.11
TTGACCCTGGCTGTTCTCTAATTCCGGGCGTGAGGTCAAGCTCTCCTTGAACATCCTTGCCGGGTCCATGGTTCTCTCCGCGGTAGGGGCGTGCCCTCCGCATGATGGCGTAAGATGACGTTAGCGGATCAATGTGTGAAGCGCGCTTTGCCCTTTCGAGCACCGCAAAGCCAGGGGCGATCTCACCAACGCCAGCGTCCCGGCAGGGACGTTCGCTCCCGCTGTTCGGCGGGAACTCGTTTATCCTTTATGCAGGCTGATCAGCAGCATCCCTTGATGACCATTTAAATTCGGTACCATCGATCCACATCCGATGCAGAATGACAGCAAGTTTTCGGGCAACCGCAACCTTGGCTTTGCGTAGGCCGCTTCGTTTCGCAAGCCGAATACCCCACGCTTTTAGTGCTGACCATTTTGCTACGCGCGTCAGCAGCACATTGGCCGCCTCGTAGAGGTAACTTCGCAGCATCTTATCGCCGCATTTCGAGATTCGGCCCGTCCAGTCAATCTCCCCGGATGCGTATCGGCGAGTCGTTAGCCCTGCGTAGGCTCCGACGCTTCGTGACCTCTTGAAGCGAGCGGGGTCATCGATCGTCGCAAGGAAGCAAAGGGCCGTGACCGGGCCGACGCCAGGAGCCGTCATGAACCGTCGCACGTGAGCATTGTTGCGAGCCAGCCGCAGCACCTTGCGGTCAAGGTCCTCAATCTGTTGCTCGACGGCCTCGCGTGCCTTCAGCAACGGATCGACCGCGGCAAAAAGCTCTGACCGTTGCTTGGCCAACTGCGCAGCGCGCACAGCAAACACATTCATCTTTGCTCGTCCGATGACGAGCCCAAGATTCTTGAGGAGCCCCCGGATTTGATTTTCGATATCCCGCTTGATCTTGACGAGCAGAGCTCGACTGACAAGAAGGGCTTTGGTCGCATGACTGTCGAGATCCTTGACGCAAACCTCCTTGTACCAACCACATTGCATGATGCGCGCTATGCCAGCAGCGTCATTTCGGTCGCTCTTATTGATCTGCATCTTCAGAACCGCCTTCGCATGCCTGGCGTCAATGCAGATAACGGGTAACCCGATCTTATTCAGTTCGGTCCACAGCCATGTCGACGTTGCTCCGGTCTCGAGTCCAATCCGAACGACGTGTGACGCGTGCAATTTGATGAACGTCGCGATCGCCTCCGGGTCAGACGTAACCACCCCTTCGCGCTCGACCTTTCCGGTCCGATCGACGATGCAGATCGAAGTCAGTTTCAGGGACACGTCTAATCCGACATAGTGCTCCATTGCCTCTCTCCGTCATTGCAAGGCCCTGGGGTAGGCCTCGTCGAGTCCTGGAGAGCTGATTCGCAGAGCCTGAGTATGGCTCCGAGCCCGGAATTACCCCATGTGT
>NZ_JBVVPM010000172.1:0-1392 GCF_055811255.1 Bradyrhizobium sp. MI1.11
TCGCCTATAATTCCTGTCGCAACCGGCACTGTCCGAAGTGTCAGGGGCCAGCCCGGGCCGCGTGGCTCGCCGCGCGAGAAGCCGACCTGCTGCCGGTTCCCTATTTCCACGTCGTCTTCACACTACCGACTCCGATCGCCGCGATCGCCTTTCAGAACAAGGCCATCGTTTATGCGATCCTGTTCAAAGCCGCCGCCGAGGCGATGTCGACGCTCGCCGCCAATCCACGCCGGCTCGGCGCCGGGATCGGCGTCGTCGCCGTCCTCCACACCTGGGGGCAGGCGCTGACGCACCATCCCCACGTCCACTGCGTCGTGCCGGGCGGCGGCCTCTCGCCCGATAGCGCGCCGCGCTGGATCGCCAGCCGACCAAACTTCTTCCTGGCCGTCAAACCGCTCGCCCGGCTGTTCAGACGCCTGTTCCTCGAACGTCTGACCGCTGCCTTCGACGCCGGCACCCTGAACTTCTTCGGCGATCTCGCATCCCTGGCCGAGCCTGCTGCCTTCACAGCTCACCTCGTCGCCATGCGGCGCATCAGCTGGGTCGTCTACGCCAAACGGCCGTTCGGCGGCCCCACGCAGGTGCTGGCCTATCTCGGCCGCTATACCCATCGCGTTGCAATCGCCAACAGCCGGCTCGTAGCCCTCGACCAGGATCACGTCGCCTTTACCTGGAAGGACTACCGCCAGAACGGCACGACAAAGATCATGAAGCTCAAGGCCGACGAGTTCATCCGCCGCTTCCTTCTTCACACGCTGCCCGATGGCTTCCATCGCATCCGCCACTTCGGCTTCATGGCCAACGGCCATCGCGCTGCCAAACTCGCCCTCTGCCGCAAACTTCTCGATCGTGAGCGGACAGCGCCAAACGATGGCGAGCCGTCGCCTGTGGAGTCGGACGCTCTGACGTGGCCCAAGGCTCCCGCCTGTCCTGACTGTGGTGGCGTCATGCGCATCGTCGAGCGCTTTCGACACAGCTTCAACCGCTCCAGTCCTCAAACATCCCCGTTCCGGTGCGATACATCGTGAGCCAAGTCATGCCGTGCACAACGATCGCTATTCGTCATTCCGCTCCCAGCGCCTCGATCATCGTGGACGCTGTCGAATCCGTGCTGCCACACGGCGCGACAACAACCGTCCGATGCAGCAAAATGCCTATCGCGATCTCCAGCCAAGCGCATCTGATCTCAACTCTTCCCCGATGCGCACATCTCGTGTCTCTGCCACACGCGGCGAGCCAGCAGATCGGGCCTTCCGATCTTGAACAATCCCCATAGCTGCAAAACCGCGCATAACCTCCCGCGCCTTCGTTCAATCCGGCTTCAATGAGGTCGCGTCACAAGCGCCTGCCGCGCCCTCGCGTGAGCGCGACCTCACAGAACCCTCCAGATTC
>NZ_JBVVPM010000173.1:0-1362 GCF_055811255.1 Bradyrhizobium sp. MI1.11
GCTGCTCGAAATCTCCCTTATCGATGCTCTCATCATGGCCTCTCGGACGCCCGCGGCATTTCTCGGGCTTGAGTCCGCGCTTGGACGGATCGCGCCCGGACACCGCGCGGACCTTGTCGCCTTCAATCCGAACTTTGAAATCGTCGGCACATGGATAGGCGGTGTCGGTTCGATGGGCAGAGAACTTCACGCTGAAGATTGAAGGAGAGGACGCAAGTCGGCGGCCCGGTTCATAGCGGACCACCGACTCGCAACCGCGACACTGAGGCGGGCGGTGTTGGCCATCTCTTCCCGCTGGTGCTTGGGAAAGCCTCCAAGAGACCCGTCAAGCAACAGTGGCTGCCGTTCTCTCAGAACTCCGCAACGAAATCGCAACGAATTGGGTGAAGGGACCGTGAACAAAGCGGGACGGAAACGCCTGTCATCTCAATAAAAATCAATAACTTAGGAGATGTTCACTGCGTTCGGGACGCCGGGTTCGCAGGACGATGCCGACCTTCCGCCCATATCCACAAACAATGTCGTCGCTGGCGGTTCGGTTCTCGTATTGCCGACGGATCGGCCGACCGATCCGCCCGTTCAGGCCACCTAGCGATTTGAGATGGTTGCGGGTCCGTGGTTGTGCTGTCCGGCCCCTCGTATCGAGTGCTTGAAACCGGCCCTACCGAAGAATGTGGAGCCGAAAAGCGGTGGAGTCCAAAGAATGTGGCCCTCGATTCCATTGCCTCAGCGACGGCTCGGCATTTGGGGAAACCGTGGTAGAGCTTTTCACGTAGGGCGTGATCGCGTCCCTGATATTAGGATGACGACTACTTCTCGGTCAGCGTTTCGCTCAGGAATAGCGCGATCGCGCTTTCAAGATCCGTGGTGCTTCCATCTTCTTGCGTAACGGGCGACGTTCGGGGATAGAAATGCGTGGCGCCGGGCAAGTGCACGATCCGATGTGCAGGGACATGGCAGCATCTTGCCATTACGCTGACGGCATTTTGTTGAGCAGCGGTGGTCGCCTGGTCGATGCCGTGTCCGCGGCAGCGGAAAACTGCCCTCGCTCGACGTGGGCATCGGCGACGAGGTGCGCCGCGATCAGGTGATCGCCCGGGTCGTGCAGACCGAGACCGAGCAGCGCCTTCAGCAGGCGAGGGATGTTCTTCGCGAGCGCGAGCATGTCGAGCTCACCGGGGCGATCTCGCGCGAGATCGATGCCATGCTCCTTGTCTTTGGAGCCCCTGGCCAGCTTATCGCTGGCGGGGCAGGAGCACGGCCGGACCATCCCATTCTGATGTCCCCAGTCAAGCACACAGCGCACGGTTTCTCATCTCCACGAGGACTCATCGTGAAGTTCTTGTGCCGATGGATCGTGCA
>NZ_JBVVPM010000174.1:0-1304 GCF_055811255.1 Bradyrhizobium sp. MI1.11
ATTCTCCTCTCCCCCTCAGGGGATCATAAGTGGAAAATTCCAGTTCAAACTGGCCTAATTTGGCGGGGGCACGTCAACTACGATCCAGACCCGCCCGGCTCCTGCGGCGGGGCGCCAGTCGCAAATTGCGCTTTCGATAGCCAGCGGATTGTTATGGGCACTGATTCGAAACGCAGCTCGGCCCGTTCGCGCTCCTTCATGAATATTGGCGTGAACCAGCGAATCACGGACGAGCAGGTCGTCTTGTTGCGACAGCCTTGTCAGCACAGCAACATACCCGCAATGACGGAATCATTCATCATTCGCTGAGCAACGATGGACGCCACAAAACTCCCAGCTGGCCGGACAGGGTCTTCCCGCGTTGGATTGTTGGGTCAAACTTGTAGGATCGGATTTTCTCGATCAGCCGGCACAATGCGCGGCCTGAAGATGCTCCGCATCCTCCTCGTCAAGTGACGCGTATGCAACGATACTTATCTTATCTGCGGGCCTCGCCAGTCGCGCCGCCGCACCGTTTACGTCTACGGTGCCGGACCCTTCTGGCGCTTCTGTCACAAACGTTGCAAAGCGTGTTCCCGTCTCGAAGGTTGTACAGTTCGACGCGAACGTTAATCGGATACCGGCCGCGTCCAGCAGCGCGCGATCAATCGAGATCGAGCCTTCATAGTGCAGGTCGGTTTCAGTGACCGAGGCGCAATGAATCGTTCCCTTCAATCAGGGCAATCTGCATTTCTTTACCTACGCTGATGGCTTGCGCGCGGCACGCCCCTGTTCTGGATGACTTAAGCGGGTCAGACATAATACCGAGCCGGGCTAGCACACTTGCATCGCGGTCAACTTGCGGATTTTTGGTCGTCAGCAACACATCGCCGACAAAGATGGAATTCGCACCAGCCAAGAAGCATAGGGCCTGGAGTTCATCAGTCATGTACTGACGCCCGGCGGCCAACCGTATGACGCTGTTGGGCATCATGATCCGCGCGGTCGCCACCAGGCGCACCAGTGCAATCGGATCGGGACGCTCCGCCGTGAACCTCACCGGCACGCCATTCACCTCGTTCCAGAGCTTGATCCGGATGCTTTCCGGATGGTTCGGAAGATTGGCGAGCAGTCGCAGCATGCCGAGACGGTTCTCGGCGTCGTCACCGATGCCAATAATTCCGCCGCAGAAGATTTTGATGCCCGCCTGGCGCACGGGCGTAAGAGTGTCGATTCGCTCTAGCAAGGGTACGCCTCCGATGGGGGCCGTCTTGCGTGAGGGTTGGTAATTCGCGAAGCGTGTGACCTTAAGTCTAGCTTTAAGG
>NZ_JBVVPM010000175.1:0-1286 GCF_055811255.1 Bradyrhizobium sp. MI1.11
ACGGATCAGTGGTGGGGTGGTTATGTTTTGGCTTTTGCCGGGGGGCGCCGTTTCGTTTTTTTGGGCGGTGGCGGATTAGCGCGATGTCGGATCGCGGCCATCATGGCGAAGGCGAGCATCACCAAGGACACATGACGGTGCCAGCCATGCCAGGATCTGCTCTCGTTGTGATCGAGCCCGAACTCGTTTTTCGCGGTTTCAAAGCTGTCCTCGATCGCCCATCGATGACCTTCGACCGCGACCAGCGTTTCAATGGCTGTTCCCGCTGGGCACCAGGTGGTGAAGAAGGCGAGGTCATCATCGGCAATGCGACGACGGATCAGTAGACCGCGTGTCCACAAACCGTCATTTGCACTGTTGGACTGCTCGGCCTCGAGATCCGCCAATTCGAGATAACACCAATCGTGCAGCCGCGGTCCTTTGGTTCCGGCTCCCGCCGACAGGCGCTTCCAGTCGGATGAGCGCCGCGTCCGGGCGAGGTCTGCAGCCGTACCGGCGACCGGCGGTCGCTTGCCCCAGGATCGAAACACATGAGCGCTGCTGACCCCAAGCACGTAGCCTTTGCCTGCCCGACGCAGTTGCTGTTCGATGTTGCCAACACCGTAGACGGTATCACCGGCAACCCACTTGAATGGTACAGACGCGGCTATCGCGCGCGCGATCATTCTCGTCGCAAGCTTTGGTTTGGTCGCAAAGTCGACATCGGCAGGCACATATGTGGCTTCAAGACGATCTGGATCGTCGGTCCATTCCTTCGGAAGATACAACGCGCGATCGATGAACGCATGACCATGACGCGAAACGTAGGCAGCGAAGACGCCGATCTGGCAGTTCGTGATCTTCCCTGCCGAACCAGTGTATTGCCGCGCCACTCCGCATGACGCTTTGCCCTGTTTGAGAAAGCCGGTCTCGTCGATCACCAGCACTGCATCGTCATCCGCCAAATGCTCGATGACATAGTCGTGCACGATATCGCGCAGAGCATCAGCGTCCCAGTCTCCACGACCCAGAATCGCCTGCTGCCGCCATGGGCCGGGATCGCCAGCCGCCTCCGCGCGCATCCAACCGGTCTTGCGCTGCTCATCTCCGAGCAGACCTTCCAGGAACAGGCCTGCATTTGTCGCAACACGCTCTTGCGTGAACAACGGACGTATCCGTTGCTTGATCTCTCGAAGCGACGCCGCCCACAACGCAAGCGTCTCCTCAACCGACGCGGCCCGCGCCCACGACATTCGAATCATGGTTGCCCATGGATTCAGAAGCCCGCAACAAAAGCAACTGTAATG
>NZ_JBVVPM010000176.1:0-1243 GCF_055811255.1 Bradyrhizobium sp. MI1.11
ATACGCCTTCTGCGCGCCTATATTGCGGCGATCGGACAGAGCGATAGGGCGCGAGCGGCACTCCTAGAACGGCTATGGGGCGAGATTGGCGAGCATCGTTCCGATGCGGCCGGCACTCGGACTCACAAGAGCGCCAAAATTGAGAAAAACAGTTCGCGAGCAAAGCCAGTTATTTGATGCTAACTATACGCGCGTAATCGGCGGCTGCGAGGCAGATCTATATACTCGAATTCAAGTGGCATTGGTGGCTTACTTTCGGCGCTGGCGCCGCTTGGGATCTGGCCAGCTCTCGACCCGCTGCTCTCACCGAGGCAGCGTCACGCGGACGGCTTGCCCAGGCTGATGCGATGGCAGCTCTTGAGAACGCACAGCGTTCGCGATATGAGGCGCATCAATGCCGAGAAGCTTGGCCGCTTGCACGCGGCTAACGGCAATTATTGGCGCGTTTTGAAGATTAAGCTTCCTGCCTGAGATCTTAAGGCTGCAAGACTCGATAAACAACTAACGTGTTGCGTTCGTGCTTTTGCACGCGCATCGCTCTGAAAATCACGCTGCTTTCTGCGAATCGTACGAGCCGGCGATCTGTCGACGACATCGGAGCCGTTTCGATCGTTATGCGGGCGATCGATCCACCGCGGAGATCAGGAGCGCGTGTCGCGCTCTTGGTGATCGGGTCTGGTTTATCGCAGCTGGCCTGGCCGGGGAGCGCTCGCAAGCGTCTATCAAGGCAACGATCCGCCCATGAAGGTGAAAAAGGGTGCCAACTGAGGCGGCCTTATTTCATTTCAGCTTAGGGCGGAGGTTCTCATCCGGGCTGGGGTTTGGCGTCTGGTCGGTCCACGAGTTTACTCTCTGCATTTATGCGCGCTTGGCCTCATCGGCGGCGATGGCATCAACAACGGCAAGTCGTGCCTGTTCAACCGATGCGATCGCGTAATCGATGGCGAGGCCGGCGTCCGACTCCAAGTTCGCGGCGCGTGTCTCGGCTAGCTTTACGCTGAGACCATGCTTTGCTTCGACTACATGCGCCTTGAGAGCGTTGACGTCGGCAGTGATTTTCGCTTGCAGCGCTTTCATATCTCTGGTGGCGGATTCTCCGGCAGACTTGTTTGATGGTTTACCTTTTCGACTGCGATCTTTGCAGCAGAAAGCGCCTCTGCCCTCCGCGCTTCGATCTTGTCGTGCGCTTCCGTTCTTGCGGCTGAGAATGCGTTTTCGGCGCCTTTTGCACGTACCGACAGGT
>NZ_JBVVPM010000177.1:0-1219 GCF_055811255.1 Bradyrhizobium sp. MI1.11
TTGGGTGGCCGCTTTCGATCGGAATCGCTGGCCGCCTTCCGTCGGAATCGGTGGCCGCTTTGCCTCGGATTCCGCACTTGGAGGAACGTTGTGTCCGCATACCGGAAGATCAGATGCTTCTACGCCTTCGAAAAGTCCTAATGAAGAAAGGCAAACTCAGCGGGGACATCATCAAGGAGACCCCCGGGCTGCCATCTATAACCACCTATCTCAAACACTTTGGCACAGTGCGAGATCTTTACCGGCTGATCGGCTATACTGGAAAACAAGGTTACTGGGATAAGCTCGATGCGTACAAGCGTTGGGTCAATTTTCAGCTTGGAAACGCTGCGCGGCTTAAAGAGACATTCGAAAGATCGGGCAAGAGCGCCAGCATTGATGCGTCTAATGTGTGCTTGCGCATTGAAGATACCGTGAGCATCTGCTTCCAAATAGCTAGGTGGCGGATGCATGTCGGTAGGCCGATTCGATGGACGATAGCCCGCCGGGCGCGACGGCCCAAGGGATGGGTTGTCGCTGCTAGATTGGGTGAGAAGAACGCGGCGATCCTCGACTACGTCCTGATGCCGTCAACCTCACTATCGTTTGAGGGCCCAGTGTTCTGGTTTTCAGAGCGCTCGCGTGCATCTCAAAAAATCGAACGCTTTGACACCTTTGAAGAGCTATCCCGGGTACTTGTCGGACGGATCAATAAAGAACTGCGCAGGCGAGAATAATTTCATTTAGACAATAATAGATTGCTCATTCCTCTCGCGCTAAGCTCGGCTGGTATTCTGGAAAGCACAAGGCATGGTATTCCAATGAGGAGGCGGTTGCGGCTCGCAGCTCTTGCGGCTGCGTTGGCGCTGCTCTTGAGCGCAGCGATCGTCCCGCTTGTTGACAGCTGGCATCATATCTGCCGCCCTGGCACAGCCCTCTGACCCAACCGAATAGAATTTCCAATCACCAGCGCAGCAAAGGCCGTGAGCAACAATAGTCCGTAGGTAATGAATCTCTGGACCTGACCGGACACGGCAAAGACCCGGCGATGATCCGCCATCAACGCCATTGCCGTCCACGGTCTTCTGAGGAAAGTTGAAAGTGGCAACCCAGCCGCCTGCATGAACTTCACCTGCACGATAGTCGCTCCGCACATTGCGCAAGTGTCATTCGGCCTGCAATATTGACCCCCTAAGCCGGGGGATCGGCGTCCAAAATTGACCCCCTATAGGTTGGTCTG
>NZ_JBVVPM010000178.1:0-1181 GCF_055811255.1 Bradyrhizobium sp. MI1.11
CGTAGCAACCATTAAAGGCTAGGCGGCTTTTTCGATCCAGGGCGTGCCCCGTTGCACGACAGTATTGGCGTAGATCAGGAGCTTGCGGGCGCAGGCGATGAGCGCTGCGTTATGGACTTTGCCGTTTGCCATGAGGCGGGCATACAGCGCGATCAGAGCCTTGTTCCAACGGAAGGCAGCTGGAAGGGCGGCGGCGAATAGGGAGCGCCGCAGGCGGCTGCGGCCTCCGGCGATTTTGCGCTGCCCTCTGTGCTGTCCGCTGTCAGCATCGAAGGGAGCCAACCCGGCCAGGGCTGCGGCTTGCTCCCGGCTGACGCGACCGAGCTCGGGCATGCGGATGACGATCGCCAGCGCCGTCCGCTCGCCGATGCCGGGAACGCTCAGCACCAGCTTGAGCCGCTTGGCCAGATCGTCGTAGGCACGAAGGCGCTTGGCAATGTCACGGATCTGCGCCGCCCTGCGTGCCTTCAACCGGGTGATGTCGCTGTCGACGATGCGTCGCAACGCAGGCTCGTCGATGTGCTCGAGACGGGTCTTGAAGCGCCGGATGTCTTCCTCGATCTGCTCAAGAAAGGTCAGATAGTCGGCCAATTCCGTCAATCGCGGATCCGGCGCGATCTCAGGGGGATCGAGCGCCGCAGCACAGGCAGCGATCAATACGGCGTCGAGCGCATCATTCTTGGCCCGGCGCAAATGGACCTTGGCGAACGCCTTGACCTGAAGCGGCTGCAGCAACAGCACGGTAAAGCCGGCCGATCGCAAATGCTCCACCACGCCACGTTCATAGCCGCCAGTGGCCTCGATCCCGATCCGTGTGACGCCGGCCTTGGCCAGGTTTGCTGCCAGAGCGCGCCAACCCGGCAAAGCATTGGCGACCTGCCAGCGCTCGGTTCGACCATGAACCGCGACGTCCAGCTTGGCCTTGGACGTATCGATCCCGGCCGTCGTTATGTTAGTCTGTGTCATCTTCGTCGACCCTGCCTTGTGAAGCGAACCAAGTTGTTCCGGCAACCATCCGGGTCCGATGAAGGTGCTGACGCGATCACGCTACGGGGCAGCCACAAACTGCTCTGGGTGGGCTCGATCCGATCATCAGCGGCCTGTCGCGGGGTGCAAACCGCGGCAGGCCATTCCTCACGGAACAGGTCGAGAATAACTGATCGCGCTATTACAAGGGTGGG
>NZ_JBVVPM010000179.1:0-1066 GCF_055811255.1 Bradyrhizobium sp. MI1.11
TGTTGCGCTATTGGCTTTTGAGGCTGAAGACGTCGAGAGAGAAGGTCTGGGTCGCGACAGGCTCCGGCCAAGACTGTGATTGTCGCCCTCGGCGGGCGGCTCAGGCCGCGATCGCGGCCCATTTCCTCATGTTGAATGCGATGGAGGCGAGCAGGATTTGTCCGCTTGCCTTCATGAGACCGACGTAACGGATGTAGGTCAGCCGCATCCGGCGTTTGAGGGTAGCGAAGGTGGTCTCCACCGTCGCCCGTCGTCGAGAGATGAGTAGGTTGTAGCGTTTGAGCCTCGGTGGCAACTCTGGGTGATGGCGGTTGGGACGCCGGGCGATGCGGGGCTTTTTGCCTTCCGCCTTCAGCCGGGCTCGTCTGGCATGGGTATCGTAAGCCGCATCGGCCCACACCACGGCTTCATCGCCACGGATCAACTCATCAGCCGGCGTGGTGTCGTTGACATTGGCGGGCGTCGTCAGCACCGCGCGGATCAAGCCGGATCCTTCATCAACACCCACATGGGCCTTGTAACCGAAGGTCGAACCGCTCTTGCCCTGCCGCTTGGCAAAACGGGCGTCGGGATCGTTTGAAGGACGATCCTCCTTGGGAGGAGCCGACACCGCCTGGATCAAGGTTGCGTCCAGCATCGTGCCGCGCTTGAGGATGACGCCGGCATTCTCAAGCTGACGATCCAGTTCGCCAAACAGCTTCTCCAACAGACCTTCTTCAACCAGCTGGTTCCGAAAACGGTTCAGAACCGTGTGGTCGGGTGTCGCATCTTCGAGGCTTAGACCGACGAAGCGCTTGAACGACAACCGGTCGCCCAGCGCCTCTTCGAGCTCGCGTTCCGACAGACCATAGAGCGACTGCAATAGCAGGGCGCGAAACAACACCAGCACCGGATAGCCTGGACGACCGGGGCTCCCTTCATCCCGCAAATGGCCGATCAGCTTCTCGAACCGGTACCACTTGACTAACCCCGACAGCCGATCCAGCGCTGCATTGGCACCTGCTCCCTTCGGGAGCCAAGCCTCAATAAAACTCGGCTGCCCCGTCTGCTTCACCGCCATCGTCAT
>NZ_JBVVPM010000180.1:0-1054 GCF_055811255.1 Bradyrhizobium sp. MI1.11
GCGAGGGCTTTGCGTAAATCGCGAATCTGCGATTCTCTAAGAGACATCTGAAGAGGATCTGGGGATGGCATATCGGCAGGTGGGGCAACCGAGCTTCGCAGATGCGTTGGCGTCGCGGCGGGGCAAAGGGGGTGCGGTCCTGAGGCGGATTGGCGAACTGGTGGATTGGGCGGCTGTCGAGCGCGTGCTGAGCGGCCTGCCGGAGCCGGAGCGTGGCGCGCCGGCCTATCCTCGGCTGGTGATGTTCAAGGCTGTGCTGTTGCAGCAATGGTACGGTCTGTCCGATCCGGAACTGGAAGAAGCGCTCGATGACCGGGCCTCGTTCCGCGACTTCTGCGGCTTTGCGCTGGGCGACGAGACGCCCGACCACACGACGATCTGGCGCTTCCGCGAAGCTTTGCAGCAGGCTGGCCTGGACGAGACGCTGTTTGCCGAGATGCTGCGCCAGATCGACGCGCGCGGGCTGGTGCTGCGCCGAGGCACATTGATCGACGCCAGCCTGATCCCGGCGGCCGTGAAACCGCCGAAGCCGCCAAAGGACCCGCTGCCTCCCGGCCCGGACGGACGCCCGCCGAGCAAGCTGGTCAATAGCGAGCGCGATACGGATGCGCGATGGACCAAGAAGGGTGGCAAGCGATACTTCGGCTACAAGGCGCATGTCGGTGTCGACCAGGGCTCGGCGATCATTCGTCGCAGCAAGCTGACCGACGCTGCGGTCAACGATACGGTGCCCGCCGACGAATTGATCAGCGGTGACGAGAAGGCGGTCTACGCCGACCAGGCCTATGACAAGCATGAGCGTCGCGCCGGGCTGGCTGCCCGGGGCATCAAGCCGCGGCTGATGTTCCGGCCCAACAAGCATCATCCCCTGACCGAACGGCAGAAGCGCTTCAACGACGCCGTGGGACGGCGCCGCGCCCCGGTCGAGCAGGTCTTCGCGCGCCTCAAGGGCGTCTACGGCTGGGCGCGAGCCCGCTATCTGGGCCTGGCACGCAATCATACCCATCTGCGTCTTCTCTGCCTGGCCATGAACCTCAAACGATGGGCGGTCCTG
>NZ_JBVVPM010000181.1:0-1004 GCF_055811255.1 Bradyrhizobium sp. MI1.11
GGCACCACGACCTATTCCAGCGCGAGCGCTCTGTCGAACGTGCTGTTCTCCGGCGCAGCGGGCGGCGCAACCGCGGCGACCGGCACCACCACGCTCGGTGGCTCGGTCGGTGCATTTACGGCCGTTGCCGTCGTCAACGACACTTCGGCTGCCGCGATCACGACCAGCACCAAGCTGTTTGACGCGACCGCCGGCTTGACCACTGGTGCCAACACCAAGTTCACCGATGGCACCACGCTTAGCGTCAACGGTCACACGATCACCATCTCGGCGACCGCGGTTCCGGCGGCGGCTAGCGCGCCAGCCGGCTATGGCGTCAGCGGCAACATTGCCACCGACGGCAACGGCAACTCGATCGTCTATACCGGCACGACTGCGGCCAGCTCGACCGCGACGGTTGGCGACCTTCTGAATGCGATCGACATCGCCAGCGGCGCCCAGAATGCGGTCGTCGCAGCAGGTGCAGCGACCCTGAGCACGCCGACCGGCAATACGGCGGCAGCCATCACCGGCGGCAAGATCACGTTCACGACGTCGACGGGTGGTGATCTGAATATCTCTGCCACGGCCGATATCTTGAAGAGCCTCGGCCTGACCACCGCGACCGGCTCCGGCACCGCCTCGGTCACGGCGAATCGCGGCACCAGCTCAACTTCGCTCAGCTCCTTGATCAGCGATGGGGCCACCCTCACCGTCAACGGCAAGACCGTCACCTTCAAGAACGCGGTGGTGCCTGCGGCAGCCAACGTTGCGGCCGGCTCCAGCATTGCCGGCACCGGCAGCAACGTGATCACGGACGGTAACGGTAACTCGACGGTGTATCTGCAGGCGGCCAAGGTGAGCGATGTGCTGACCGCGATCGACCTTGCCACCGGCGTGCAGTCGGTCAAGTCCGTTACCACGGGCACGGCGACCCTGCAGACGGCCACGGGCGCGACGAACTCCTCGATCGTCGCCGGCGCTCTGCACATCTCCACCGGCGCCAATGCGGATCTGTCGATCAC
>NZ_JBVVPM010000182.1:0-997 GCF_055811255.1 Bradyrhizobium sp. MI1.11
CGGCTGGGCGTGAGCCTGCGGGATCTGTTGCCGGAGGAGGAGACTCTTGCCTCTCCCAGCACCGTGTCCGCGGAAGCGGGGCCCCCCCCCCCCCCCCCCCCCCCGGCCCTTTTTAAAATTTCGGCCCCGCGCCGCCCCGGCGCGCGCTCGCTTCTTTTTGCGCACAGCGGCTATCGAAGCATGGAAGGGCCGTCACGAGCCAGACTTCGATCACTCTGATCCACGCCGTCAGCGGCAGCCGAAGGTCACTGCTCTGTCGTGCTCGCCAGTCAGCAGCAGGTGATAAGGCCGGCAGCTTTGATCGGTGTTGACCGGAGTATCGAGGTCGCTGCCTGACGGATCATTCCAAGCACACCTTCGCCCCCGTACGCGGGAGTGCGATCAGGATCGCTAGCGTTTGCCGGAACGCGCCGTTTTTGCCGTTGATGCGCTGGTGTCAGCAGGTGCCCGATTGATCCGGCTGTGTCCTTGTGCTGCGTCGATGTCGGCCGCCATGGTGGTCTCCGTCAGTTCATTCATGGCGCGTCCAACGCAACCTCGAATGGGCTGATCAGGCCCGAGGGCCGGCAAGAGCCTCGATCGCCTTCCCGCAATGGCTGCGCCTGCTTTTTTCCCCTGCCGCGAAGTGGCGGCATTCCTCGCGGAAGACAAAAAAGCAGGCTATCGCCGTCCTCCGCTTCGCTGCGGGCCTGAAGGCTGCGGGCCGATCGCTCCCCGGGCCAAGGATCGCCATCGAGGCTGCGATGGGCGCGGCCCGAGCAACAAACGGAGACCACAATGGCTACCATCGGCACCTTCACCGCTTCGGACAATGGCTACATCGGTTCGATCAAGACGCTGACCCTGAACGTCAAGGCAAAGTTCGCGGCATCCGAGAAGGACAACGACAAGGCGCCCGACTACCGCATCTTCGCCGGTACGACCGATTATGCGTAGCGCGGGATTATGCGGAGTCGTTGGCTGGTAGCCGCGGTTTTCCCGGGCTTTTGTGGTTGCG
>NZ_JBVVPM010000183.1:0-992 GCF_055811255.1 Bradyrhizobium sp. MI1.11
CTGGTGTTGCGACGACCGTTTGAATCCGCCTTGTGTGCCGCGATCGGAATGATGGATCAGCCCGGGACCTGGTCTTTGCGCCTTGATCGCCATTCGTAATGCGGCGAGCGGCAGTTCTGCGCGCAGATGGTCGTCCATGGCCCAGCCCACGATACGGCGGCTGTACAGATCCATGACGGCCGCCAGATACAACCAGCCCTGGTCGGTCCAGACAAAGGTGATGTCAGCGAGCCAGACCTGATTGCGCATGGCGGCCGAGAAGTTCCGGCCGAGCAGGTTCGGCGCGATCGGGAAGCCGTGCCCGCTGTCGGTGGTGCGGCATCGTCGCGGCCCGGCCGAGATGGCTCGAATGCCATGATGGCGCATCTGCCGCTCGATCCGGCCACGGCTTGCATGATGTCCCTGGGCTTTGAGTTCGACATGAATGCGCGGGCTGCCATAGCGGCCATGGCTATCGCGATGAACCCGCTGGATGCCTTCCAGCAGCGCTCGATTAGCCAAGGCCCGGAGGCTTTCCGGGCGCGACCGCCAGGCATAGTAGCCCGCGGGCGAGACGCCGAGCACACGGCACATGACCTTGACCGGATAGTCCGTGCGGCGATCCTCGATAAAACGGAACCTCATGTCCGGGGTCCAGCAAAGATCGCGATCGACTTTTTTAAAATGTCGCGCTCCAAGCGCAGCTGTTCGTTTTCCCGCTGCAACCGCGCAATCACGTCAGCTTGGTCCGCCGACGGCACCGCCGCTTGCGATGTGGGCGCCACGGCGCTGCCGCCGGCTCTCGCCGTGCCCTGCTCCGCCACCCATCGGCTCAGCACGGAGCCGTCAAGCCCGAGCTCCTTCGATACCGACTTCGCCGAGCGGCCGCTCGACAAAACCAGATCAACTGCCTGCCGCTTGTACTCGTCCGAATAAGAACGTCGCTGCCGTTTCGTCATCTGACACCTCTTGCTGTCTAAGCTATAGGTGTCCACCGATTTAGGGGAGGCTCA
>NZ_JBVVPM010000184.1:0-992 GCF_055811255.1 Bradyrhizobium sp. MI1.11
GACGCGGCCCGCGCCCACGACATTCGAATCATGGTTGCCCATGGATTCAGAAGCCCGCAACAAAAGCAACTGTAATGTTAGGGTCCAGACTCAATTGAGCCAATATGAGACGATAGCGGCGAGATGAACAGCGGCCAAGAAATTCCGGGCGAGCTTGTCATATCGGGTGGCGATGCGCCGGAAGTCCTTGAGCCTGCAAAAGCAGCGCTCGATGACATTTCGGCCTTTGTAGGCGCGTTTGTTGAAGCGATGGATGACGACGCGGTTGGATTTGTTGGGAATGACGGGCTTGGCGCCGCGACGCACGATTTCGCCGCGAAGGTTGTCGCCGTCATATGCTTTGTCGGCGAGGAGCGCGCTCATCGGCGGCGCGAGCGCCAGAACATCGGGCGCCGCCGCAATATCGGCATCCTGGCCTGGGGTCAGATGCAGGACGATCGGCCGGCAGAGCGGATCGCTCAGCGCATGGATTTTTGTCGTGCGGCCTCCGCGCGAGCGGCCGATGGCTTGGTTGTGCTCCCCCCTTTTCCGCCGGAGGCGCACCGGTGAGCTTTAATCGAGGTCGAGTCGAGCGACAGCGCGACGGCATCTTTGCCGGGCCTGGCCAGTGCTTCAAAGATGGTGCACCATCGCCCACGCTTGGCCCAGCGGTTGAAGCGATTATAGACGGTCGTGTAAGGACCGTATTCGCGGGGGCAATCGCGCCATCGCGCCCCCGACTGCAGCATGTGGATGATCCCGCTGATGATGCGGCGGTCGTCGTCCCGCTCCGGTCCCTTCAGCCCCGTCGGCAGATGAGGCTCAATACGCGCCCATTGCCTATCATTCAGCCAAAACAAACTTGCGCGCATTCGCTCATCCTCGAATCAAAAGTTCAAGGCAAGGGAATCACGCGGCGCTTATCAGGTACAGACCCTAGCATTACAGTTGCTTTTGTTGCGGGCTTCTGAATCCATGGGCAACCATGATTCGAATGTCGTGGGCGCGGGCCG
>NZ_JBVVPM010000185.1:0-932 GCF_055811255.1 Bradyrhizobium sp. MI1.11
CCCGACCGGGAAATGGCGACCGTTCAGGCGTGGCTGTCGAAGCACCCGGGCATCAACATTGTGTCGCGAGATCGCGGTGGTGGATATGGCGAGGCAGCAGCCAAGGCGCTGCCGAACGCCATCCAGGTCGCCGACCGCTGGCATCTGATGGAAAACGCGAGCGCGGCCTTCCTTGAAGCGGTGCGCCGTTCGATGAGCAAAATCCGAGCCGCAATCGGGGCGACGACGATCGATCTTAAACTGCTGACCTGCGCGGAAAAGCTTCGCTATCAGGGTTATCTGCGGCGCCAGGACAGCCATGCCGCAATCGCGGCTCTTGTCAGCGACGGTGTGCCGCTCAAGGAGATCGTCCGCCGCACAGGACATAGTCGCAATCTGGTTCGCCAAATTAGTCGCGGCGGCGGTACGGATATCTTCCGCACCCGTCAAAGCACCCTGGATGGGCACCTGCCGTTCCTGGACGCGCAGTGGTCAGGCGGCTGTCGTAACGGTGCCGAACTCTGGCGCCGTTTGAGAGGGCAAGGCTTTAAGGGATCGCTGCGCGTGGTGGCGGAATGGGCCACGCGACGGCGACGCGCCGAGACCATCAGCCGTCAACAATTGCAGAGGGTCCCCGCCGCCCGGACGATAGCGCAGTTGATGACGATGAAGCGGGACCACCGAACCAAGGCCGAGACCGTCACGGTTGCCGCTATTGAACAAAGCGTCCCTATGCTGGCCGATGCCAACGCTCTCGTTGGCCGCTTCCACGCGATGATCCGAAAGAGGGCCGAGATCGAGCTCGAACTTTGGATAGATGAATCCAAGCGGAGCCTCATTGGCTCGTTCGCGAATGGGATCGCCAACGACAAGGGCGCGGTGCACGCGGCTATCACGCAACGGTGGTCCAATGGCCAAGTGGAAGCTCAGATCACCAAGCTCAAGCTGGTCAA
>NZ_JBVVPM010000186.1:0-901 GCF_055811255.1 Bradyrhizobium sp. MI1.11
CCGCACTTTTGACCATCCATCGGATGCTCAGGCAACGCTTGCGCCCCAGTCAACTACCTCCCTTGGGAGTTGATGGAGAAGATGGTCACATGGAATCCTCCTTAATACATCATCAAGGAAGTCGATATGAAGCTGGGTTTGGAGATGAAAGACATCCTGCTGGGCACGGTAGCCTTCATTGCGCTAGCTGCTGCTGCTTCTGCCGCTGATCTGGCCCCGCGATCCTACGTCAAAGCGCCCCCGACGGTCATTCCAATCTATGATTGGAGCGGCTTCTACATCGGCATGAATGGCGGCGGCGGCTCCGCGCATCAGTGCTGGGACCTGCTTAATTCTGGCGGCGTGGTCGTCGCTCCGCCCGTCAGCATGGGGTGCCATAATGCGACGGGAGGCGCGGTCGGCGGTCAAATCGGCTATCGCTGGCAGATAGCGAACTCGGTGTTCGGCCTGGAGGCGCAGGGCAACTGGGCCGATTTCAAGGGCTCCAGCGCCAATCTCGCTTTTGCAGGCGTCCAGGATGAGTCCAAGCTTGATGCATTCGGCCTGTTCACGGGCCAAGTCGGCCATGCCTGGAATAACGTGCTGCTCTATGTGAAAGGTGGCGCGGCGGTTGTCCACGACAAATACCGGGTCTCCGATATTGCGACCGGGCTGACTTTTGACAACGGCAGCGAAACTCGTTGGGGCGGCACGGTAGGGGCGGGCCTGGAATTTGCCCTCGCTCCGAACTGGTCCATCGGCGTTGAGTACGACCATCTGTTCATGGGTCACCGGGACGTAGACTTCTTTTTTTCAACAGGAATCCCGGGTGTTCCGGTGGGCGCTTTTGCAGGGACTGCCCGTATCGGTCAGGACGTCGATATCGGTGTGGTCCGCGTGAACTATCGCTGGGGTGGCGCCG
>NZ_JBVVPM010000187.1:0-870 GCF_055811255.1 Bradyrhizobium sp. MI1.11
CGTACCGCCGCACCGCCAGTGACAACCTGGTAAGGAGGGCTGTCAAAGAGCCCTGAGGGACCCGACAGAGCTGAGGCTGAGGACTACCTGGACCGTTCTGTGGTCTGCAAACACGCTCAGTCTCCCTTCTAAATAGGTATGAGCGTCGCCCTGCGTGCGCCTGCAAGCATCCGGAGTTTATTCCGATCTACTGCTTGAGTGAGCACAGGTGGTCACGAGCAGCATGGTCCGGGTGCATTGCCAATCGGTTCCCAACATCGGTTCATAGACTCCACGAGGAGTACCGATCGCCATAGTAGTACCAGCCGCCATCAAAACAACGGCGGTCAGCGCGAGCATTCGATAGGTTGCCAATTTCCACTTCATTGCGCTTCCCTCCAGTGGAAGCGTACACGCTACGCTCGGTGATACTTGCCGCTTGTGAACTACTTCACACAATGCGCATCACAGCCGTGTGCAGGAGGCGCGCCAGCGTGAACTGAAGGGCCTCTGATCGTGCCGGCAATCAGATCAGTTCATCGGCTGCCCCTTTGCACAACAATCACAGTTCGCCGAAGACCTCACTGACCTTCATCTTGATCGGCAAAAGTGGGTCTCCTCAGAAAGCGGAGCGGCGGACGCCATCGCCGGCGCTGCGGTACGGGGACATGGTGGTTATCGCGACGGGCAAGCCGCGGCGCTGCCGCCGGTTCCCTCATCGATGAGGTTGCGTCAGGTGAGATCTGGCAAGCGCCGTCCTGAACGCTATGGATCGGCTACCGAGCTGGCTTCCAGCCGAGAGCTTCGCGACCGCAAATCGCGTAGTTATCTGAGCCGCTAACGGCCAGGCCGAGTGCCTACTGCCATTTTGCGATCGGCCCAGCTCTTAAC
>NZ_JBVVPM010000188.1:0-869 GCF_055811255.1 Bradyrhizobium sp. MI1.11
ACGGGCGCGACGAACTCCTCGATCGTCGCCGGCGCTCTGCACATCTCCACCGGCGCCAATGCGGATCTGTCGATCACCGGCACGGGCAATTCGCTGTCCTCGCTCGGTCTGACCGGCTCGACCGGCACCGGCACCGCCTTCACCGCGAGCCGCACCGCGGGCTCCGGCGGCGTTTCGGGCAAGACCTTGACCTTCACCTCCTTCAACGGCGGCACGGCGGTCAATGTCACCTTCGGCGACGGCACTGGTGGCACGGTCAAGACGCTCGATCAGCTCAACACGGCTCTTCAGGCCAACAACCTGAGCGCGACGATCGACGCCAACGGCCTGCTCACGGTCTCGGCGACCAACGACTTTGCGTCGTCGACGATCGGTTCGGCTGTCGCTGGTGGCACCATTGGCGGCACGATCACCTCGGCTCTGAGCTGGTCGAACGCTACTGCGCCGGTTGCGGATGCTGTTGCCCAGGCCACCCGTACCAACCTGGTGTCCCAGTACAACAACATCCTGACGCAGATCGACACGACCTCGCTGGATGCTTCGTTCAACGGCGTCAACCTGCTCAACGGCGACCAGCTCAAGCTGGTGTTCGACGAGACCGGCAAGTCCAACCTCAACATCACCGGCGTGACCTTCAACTCGAAGGGTCTGGGTCTCGCCGGCCTGGTGCAGGGAACCGACTTCATCGACAACTCCGCGACCAACAAGGTGCTCACCAATCTGAACTCGGCCTCGAGCACGCTGCGGTCGGAAGCTTCGACCCTCGGTTCGAACCTCTCCATCGTGCAGGTGCGTCAGGACTTCAACAAGAACCTGATCAACGTGCTGCAGACCGGTTCGTCCAACCTGACGCTGGCCGACACCAACGA
>NZ_JBVVPM010000189.1:0-847 GCF_055811255.1 Bradyrhizobium sp. MI1.11
TCGGCAAAGTTTCCGGTGCTGATCGAGACCGGCCGCGAACTGATCGCCGGCTCCACGCGGATGAAGGCGGGCACCGCGCAAAAGGTCGTGCTGAACCTGATCTCCTCAGGAATCATGCTGCGCCTTGGCCGGGTGTACCGCGGCATGATGGTGAACATGCAGCCGACCAATGCCAAGCTGAAGCGGCGCGCCGAGGCCATGGTGGCGCAAATCGCGCGCTGTGATCCGTCGCACGCAGCACACTGGCTTGAGCAGGCCGAGGGAGACATCAAGACGGCAGGCCTGCTGGCGTTGGGTGTCGACAGGGTCGATGCCGAGACTATCCTGAAAAACTGTGACGGCAATCTTCGGCGCGTGTTTGCCGAGCTCGCCGGGGATCGTGACTCGCATCCTGACCGGCATCCCAAGGAAGCGGCGCGGAAGCAAGGCGGAGCGCGCGAGCCGTGACGACATCCGCGATGGCGAGCGAAATCGGAGAAAGCGCGGATGTTGTTGCCAATATTGTTCGTAACCGCCCCGCAACGCGCGACATCGCACAGCGAATTGGGATTGGCTCTGCGCCCCTGTGCGTCGTATGCGGTCGGGGAAGCTCCGGGCATGCCGGGGTTTACTTGAGATACCTTGTCGAGACGCGGCTCCGCCTTCCCGTTTCAGCCAGCGCTCCTTCGGTGATCACGGCTTTTCGCACGCCGTTGATGCTGCGCCATGCGCTGTTCATCGTGATCTCGCAATCCGGGCGCAGCCCCGATCTTGTCGCGGCGACCAGATCGGCGCGCGCCGCGGGCGCCCGCACCATCGCCATCCTCAATGCGACGTCGTCGCCGGTGGCTGACGAAGCGGAATTCGT
>NZ_JBVVPM010000190.1:0-832 GCF_055811255.1 Bradyrhizobium sp. MI1.11
AAGCGGACGTTGCACAGAATTCGCGGCCGGTCTTACTGCGCTAGAAATCCGACTGCGACAACCAGTGCCACAATGCTCCCGAGAATTAGCAGTGCCGGGAGGGATTTTCGGGTCATTGGCCTCGTCGTATGGCGCGCAGCCGATTGACCGTGTTGAGGTCCAAGCGGTCTCTGGGACCGCACGAGTTTGCCCTCTGTCGTAGGCGTCCGAGCCTTTGGTTCCGGAGCCGCGCCTACGCCTCCCATCTCGCTGTAATAAGCGCTGTAGACCTCGCGAACGGCTAGAGCTGTGGACTCGGCCTCGCTCATTGTCTCGAGCCGAGTTTGATAATTTGTCAGAAAGCTTTGGGCGCTGGACGGCAGGTCATCGAAACCACCCAGCTTGGCCATCATGAGCCAGGTGGCAAAATCCGCCTCAGCCTTCATGCGCGCTTTCTTGGCGATACCGGCGTTGGAGCTAGAGGACATGGTGCTCCGATTCGTTTGAACCCGGCCGCGAAGCTGTCCATCGACACCATCCGCGCAGCGGGGGCAGGCAATTGGCAATCCAATCACAGTACCGGGAGAGTTCAAACGCGAACCTTACCAACTAGTCGGCTCCTGGCCAGGTTGCGGCTGACTTGGCAGGGCTCACCTCTACTGATCCTTAACCGCGGTAGCTATCATAACTCGTGGTCTGCGGATATCTACTCCTCCAAACTGTGGGCGCTAAACCCTCGCGAAGACGTTCATTTTTCGCAAACCATGGGCGGCTCTAGACCGGCAAACCGGTGCCGGATGCGGTGATCTTCGCCAGCCGTTTGGACATGGCTCCGGACGGCATGCAGGAGATG
>NZ_JBVVPM010000191.1:0-826 GCF_055811255.1 Bradyrhizobium sp. MI1.11
CGAAGTCGCGGCCTTTCGAGAACACGTCTCCAGTGCCGATCGCAGCCACCATCGCGCTCGAGATGATCGGGCCAATGCCGGGCACCGTCATCAGTCGCTCGCAGCCTTTGTCTTGACGGGCCAATGCCTCGATTTCGCTGGAGAGGTCCTCGATACGCTCATCCAGCCGGCGCCAGTCACCCGCCAGATCCTCGATGATGCGCAACATGCGAGGCGAGAGCACATCGGTGCGCGTCGCGAGGATACCCGGCAACTCGGACCGCAGGGAGCGCAGGCCTTGCCGCACGGCGATGCCCCGCTCCAGCAGGAACGCACGGATCTGATTGATGACGCCGGTGCGCTGACCGACTAATCGCTCGCGCACGCGGTGCAGCGCCTGCAGGTCGAGCTGGTCGGCGGTCTTGGTTGCGACGAACTTCATGGTCGGGCGTTGGACCGCCTCGGCGATGGCTTCCGCATCTCGGAAGTCATTCTTCTGTCCCTTCGAATAGGGGCGCACGTATTTCGCCGGCATCAAGCGGGCGTCGTGGCCAAGCGTTTGCAGCTTGCGACTGAGGTGATGCGCGCCGACGCAGGCCTCCATGCCGATCAAGCACGGCGGCAGGTTGGCGAGCCGCGTTTCCACCTGGCCGCGCGACCACTTCTGCCGCAGCACGATGCCGCCGCGCTGATTCTGGCCAATGATGTGGAACGAGTTCTTGCCGATATCGATGCCGATGACGGCGGGCGAAGCGTCGAGTTTCTGAGACATGGCGTGCTCCTTGTCTTGGGCGCCCCTTGCCAGCTTCTCGTACTGGCAGGGCCGGAGCACGGCCGGACCATTCCA
>NZ_JBVVPM010000192.1:0-812 GCF_055811255.1 Bradyrhizobium sp. MI1.11
CATTGGCCCGATCATCTCGAGCGCGATGGTGGCTGCGATCGGCACTGGAGACGTGTTCTCGAAAGGCCGCGACTTCGGCGCCTGGCTTGGACTGGTGCCGAAGCAGATATCGACCGGCGACCGCACGATCCTCGGCAAGATATCAAGGCGCGGCAATCGCTACCTGCGCGCGCTGTTTGTGCAGGCCGCGTGGGTTGTGCTGGTCAAGGTCAAGGGTTGGGAGCGCTATGGCCTCAAATCTTGGATCGAAGCCGCCAAGAAACGATTGCACCACAACGTGCTGGCGATTGCGCTCGCCAACAAGCTCGCCCGGATCGCCTGGGCGGTTCTCAACAAGGGACGCGCCTTCGAGTGCGTCAACACGGAGGAGACGGCGTCCCGAGCTGCCTGATCCTCGCACCGTGCTCGGGGCCGTCAAGGCGCGGCCTGACCGCGGTAGAGCAAGACGTCAGGACAGCACGACGGCCGGCCTTGACGGCCCTTGCGCGCGGCGCGTCTGCGCGCGCAGGCCGGGACAAAGGAACGACCGCCAGGCACGAACTAAGGAACAGCACGAGGTGAGGTGCGATCGATGACGTAACCAACATCCCTTACCCGCCGAGGTCTGCGAGAGGAATGAGACAACGATGGAGGATCGGTCTTCCCGGCGCATGCGAACACTGGTGACCCGAATGGCCCGTTCGAGGCCTGTCCGCTAATTAGCTCGAATGCGCGCTGATATCCATGATGGCCCGGAGCACAACACGCTCCAATCAGAGGCCGGATACATTGATGCAAGACCGCATCTGCCAGGTTGACGAAACCTCTTGCAA
>NZ_JBVVPM010000193.1:0-766 GCF_055811255.1 Bradyrhizobium sp. MI1.11
CTTCACGCAACGCCATCGTAGAACTCGCCGCGCTCGCGCGCATGTGTCAATCAGGCGGCCTTCGTCGTATGCGTACTTCCTTCAGCCCAGAACGATAGTTTCAACTCTCAGGCAGGGCATGCACCTGTAGGCATAGGCGGCGGGCAGGTTTGCAATTGCCGGCAGCGACGCGAGAAACTCCATTGGACGCTGACATCTGTTGCAGATGAGGGTTGGTGCCTTGTCCGTGCCACCGCCTTGCGCCATTGCTGGTCCGCCAAAAGGTGAGAACGGTAGTTCCAATCGCCGGCGTTTACACCTCCGGACGACTACCGGGGGGCCATATCGAAATAGGCCCCGCCAGCGTGAGCCGCTATTGCTCCTGAACCGAGACTCAGCTCTGATTTCGATCATTGCGGCCAAATTGCTTGCGGGAGGCGATCGTGAATGGCGAAGCCGGATGCACCGTTTGTAGCCAAGCTCGACTGCTCAAAGCTGTTTTCCCCCTGACCAAAGGCTACGAACTGAAGCGTTATGAATGCGCCAGCTGCCGCAGCGATCTGTGGCTAGTTACGAGAGTGTCCCGATCATCCGCGCCTAAGCAGCAAAGCGGAAGATCCCGCCAAGGTACGCGGCCTAAGACCATCGAAGCGGCCTTGAAGGGCGCCTCTCGTGCCGCAGGTGTCAATCGGCCTGTAAATTTGACCCCTCGTATTGCCGCATGAGCAAATGTTACCCTATGGCGCCATTACTAATGTCGATGCGACCTCGACTGATCGGCCGCACC
>NZ_JBVVPM010000194.1:0-716 GCF_055811255.1 Bradyrhizobium sp. MI1.11
TGAACTGGCGGTTGACGTGATCCAGCGGGCATGGCGCGGCCTTGTCGCTGATCGTGGTCTTAACCGGTTTGCCGCGGATAACCCCCTGCAAACCCATGTCCTGCATCAATCGCGACACCGTGCAACGAGCAACATCGAAGCCTTCTCGCTTGAGCTGCCGCCACACCTTGCGCGCGCCGTAGACGGAGAAGTTCTCATCGAAGACGCGCCGAACCTCGATCTTCAGCGCGGCGTCCTGCCTGGCTCGCGCCGACAGCTTGGCGGGATCGCGCCGCTTGGCCACATGGGCATGGTAGGTCGAGGGGGCGATCGGCAACACCTTGCAGATCGGCTCGACCCCATGCGCCCCACGATGATCGTCGATGAAGGCGATCATGGCTTGGACCGGCGGTCGAGCTCCGCCATCGCAAAATAAGCGCTTGCCTTGCGCAGGATCTCGTTGGCCTGCCGCAGCTCACGGTTCTCCCGTTCCAGGGCCTTCAGCTTCTCGGCCATCTCAGTCGGGACACCGGCCCGCTGCCCGCTGTCGATCTCGGCCTTCTTGACCCAGTCATGCAGCGTCTGCGGTGTGCAGCCGATCTTGGCCGCAATCGAGGTCACTGCCGCCCAGCGCGACGGGTGCTCGCCGGCGTGATCCAGAACCATCCGAACCGCACGGTCGCGGACTTCAGGCGAAAACTTGTTCGTGGTCTTGCTTGTCATGGCTCCATCCTCTC
>NZ_JBVVPM010000195.1:0-713 GCF_055811255.1 Bradyrhizobium sp. MI1.11
GGGTGCGATCAATATCTTGCCGCGACCGGTGCGCCGTATCCACCGAAGCGGTAGTTCAACCGAAGCGTGACCATATCCACATCTTGGCTGACGCCGCTGCCGGTGAGGACGAACCCTCCGGGAGTGACTACGCCTGCGAAGCCGGCATTATCACGGCCCATCCAGAGATGGTCGTATTCGATACCGAACGACCAATTGGGCGTGAAGCCGTACTCCCAGCCCACGCCAAGGGCGCCGCCCCAGCGCGTGTGGCCCGCCGATGCCAGGCCGACCCCGGTGACGTTGTTGAATATATCGAATCGGTTGCGCGTCACGGCGGCGCCGCCCTTCACGTAAAACAGCGAGGCATTCCACGCCCAGCCGAGCTGCGCCGTGAAGAGGCCGATGGCGTCAATCTTACCGGTTGTCGAAATCAGCGGGTCGATCAGACTGACGCGCGTATTCTTGATTTCTGCCCAATCTCCCTGCGCTTCCAGGCCGAGCACAAACTGATTGGTTTGCCAGCGGTACCCGATCTGTCCGCCAGCGAGGCCGCCGGAGCGATCGGCGCAACCACCTGCGACCGTCCCTGCTGGCGTCACGAAATCCACACAGCCGTGGCTTTGTCCCCAACCGCCGTTGGCGCCGATGTAGAACCCGGTCCAATCATAGATCGGCGCGATCACCGGGGGCGGGGCCTTGACATAAGGTTTAGCAGCCAGATCAGCCGCTGA
>NZ_JBVVPM010000196.1:0-667 GCF_055811255.1 Bradyrhizobium sp. MI1.11
GAACAGGTGGCCGCCTTCGATCGGAATGCATGGTCGCGTTCAATCGGAATCCCTGGCCGCAATCCCCGGAATCCGCACATTACAGCGCCGAACGTGCCATCAGCGTCTTGGAGGCCGCAGCTTCCGAACAGGGCAAGATAGAGTGGATCGACTTCAGGGTCCCCTTGAACGATGTGGTCGAGACGGTCCACCTTCACATTGAAGTAGCTGGCAAGTACAGCACCGGTACGTTTGCCTATCGAATGATACGCCGGGGACAGGGGCACGGGATGAGGGTTGTAGGCTCCTTGCGCGATGGACCAGATGTCAACGTCCTAGCGCTCTATGAGAAGTGAAAATCTCCCGCTTCGTCCGTTTGATCAATTCGGCGAGGTGTCGACCGCTCCACAAATGCGTTGCTCGCATTACTAGTTGGTCGTCCGTTAAGAAGCCGAATTGAGCGGGAGCGGACAGGCAAGCGTATGCGATAGCTGGATCAGGAAGAGGCACAAGAGTTCTCTGAGCCAGGCGAGGATACGGCGTAAGTTGTGGCCGACTGCTGAGAGCACGACGTTGGCGGCGTCGCCGGCGCGGCCTTTGAGATAGCAGCGGCCAAGGTGACCTTCGGCCTTCAGATGTCCGATGATGGGCTCGATGGCGGAGCGGCGCCGGAGCTCGCGCTTGATGG
>NZ_JBVVPM010000197.1:0-593 GCF_055811255.1 Bradyrhizobium sp. MI1.11
CCATCGAGCAGATTGTTGATGTCGCTGGCGCGGTTGTCGAGCGACTGCGCCGTGAAGAAGTTGGTGGGGTTGTCGAGCGCCGAGTTCACCTTCTTGCCAGTCGACAGACGGGACTGGGTGGTGGCGAGCAGGTCGGCGGTGGACTGGAGAGAGAGCAGGTTCTGGCGAACCGACGCAGAGAGAACAATACCGGACATGACTTTTACCCTTCTGGTTTACGCGTCTTCGTTCGATCGCTTCGGATCGAGTGACGCGCACAGCCTGAGGGGACATGGCTAACAAAAGGTGAAACCCGTTCTCGCACCGTAAGCGCTGGTTCACCATAAGGCTGCGGAAACACGCCGAGATCGGTGGCGATCGAGCTGAAACTGCTAGCTTTTTGCGGCGTTTGCTCCCCGTTAACCATAACCAACGGTTACTTTTTGGAGCGGCCAGAGCACTTCTCGGTCGGCCCGCGCAAAAGAAAACGGCGGGGCCGAAGCCCCGCCGCCATGACTTGATTGCGATGTCAGCCGCTATTAGCGGAGCAGCTGGAGCACGCTCTGCTGCGACTGGTTGGCCAGCGACAGCGCGGAGACCGCGATCGACTGACG
>NZ_JBVVPM010000198.1:0-581 GCF_055811255.1 Bradyrhizobium sp. MI1.11
GCATCGGGGTCCTTTCTGACGGCAACCAAAATCTCTCTGTCGAGCTTCTCTATGCGGGTTGTAAGCAGCTCAATCTGTTCAGCGAATAGAATCAGGGCAAAGCGGGCGGCGCCGGGGATCCTATTGTCTTTTTCGTCCCGGAGAAGCACCAGGAGTTTTGCGATGCTTGCCATGCCTGTGCCGGCGATAATGCCCAATTCGGCCATATGAGCACGTAGGGCATTTGCAGTCTGGCTGCGCTGCCTCATCAGCAGCTCTCGCGTTCGCAAAATCATGCTGGCCGCTTGTTGTTCGGCAGTCTTCACCGGTACGAACCGCATTGTCGGGCGGGTGACCGCCTCACAAATGGCTTCAGCATCCGCCACGTCGGTCTTGTTTCGTTTGACGTAAGGCTTCACGTCTGGCGGCATCATGCGGACAGCGTGGCCCAGCGCCGCGATCTCGCGTGCCCAGTGATGGGCACTCGCACAGGCCTCCATACCTACCAAGCAAGCTGGAAGGCTCCGAAAGAAGGGCAGAACCTGCGATCGCCGCAATGTGCGACGAACCAAGACTTTCCCGTTTTCGGCGATGCCGTGAAC
>NZ_JBVVPM010000199.1:0-557 GCF_055811255.1 Bradyrhizobium sp. MI1.11
CCCCGCCTCACCCCGCCCCCGCCCCTCCGGGTTGCGGTGTTCACATCCCGCCTCCCCCCCCACCCCCCCCCCCTCACCCGCGGCGCGGCCCCCCGGCCCCCCCCCCCGACCCAGTATCCCAGAGGCGGCAGATGGGCGCTCGCTGCTACTACGTCTACATTCTCGCCAGCAAGATGGGTGGCACGCTTTATATTGGCGTAACGAACGATCTCATCCGCCGGGTGGCAGAGCACAAGTTGAAACTGATCGAGAGCTTCACGAAAGACTACGATGTCGTGAAGCTCGTTTACTTCGAGCAGATCGACGACCCCGAGAATGCGATCGAACGGGAGAAGCGGCTGAAGAAGTGGAAGCGCGATTGGAAGATCGCGTTGATCGAGAAAGACAATCCGGATTGGAACGATCTCTATTCGGGGATTGCTGGCCCCCCATAATGCCGGCCTCTGGAATACTGGGTCGGGCGGGGGAGGCGCGCCGGGCCCCCCACCCCCATTGCGGGCGGCGGGCCCACCCCCCAGGGTGGGCGCGCAAAGGCGAACAACCCCCCCACCACCGGG
>NZ_JBVVPM010000200.1:0-548 GCF_055811255.1 Bradyrhizobium sp. MI1.11
CGCTTCGATCTTGTCGTGCGCTTCCGTTCTTGCGGCTGAGAATGCGTTTTCGGCGCCTTTTGCACGTACCGACAGGTCGGCGAGCTGATCTGAAAGTCGCGTCATTTGCTGCTCCTTGTGAAAGACTCGCAGGCAAGCACGTCGTCGTTTAAGCCGCGTTGATCTGGCTCAATTCGTCTTTGCCCAGCATGCGGTCAGAGGCGGGTTGTTCATAGATCGGTGGTCCAACCTACCTTCAAGTCGTGCTTCCGCGGACAAGTGTTCGTGAAAGGACGCTGGTGCTGCCTTGTTTGCCGAGGGCAGTTGTCGGCGAAGTCAACAAAGAGGGTCTCAATTTCCCATGCCTTTGTTCGCAGGCACCAGCGTGCCCGCTGTCAGGCACAAACTCCACTTCACTTACCGACCTGTTCAAATTTGCGGAGCCGGCTCTGGAACGCTTTCGTTCTGGCGAAGATCAATATGTCGTGGCGACGGCGCCACCCCAGCGATAGTTCACGCGGACCACACCGATATCGACGTCCTGACCGATACGGGCAGTCCCTGCAAAA
>NZ_JBVVPM010000201.1:0-515 GCF_055811255.1 Bradyrhizobium sp. MI1.11
ATCCTGCATTCCAAAAACAGTCCACAAAGTCAAATGCGATCCTAGCTCAATCGCTTAGCCGCTCTTCACGGACGACTCTTTAAACGCAATTAATGCAAATTAAATATGTTCCGTTTGCGAACTGCGATGATAATTTTCACCCCCGGTTGTTCGCTCTTCGCCACTCCCTCAGGGGCAGCTCGATACGCTGGAGTCCGCTGCGGGGCAAAGGCTGCCCTCGGCACCTAATATGACCTTGGTCAACTCACCTCTCGGAAGCGGACCTGGCTGCGCGCGGGGCAGAGGTCGGCCACGAGCCGACATCATTTCGTACGAAAAGGCCGTCACCTGAGACGGCCTCAGTCGTTCCAGATGCGTTCGCCGCATTCGCATTCGAACATGTGGATGAGGTTCCCGGTTTCCATGTTCAGGATCGCGCGAACTAGCACTAGCTGCTTTTCGCAGACACGACATCTCCGGTCCGAACTACTTTCGATTACTGCGATCTTCTCTGCGCGGAGCAGATCCATATTAAA
>NZ_JBVVPM010000202.1:0-488 GCF_055811255.1 Bradyrhizobium sp. MI1.11
GCACCTGACAGGCACGGCTTTGCCTCCGCGATTGGTTTGGCGCGACTGGCGCCTGCGCTTGCCTTGGAAATTCCGTGGCGGGGCCGAGGCCTGGGCAGCATGATCGCGGATTTTCCGCTTGCGTTGCCTTTCTGCTCGATGATCTTCGAATGTGCTGGTGCAACGATCGCAATGTGGTCCGGCGGATCCTTTAGTTCGCTCGAGGAAAGTGGCTGCGGTGGCGCTTGGAGTTGCGGAGTTTCGAGCCGGTCTGCCTTGGTCAGTGTATCGTGTGAGGGACGTAATCCGACCGTTGCGAGAGCCGGCGGCTCGTTCACAGGCTCTGTGATGCGCGGGGGCGCCTCGAGCTCCATCACGGCGAGTGTACCGAGGCCAATTAGGAAGAGAGCTACTCTCATCTGATTTCACGCCCTCCGAACGAGAAACCTCACTCAAATCCTCTTAGAAATGAGCTCCAGAAATCAAGGACGGATTGCAAAGGTCCAATA
>NZ_JBVVPM010000203.1:0-474 GCF_055811255.1 Bradyrhizobium sp. MI1.11
CCGGTCCAATCATAGATCGGCGCGATCACCGGGGGCGGGGCCTTGACATAAGGTTTAGCAGCCAGATCAGCCGCTGATGCAGGTGCCGCCATGCTCACTGCCAGCAAAGCCACGCCACTTAACAAAAGCTTCTTCATTACTTTCGCTCCATCCACGTTTCAGCCCAAACGACGCCGGTTCTTTTGCTGTCCGGCATTCCAGCAGTTAAGCTAGCTGATTCAATCAGCAGGCGGTGTGCCTAGGCTGCAACAGCCGGGAAAATTCGGCAATACACACGCTTTAGTTGTGTCAGCGCTATTGACCGATCAAACTAAGGATCCAAGTCTTCGAGGCTGCTCCCGCGGTGTCGCCAGTTGGCCCAAACGCGAAGTGCACGATCTCCCCTAGTCGGATCGCGGGGGGAAAAGCGGACGTTGCACAGAATTCGCGGCCGGTCTTACTGCGCTAGAAATCCGACTGCGACAACCAGTGCCA
>NZ_JBVVPM010000204.1:0-473 GCF_055811255.1 Bradyrhizobium sp. MI1.11
TCGCGCGGCGAGCCACGCGGCCCGGGCTGGCCCCTGACACTTCGGACAGTGCCGGTTGCGACAGGAATTATAGGCGACGCGTGTCGTGCCGCAGTCGTCGCAAGCCTCCATGTGGCCGCCGAGCGCCTCGGTCCGGCACGCCACGATTGCGCTCATCACGCGCCGCTCGACCCGACCGAGATGACCGGCATGGTCACGGCGATAGGTGTCGCCATGCCGGCGCAGAATATCGGCGATCTCGATGGCGGGCCTGCTGGAGCGGCTGTCGGGGCGGATCATCACCCGCATCCCGCCGCGGATCATCCAGGTGGCGTCACCCCCAGCGACAGGCGATCGAGCGGACTCTGCGTCGCCCGGATCGTATCGGTGGCGACCTGCGTGTAGCGCGCTGTCGACGACAAATTATTGTGCCCGAGCAAGACCTGGATGATCCGGATATCGGTTCCGTTCTCGAGAAGATGCGTCGCGAAGCT
>NZ_JBVVPM010000205.1:0-456 GCF_055811255.1 Bradyrhizobium sp. MI1.11
CGAGGCTTGAAAGTCCCACTCTGGATTCGGACCATGCTGCAAAGACGGCCGGTCAAGGTCGTATCGGTCGCGCTCGCCAATAAGATTGCGCGCACGATCTGGGCCTTGCTGGTCAGAGGCGGCAACTATCAGGCGCCGGCCGCAATGCTGAAACCCTAATCTCAAGAGCTCTCCGGCGGAAGAAGAACGCTGCCGAGGAGGCAAGGTGCAAATCTGGATGAACCCCGAATGACGTCATTCCCGGTAGCAAAGTTAACGAATTGGAGCGGCCGAGGGGGTAGACGACGGGCATGCCGACCGCCCGGGACCCTCTTTATCGCCGCCAGCATTTCCTCGACCATGCGCAAGCTTAAGGGAAACCGGAAATACACAGAGCTGGCCCCGGTTGTTTGGACAGCGCCCCGCTGGATTTAAGTGGATTCCTGCCGGGTTATGCTGAACGCGGGGCTTTACGAT
>NZ_JBVVPM010000206.1:0-417 GCF_055811255.1 Bradyrhizobium sp. MI1.11
GCCAAGGTGACCTTCGGCCTTCAGATGTCCGATGATGGGCTCGATGGCGGAGCGGCGCCGGAGCTCGCGCTTGATGGTGCCGAACACGCCGCGCTTCTGGCCCGAAATGAAGACGCGACGGGGATTTTGCGTGTCGTGGCCGCGATATCCCTTGTCGACATAGGCCCGCTCGATCGGACAGCCGGTGAGCGCCTCGGTGCGGTCGATGACGTCCCGCAGGGTATGACCGTCGTAAGGATTATCGGGCAGCGACCTGGCGTGCAGTACGAACAGGCCACCGGGCGCCCGGCGGTTGTTGGTGACGATGGAGGCCTTCACGCCGAACTCGTAAGGGGCTGCGGCCTTGCCTTTGCCGATGCATTCCACCTCCGGGGCATGGAAGGAATAAAGCTTCCAGCCGCGCTGGCGCTGCTGCTG
>NZ_JBVVPM010000207.1:0-410 GCF_055811255.1 Bradyrhizobium sp. MI1.11
GCGGTGCCCGCCTTCATCCGCGTGGAGCCGGCGATCAGTTCGCGGCCGGTCTCGATCAGCACCGGAAACTTTGCCGAGGCCAGCAGTACGGTGCCGGGATTGTTGGCAACGCCGATCGTCACTGTACTAAAAGAGCCTGCCTGCTGCAGCGCCGCGACCGTGAATGGCGTTGTTCCGCTGGCGGCAACGGCGATCACAATGTCGTGCGGCGTGAGCCGCGCGGCATTGATCTGTGTGACCGCGTCATCGATATCGTCCTCAGCACCTTCGATGCTGGTGACGAACGCGCTGTCTCCGCCGGCGACGATGAAGTGAACGCGCTGGCTGGGCCATGCGAAGGTCGGCATCAACTCGGCGCCGTCCTGGACCGCCACGCGGGCCGAGGTGCCGGCGCCGACATATACAATGCG
>NZ_JBVVPM010000208.1:0-410 GCF_055811255.1 Bradyrhizobium sp. MI1.11
GCGGTGCCCGCCTTCATCCGCGTGGAGCCGGCGATCAGTTCGCGGCCGGTCTCGATCAGCACCGGAAACTTTGCCGACGCCAGCAGTATGGTGCCGGGATTGTTGGCAACGCCGATTGTCACTGTACCAAAAGAGCCTGCCTGCTGCAGCGCCGCGACCGTGAATGGCGTTGTCCCGCTGGCGGCAACGGCGATCATAACGTCGTGCGGCGTGAGCCGCGCGGCATTGATCTGTGTGACCGCGTCATCGATATCATCCTCAGCACCCTCGATGCTGGTGACGAACGCGTTGTCTCCGCCGGCGACGATGAAGTGGACGCGCTCGCTGGGCCAGGCGAAGGTCGGCATCAACTCGGCGCCGTCCTGGACCGCCACGCGGGCCGAGGTGCCGGCGCCGACATATACAATGCG
>NZ_JBVVPM010000209.1:0-388 GCF_055811255.1 Bradyrhizobium sp. MI1.11
CCCATCGCACCCAATGTCACCCGGACCGAGGCCGGGCATTAAATCGGGCAAGTCCACACTCCCCAACGCCGGTTTGACCAAAGCAAGGCCACAAGATGAAAACCGGAGGGCGGATTTTCGGCGACAGCGCACAGGGCTCTAATCCGTCGAGGATCTTCGGGAAAGACGGACGGCGGCGCATCGCCCGGCAATCCGACGGAGCTGGCCCTCGCGGTTCGCGGGCCCATTCAAAGCGGTCGTAGTCCCCCCGACTGCACGCTTCTCCCCCAAGCCCGCCACCAAGGCATCTCGACCACTCTCGACGACCTGACTTTGGTGGTTACAACCCTGGCGCTGCACGCCACGAACTCCGCCGCGCGCATCGAACAGATGCGTGCCAATGGATTCA
>NZ_JBVVPM010000210.1:0-382 GCF_055811255.1 Bradyrhizobium sp. MI1.11
GCCTCAGCTCTGTCGGGTCCCTCAGGGCTCTTTGACAGCCCTCCTTACCAGGTTGTCACTGGCGGTGCGGCGGTACGTCCCAAGCACCAGCGGAAGAGATGCCGACATCGCCCGCTTCAGTGTCGCGGTTGCGAGTCGGTGATCCGCTATGAACCGGGCGGCCGACTTGCGTCCTCTCCTTCAATCCTCAGCGTGAAGTTGTCTGCCCATCGAACCGACACCGCCTACCCACGTGCCGACGATTTCAAAGTTCCGATTGAAGGCGACCAACTCCGCGAGATATCCCGGCGCTATGCGTCCAAGCTCGGACTCAAGCCCGAGAAATGCCGCGGGCGTCCGAGAGGCCATGATGAGAGCATCGATAAGGGAGATTTCGAGCAGC
>NZ_JBVVPM010000211.1:0-379 GCF_055811255.1 Bradyrhizobium sp. MI1.11
TTTGACGTTAACGGCCCAGCCCTCCCGTTGCAGCAGCACATGAATGCGCCGATAGCCGTATCTCACCCGCGTCGCGCAGATGTCCTTGATCCGGTGTTTGAGAGCGGCCTGGTCGCCGCGCTTCGACTTGTAGACGTAAAGAGCGCGATCAACCCGAAGCGTGGAGCAGGCCCGCCTGACTGACACCTTCCAGTCAGTTCGCACCTTGTCGACAAGCTCGCGCTTGCGGCCAGGCCTCAGAGCTTTTTTGAGAGCACATCCTGAAGCATGGCCTTGTCCAACGACAGGTCGGCGACAATCCGCTTCAGCTTCCCGTTCTCTTCCTCAAGCTGACGCAGCCGCTTCATCTCCGAGGGCATCAAGCCTGCATACTTCTTCC
>NZ_JBVVPM010000212.1:0-376 GCF_055811255.1 Bradyrhizobium sp. MI1.11
CCTTGAGCCGGTAGGCTCGGGGTGCTGATTCCACAAAGGAGAGCAACGCCATGACGAGAGATATCACACCGGCTGGTTCGCCGGCGACCGGGGCTGTGGACGAAGCGTTTGCAGAAGTGCGGGCGAGCTTCGATCGGTTCTGCCTTGCGGCAGGGATCGAGGCGCTCGGCACGATGATGGAGGCGGATGTCACGGCGGCCTGCGGGCCGCGCCACGATCGCGACGCGGCGCGGCGGGCGCACCGTTGGGGCCGAACGCGGGGACGGATCGGCTTCCACGGCGGCAAGATCGAGGTCGAGCGCCCGCGGGTTCGGGGCGTGGACGGCCGCGAGGTCACGATTCCGAGCTGGGAAACGGCGGCGCAGGAGGACTGGCT
>NZ_JBVVPM010000213.1:0-375 GCF_055811255.1 Bradyrhizobium sp. MI1.11
GGGGCGCCGATGAGCCATTCAACAGCGATATCGGCGCCTTGTTGCCGATCGCGCTATGGGGCCGGACTTCGTTGTAGTCTCTACGCCAATCCTCCATTTTCTGCCGGGCGTCGTCAAGGCTCAGGAACCAGTGCATGTTCAGGCATTCGGTTCTGAACTTGCCGTTGAAGGATTCGATGAAGCTATTGTCCGTCGGCTTGCCGGGACGTGAGAAGTCGAGCACAACGCCTCTTTGATAAGCCCAGATGTCGAGATCGCGGGAGATGAACTCCGATCCCTGATCCACACGAATGCTCTTCGGGTAACCGACGGTTTTGCAGATGCGCTCCAGAGTCAGCACAACGTCCTCGCCTCGATAGCTGAACCGCGGATCGA
>NZ_JBVVPM010000214.1:0-364 GCF_055811255.1 Bradyrhizobium sp. MI1.11
GGTTCGGAGAAGACGTCGTTCCGCTTCGACGGCGTCGGACGGCACGGCTCGAACACATCGTCCATCACCTGGGGTTGGCGCTCGGCGGCCGGCCGGCAGCAAGCTTCGCCAAGCGGCTCATGCTGCCTGTCAGCAACGATACCTTGCTGCGGGTGGTCCGCCGGCGGGCGGCGATGCCGATGGATCCCTTGCTTGTTGTGGGTATTGATGACTGGGCGTTCCGGAGAAATCGTCGGTACGGGACCATCGTGTGCGATTTGGAGCGTCGGCGGATCGTTGCCTTGCTACCCGACCGGGAAATGGCGACCGTTCAGGCGTGGCTGTCGAAGCACCCGGGCATCAACATTGTGTCGCGAGATCGCGG
>NZ_JBVVPM010000215.1:0-362 GCF_055811255.1 Bradyrhizobium sp. MI1.11
GCGCGCGCCGCGGGCGCCCGCACCATCGCCATCCTCAATGCGACGTCGTCGCCGGTGGCTGACGAAGCGGAATTCGTGGTTCCGATCGAGGCCGGCCAGGAGCACTCCGTAGCGGCGACCAAGACCGTGATCGGCTCGATGGCCGCCGCCGCCCAACTTGTTGCCGAGCTGGCGGGAGATCATGCGCTGCGGTCAGCCCTCGACAGGCTGCCCGAGCGCCTGCACCGCGCGTTGGCACTCGACTGGTCCGGGATTGCCGATGGTCTCGCCAAGGCGTCAGCTGTTTTTGTGGCGGCGCGGGGCCTGGGCCTCGGCTCGGCGCGGGAGATCGCTCTCAAATTGTCGGAAATCCTGCGCCTGCC
>NZ_JBVVPM010000216.1:0-358 GCF_055811255.1 Bradyrhizobium sp. MI1.11
CAGCATGGTCCGAATCCAGAGTGGGACTTTCAAGCCTCGTTTAGCAAGCTTGATGATAGAGGTCGCACCAACGATCAGGAGCGTCCGTAGTTGCCGATTTCCGCGCTTTGATATCGCGCCGAGCCTTTCTTTCCCGCCGCTCCACGCAAGCTGGAAGGCTTCGAAAGAAGGGCAGAACCTGCGATCGCCGCAATGTGCGACGAACCAAGACTTTCCCGTTTTCGGCGATGCCGTGAACTTGAAAGATCGACTTGGCCAAATCCAAACCCACCGTGATAATCTTCTCCATGGAACGGTCCTTCCTTTGTGGCGCCTCTCTACGCGACCACGTTAGGCACTTTTGATGCCGGTTCGAAGG
>NZ_JBVVPM010000217.1:0-356 GCF_055811255.1 Bradyrhizobium sp. MI1.11
GGCCTAGTTTTGGGGAGCACTTCAAAACCCCGGAAAATTCCAGCATCAGCTGGCCTAGTTTTGGGGAGCACTTCAAACCAACGGCACGGGCGAACTCAGGACTGGATAAGAGCTGGGGGCAAGGTCAGCGAGATTGAGTTCGTTCTGCAGGTGCTGGAATTCTGTCCTGCACCGGTCTAGCTCGGCGAGAAGCATCGCGAATTCGTCCATTGGCGAAAGGCCCTTCATTGCATGACTGCGGCCACGTCACACTCCGATCTGGTGTCGTTTCAGGGGGGTGGGCCGCCAGCATCGGATCGATCTCTTCTTCAAGTCAGCGCTGGAGAGACTTTAGGAGGAAGCCCACCATCCATCGG
>NZ_JBVVPM010000218.1:0-347 GCF_055811255.1 Bradyrhizobium sp. MI1.11
TCGCTGCCGTTTCGTCATCTGACACCTCTTGCTGTCTAAGCTATAGGTGTCCACCGATTTAGGGGAGGCTCAGAATCCCTCCGCGGTAAGACTCTGGATTGCTTCGCTGCGCTCGCAATGACGGCGTATGAGGCGGCAGCGGCACTCTTCCAGCTCGCATTTTTACTTGCAGACATGCCTTTTCGTCCTCGCGGCTGATTTCGCCCGAGCTTTGCTTGTTCACTCCACCCTCTTATCCAAGAGGGCGCAGGGAAGGCCGGGTGCCAGCTGGCACCCGCGGTCCGCTGCGCGAAAAGCACACGCAGAAAAACCGCACAGCAGCATACAGGTGGTGCCAATCACTCGGC
>NZ_JBVVPM010000219.1:0-326 GCF_055811255.1 Bradyrhizobium sp. MI1.11
CGGTCCGAACTACTTTCGATTACTGCGATCTTCTCTGCGCGGAGCAGATCCATATTAAAGTCCCCCCTCAAAGCAGGTGCGATACTACTCGATGAGCTCCGCAATTTGATCATACAGAGGTATACTTGCCGGTGCTTCGCCACCACCAAGGGGGCCGATGTTTCTCGGTCAAAAGCTGCCTTGGGTAGTTCGAACTGCGCGCATCAGCTTGCCTCCCAAAAAGCAGATCTCCCGGCACGCTGAGCTAAGGTCCGCTAGACTGTATGTCCCCCCACAAAATGAGGCGACTCACCCTCGATGTTGCGACGAGGGTTGCCCGGATGGAC
>NZ_JBVVPM010000220.1:0-326 GCF_055811255.1 Bradyrhizobium sp. MI1.11
ATGGTGCCCATCATGTTCTCGGCGATGTTGGTACAGGCGAGCGATCGACGAAGCTCCTTCGGCAGCTTCAACCGGACCACAGTCAGGATTTCGTCGAGGCCTTCGAGGATGCTGGCCGCGACGCCGGGCCATTGCTGGTCGAGGCGACGCGCGAGATTGCGGATCAATTTTTCAGCCTTGTCGGCGTCATCGAGCTCCCACGCCTGGCGCAGCACCCGACGGGTGGGCGCATGATGCTCTTTCGGCAGGCGTTCCATGATGTTGCGCGCCTTGTGGATCTGGCAGCGCTGGATCGCAGCGGCCGAACCGAAGGTGCGGCGGATCGC
>NZ_JBVVPM010000221.1:0-326 GCF_055811255.1 Bradyrhizobium sp. MI1.11
GCCGCGGTTGCGCCGCCCGCTGCGCCGGAGAACAGCACGTTCGACAGAGCGCTCGCGCTGGAATAGGTCGTGGTGCCGCGCAGATCGGACGAGGTCGCACCCGCGATCGTGGTCGAGACGTTCGATTTGGTCGAATAGCCGACCGTGGTCTGCAGCGCCTGGTTGGCGATCGACTTGGCGCTGTCCAGCAGCTTCGAGAGCGAGGTGATGCCGGTGTTGGCGGCCTGCAGCACCTGCACGCCGTTGGCGATGCCATCGAGCAGATTGTTGATGTCGCTGGCGCGGTTGTCGAGCGACTGCGCCGTGAAGAAGTTGGTGGGGTTGTC
>NZ_JBVVPM010000222.1:0-321 GCF_055811255.1 Bradyrhizobium sp. MI1.11
CGAGGCTTGAAAGTCCCACTCTGGATTCGGACCATGCTGCAAAGACGGCCGGTCAAGGTCGTATCGGTCGCGCTCGCTAATAAGATTGCGCGCACGATCTGGGCCTTGCTGGTCAGAGGCGGCATCTATCAGGCGCCGGCCGCAATGCCGAAAACCTAATCTTAAGAGCTCTCCGGCGGAAGAAGAAAGCTGCCGAGGAGGCAAGGTGCAAATCTGGATGAACCCCGAATGACGTCATTCCCGGTAGCAATCAGACCGCCTGACTCACTGCGCTTCGAGCGCGAGAAATTGATTGGGCGATTGCTTCCGCGGATATCATCG
>NZ_JBVVPM010000223.1:0-313 GCF_055811255.1 Bradyrhizobium sp. MI1.11
AGCTTCGCGACGCATCTTCTCGAGAACGGAACCGATATCCGGATCATCCAGGTCTTGCTCGGGCACAATAATTTGTCCTCGACAGCGCGCTACACGCAGGTCGCCACCGATACGATCCGGGCGACGCAGAGCCCGCTCGATCGCCTGTCGCTGGAGGTGACGCCACCTGGATGATCCGCGGCGGGATCCGGGTGATGATCCGCCCCGACAGCCGCTCCAACAGGCCCGCCATCGACATTGCCGATATTCTGCGCCGGCATGGCGAGACCTATCGCCGTGACCATGCCGGTCATCTCGGTCGGGTCGAGCGGCG
>NZ_JBVVPM010000224.1:0-312 GCF_055811255.1 Bradyrhizobium sp. MI1.11
CTGTATGCTGCTGTGCGGTTTCCTTGCGCACCATTTTCGCGCAGCGGACCGCGGGTGCGAGGTCAGCACCCGGCCTTCCCTGCGCCCTCTTGGACAAGAGGGGGGAGTGACGAAGCAAAGCTCGGGCGAAACACGCCGCGAGGACGCGAAGGTGTGTCTGCAAGTTGAATCTGCATTGGAGGATGACGATGCTGCCCCTTGCTCCGTCATTGCGAGCGCAGCGAAGCAATCCAGTGTTGATCTTCCCCCAAAAAAGTGGACATGGATCAAGCCGATTTTAGCTCCATCTCGACCGGGCTGATATAGCCGATG
>NZ_JBVVPM010000225.1:0-302 GCF_055811255.1 Bradyrhizobium sp. MI1.11
GCCGAGTGATTGGCACCACCTGTATGCTGCTGTGCGGTTTTTCTGCGTGTGCTTTTCGCGCAGCGGACCGCGGGTGCGAGGTCAGCACCCGGCCTTCCCTGCGCCCTCTTGGCTTTGAGGGTGGAGCGACGAAGCAAAGCTCGGGCGAAACGCGCCGCGAGGATGCAAAGGCGTGTCTACAATTCAAGATGCGAGCTGGAAGAGTGGCGCTACCGCCTCATACTCCGTCATTGCGAGCGCAGCGAAGCAATCCAGAGTCTTTCCGCGGAGGGATTCTGGATTGCTTAGCTGCGCTCGCAATG
>NZ_JBVVPM010000226.1:0-298 GCF_055811255.1 Bradyrhizobium sp. MI1.11
TCGGGTCGAGCCCGCGCGAGACCAGGTTGTCCAGCAGGGCCTGAACCGTTGCGGCATTCTCGGTCGCCCCTTCCACCAGCGCCAGCGGATGCTTGTTGCCTTCGCCGTCAACCCCGATCGCGGCGACCAGCACGAGATCGTCGCCGAGATGCAGCCCGTCGATTTGGACCACCAGAAGGTCGAGCGCGGACAGATCGGCAGCCATGAAGTCAGCCAGCCGCGCCGCCGACAGCGCTACGAACCTCCGCGAGGCCGCCGACTTCGAAACCCCCGATCCGGGCGGTGCCGGCACGTCACC
>NZ_JBVVPM010000227.1:0-298 GCF_055811255.1 Bradyrhizobium sp. MI1.11
GCCTCGTTTAGCAAGCTTGATGATAGAGGTCGCACCAACGATCAAGAGCGTCCGTAGTTGCCGATTTCCACGCTTTGATATCGCGCCGAGCCTTTCTTTTCCGCCGCTCGACTGTGCCCTCGGTGTGAGCCCGGTCCAAGCGGCAAAATCTCGTGCAGTCGCAAAATCGCGAGCATTCGCGACGGATGTCCGAACGGTAGCGGCGATGAGAGGACCGACACCCGGTATGCTCATCAGACGCCTCGCATCGGGGTCCTTTCTGACGGCAACCAAAATCTCTCTGTCGAGCTTCTCTATG
>NZ_JBVVPM010000228.1:0-296 GCF_055811255.1 Bradyrhizobium sp. MI1.11
CGGGCGCACCGTTGGGGCCGAACGCGGGGACGGATCGGCTTCCACGGCGGCAAGATCGAGGTCGAGCGCCCGCGGGTCCGGGGCGTGGATGGCGGCGAGGTCACGATCCCGAGCTGGGAAACGGCGGCGCAGGAGGATTGGCTCGGTCGCTGGGCGATGAACCTGATGCTGATCAATGTGTCGACGCGCCGGTTCGGCCGTGCTGTCCGGCTGCCCGAAGGTGACGTGCCGGCACCGCCCGGATCGGGGGTTTCGAAGTCGGCGGCCTCGCGGAGGTTCGTAGCGCTGTCGGCGGC
>NZ_JBVVPM010000229.1:0-293 GCF_055811255.1 Bradyrhizobium sp. MI1.11
GCGGTGCACGCGGCTATCACGCAACGGTGGTCCAATGGCCAAGTGGAAGCTCAGATCACCAAGCTCAAGCTGGTCAAAAGGCAGATGTACGGGCGCGCTAAGCTCGATCTCCTTCAGGCTAGGTTGATTGGCGCGCCATAAAAGCAAACACGATCATCGAATATGCATCAGAGCCCCGATTGGATGCCGATCACCCCGAAAACGGGGTCCTTATTCGGCTCTGACTCATATGTGGAACGGCCCGGGCTGCAAGATCTTTCTCTGGTTGAACAAGGGATGACGGTGCGGTCATA
>NZ_JBVVPM010000230.1:0-293 GCF_055811255.1 Bradyrhizobium sp. MI1.11
CCCCCCCCCCCCCCCCCCCCCCCCCCCCCCCCCCCCCCCCCCCCCCCCCCCCCCCCCCCCCCCCCCCCCCCCGGCCCGCAGCGGCCGACGGCGCGAACCACCGCCATGATCGGCCCCGCTGCGGCCGAGGAGAGCGGCGCCCCGATCTACTACCAGGATCCGGACGGCAGGCCGTCGTACTCGCTGGTGCCGAGAAAGACCAGGGATGGCCGGGACTTCCGCGCGGTGCCCGCAGGCGCCGACGTCAGCTTCGACGACGAGCAGGTGGCAGCCCCGCCGCCGGCGACACCGGC
>NZ_JBVVPM010000231.1:0-292 GCF_055811255.1 Bradyrhizobium sp. MI1.11
CCATGCTGGTTCCGGCCTATCGGATGATCGAGCAGACGGCGCGGGCCTGCGGGTTTGACCCGGATCGTCCACCTCGCCTGAGCAAGATTACCGAGACGTTCTGACGGCTGACCAATCAGTAGCGGGCCACCGAAAGCACTTCGCACAACTCGGGCCGGGTGGTGGGCTGACTCCCAAGACAAGGCGCCGCCAGCTTGCGTAATGCGCGTTTACGCACTCGCGGCCCGACGCGTCCTTGTCCGGTAAGACGCGCCGGGCCTAACCATTCCCTGCTTTCCCCGTAAGGTTTGGC
>NZ_JBVVPM010000232.1:0-287 GCF_055811255.1 Bradyrhizobium sp. MI1.11
GGGGGCTTACGTTTTATTTAGGGGGTGGTTTAAACGCGGGTTTTTGGTCTTTTTGGGTTTTTTTTTTTCATTATTAATTTTTTTGGCGGCTGTTTGGGGTTGGGGTTTTATTTTGGTTGTATATTTTGTTGGTTGGGGTTTGTTTTTTATTTTTTTTTAGCTCGTTTTTGGAACGTTTATTTTGCGTTTCTTTTATTATATAGCGTTTTGTCAGGGTTTTTTTTTTTTTGTTTGGTGGCTGGTTTTTGCATTTTTTCGGGGTGGAGAGGCAGATCGTTAATTGTCTG
>NZ_JBVVPM010000233.1:0-284 GCF_055811255.1 Bradyrhizobium sp. MI1.11
CCATCCCCAGATCCTCTTCAGATGTCTCTTAGAGAATCGCAGATTCGCGATTTACGCAAAGCCCTCGCAAGCGGGAGGTATTCCTGAGCCTAGCGTGCGCCCTTCCACTGGAGGGAAGCGCAATGAAGGATGAAGTGGAACTTGGCATCGTATCGAATGCTCGCGCTGACGGCCGCTGTTCTGGTGGCGGCTGGTACCAGCATGGCGGTCGGTACTCCTCGTGGAGTCCATGAACCAATGTTGGGGTCCGATTGGCAATGCAGCCGGACCATGCTGCTCGTGAC
>NZ_JBVVPM010000234.1:0-283 GCF_055811255.1 Bradyrhizobium sp. MI1.11
GGATGGCTGATGCGGATGCCCGGTCGGGCCGCCCACATCACCACAAGACTTGACGCACAGACCCCGGGCGTCAGGACGACACGGTTTTGCCGTACGCTGTCAGCACCGGTCGTGTGCGCGACGCCTTCGCTCACGGTTTTGCCGCCCTGCGAAGCCCTTCGCGCCGATGCTGCCCGCGTCCACCGCAGCTCACCCCACGTTTCGTGACGATCGCGATACGCCCCTCTGACCGGGATGAGGTGGCGGCTGAATACGCCAAAGCCGAATTTCGGTAAAGCGGAAT
>NZ_JBVVPM010000235.1:0-280 GCF_055811255.1 Bradyrhizobium sp. MI1.11
TTTTTAAATCAACCGCCCCCCACCGCCATCTACACTACTCCCAGCGGCGGCCGCGCCCCTTGTCTAACCCCCACCCCCCCTGGGGGGGCGGGGCGGGGGAGAGGGGTGGCCCCGGGAGAGATGCGGATCGTTCGCGCGCGGCCAGCAACAGATAGCCCGTTTTTCCAGCGCTTGATCCGAGAAAGTGTCGCCCGCCGCGGGCCCCCGCCCGCACCCCCGCACCACCACCGGCGGGGGGCGGCGTAGGCGGAGCCCACCCCCCGGGCGGCAAAGACGGGGG
>NZ_JBVVPM010000236.1:0-277 GCF_055811255.1 Bradyrhizobium sp. MI1.11
GTCGAGAAGTGCCCATACCTCGAGTTCACGGTCGGCAATGGTCTCACGTACGTGGGGGACGGTGGTACGGGCTGTAACGGCCCAATCCATCATGCGCACATCGTCTTGACCGGGTTCGTAGGGACGGGCGTCGTTAACGTCAGCTCCAGTCCCGGGCAGCAGACCCAAGTGGTCACCGTGGAGGAATCCCTCCAATCGGCGCACGATCGTGAGTTCCAAGCGACGCAGCGCGGCCTCGGGGGCAAGCTGGTTAAGCGGCAGAGTCGCCCCAGTAGGT
>NZ_JBVVPM010000237.1:0-272 GCF_055811255.1 Bradyrhizobium sp. MI1.11
CCGCGGCAAACCGGTTAAGACCACGATCAGCGACAAGGCCGCGCCATGCCCGCTGGATCACGTCAACCGCCAGTTCAGGGCGCCAAGGCCGAACGTCCTTTGGCTCTCCGACTTCACCTATGTCGCGACCTGGAGCGGATTCGTCTACGTCGCCTTCGTCATCGACGCCTATGCCCGCAGGATCGTGGGCTGGCGGGCCTCGCGCACGGCGCACGCCAGCTTCGTGCTCGATGCGCTGGAGCAGGCCCTGCACGATCGCCGACCGGTCCACC
>NZ_JBVVPM010000238.1:0-271 GCF_055811255.1 Bradyrhizobium sp. MI1.11
CTTCTGGGCGAGCATCACATCGCCAGCCGCCAGAGGACGTTCGGGAACGAAACACCAGCCGATCGCGGGCTGCCCTGCTGATGTGGCAGTTCCTGGCATCCGCGGCGCTGGCGCTCGGTGCCTTGGTCGTCGCGCTATTGACCGCCGTGAGGCACCTCACGAAAGGACTTTCAGCGCTCGCCAAGACCGCCCAAGAAATCGCGGGTGGCAATCTCGACGTTCAATTCCGCGCAACGGGCCTCGGCGAGGTCCGCGGCCTTGGCCTCGCATT
>NZ_JBVVPM010000239.1:0-270 GCF_055811255.1 Bradyrhizobium sp. MI1.11
GTCTTCGATCATGCGGCGGCGAAGAGGGCTCAAATCGGCCATCTCGATACTCCTGTCTGAGGGGGATGGGCTCCAACACCCACATCCTCTCAGCCAGGAGGCGATCTACGCCACCTCGCCCCTCACGCCGCGGCAGCGGCTTCGTTCAATCACGCGGCGCTTATCAGGTACAGACCCTAGCATTACAGTTGCGTTTTTGATTTGAAGTGGGCGCGTTGAGCGGCAGCCTGGTGAGCTCTGCGCCAGAAGGACCATGCGATAATGTGTGCG
>NZ_JBVVPM010000240.1:0-269 GCF_055811255.1 Bradyrhizobium sp. MI1.11
AAATCGCGTAGTTATCTGAGCCGCTAACGGCCAGGCCGAGTGCCTACTGCCATTTTGCGATCGGCCCAGCTCTTAACATCGCCGACGGTCGTCGCCTTGAGGAACGCGTTCGCCTTGACCAGCTTTTCGCGTGTGGTTCGACCCGTCATGTCAGCGGCGGCCATAACTGAAGCAGCATCGGCAGTTTCTGCGCCGGAAAATAGCGCCACGGCTCCCGCCGGTCCCGCGAAATGGGCGAGGTAGAGAGAACCGGGCGTGACCGGCAGACC
>NZ_JBVVPM010000241.1:0-269 GCF_055811255.1 Bradyrhizobium sp. MI1.11
AATTCTCCTCTCCCCCTCAGGGGATCATAAGTGGAAAATTCCAGTTCAAACTGGCCTAATTTGGCGGGGGCACGTCAGATGTTACGCCGTTTGGCGCGGGGTGAGCAACCTGCGATCGGCGGAGCTAGTCGGGGTTGCGCAGCCGGTCGCACGTTGCGGTGAGGTTGGCGGAATAGGCCGCGGGTGTCAGATTGCGGATTCCGACGAAGTCGCCCAGGCGTACCGATATGAAGTCGCCCGTGGATTCCGAGACGATGTCGCCCACCTTT
>NZ_JBVVPM010000242.1:0-266 GCF_055811255.1 Bradyrhizobium sp. MI1.11
CAGATTGAGCTGCTTACAACCCGCATAGAGAAGCTCGACAGAGAGATTTTGGTTGCCGTCAGAAAGGACCCCGATGCAAGGCGTCTGATGAGCATTCCGGGTGTCGGTCCTCTCATCGCCGCTACCGTTCGGACATCGGTTTTGGATGCTCGCAATTTTGCGACTGCACGAGATTTTGCGGCTTGGACGGGGCTCACACCGAGGGCACAGTCGAGCGGCGGAAAAGAAAGGCTCGGCGCGATATCAAAGCGTGGAAATCGGCAACT
>NZ_JBVVPM010000243.1:0-256 GCF_055811255.1 Bradyrhizobium sp. MI1.11
TGCGAACACCACCTCGATCAGCGAGCCGGAGTTCGCCGCGCTCTTGATGTTGAACCGGGCGCGGTTGGCTTCGACCAGGGCCTTGGTCAGCGACAGGCTCAGCGCCGAATTGTCCTCGGCGTCGCCGGGCGGTGGCGTCCGGAACGGCTCCATCGCGGCGGCGACTTCGCGCTCGCTGAGGCCGTGGCCGGTGTCGCGGATCCGAAGTGCGACCTCGCCGCGGTCGGTGAGGGCGGTCGAGACGATGACCTGGCCG
>NZ_JBVVPM010000244.1:0-256 GCF_055811255.1 Bradyrhizobium sp. MI1.11
CCCCGTGGGGAAGACCCTCCTTGAGAATCGCGACGCTTATGAGGAGAACCATCCCCACGTCATGCTCTGTCACTTAAACACATCTGACGCTGCCGACGATCGCATAAGAGTAGATCTCGGTGGTCGACGTATCATTAAAAAAAAATGGGGGGGGGGGGGGGGGGCCGGCAGGGGGGGGGGGGGGGGGGGAGAGATGGCCGTCGCTGTCGGCATCGCCGATGTCGCCGGGGAGGGGGCGGCGGGCGCCGAGGGCGGG
>NZ_JBVVPM010000245.1:0-256 GCF_055811255.1 Bradyrhizobium sp. MI1.11
GTGTTTGTTTGGCTTTGTGGGGGTTTTTTTTTTTTTTTTTCTTTTTTGTGTTTTTTTTTTTGTTTTTTTTTGGGGGGGGGGGGGGGGGGGGGTTTTTTTTTTTTTTTTTTTTTTTTTTTTTGGGGGTTTTTTTTTTTTTTTTTTTTGGTGGGGGGGGGGGGGGGGGGGTTGGGGGGGGGGGGCGGGTTTTTTGGTGGGGGTGGGGGCTTTTTTTTGGTTAAACTTCTACTTGTAGGGGCTGTAATTTGTCGGGCAC
>NZ_JBVVPM010000246.1:0-254 GCF_055811255.1 Bradyrhizobium sp. MI1.11
GTTGGAGCCCATCCCCCTCAGACAGGAGTATCGAGATGGCCGATTTGAGCCCTCTTCGCCGCCGCATGATCGAAGACATGACCGTCCGCAATCTGTCGCCGGCGACGCAACGATCCTACATCAGCGCGGTTTCGAAGTTCAGCCGCTATTTCGGCCGATCGCCTGACCGGTTGGAGTTGGAAGACGTCCGCGCCTTCCAGGTGCATCTGGTCTCGACCGGCATCTCATGGCCGGCGCTGAACCAGATCGTCTGT
>NZ_JBVVPM010000247.1:0-248 GCF_055811255.1 Bradyrhizobium sp. MI1.11
TGCTTTTCGCGCAGCGGACCGCGGGTGCCAGCCGGCACCCGGCCTTCCCTGCGCCCTCTTGGACAAGAGGGTGGAATCACCAGGCAAAGCTCGGGCGAACGCGCCGCGAGGACGCGAAGCCGTGTCTGCGGCTACACACTCCCTGTCATCGCCCGGCTTGACCGGGCGATCCAGTATTCCGAGACAGTTTATGACTGAACCGAGAAGCCGCGGCGCACTGGATTCCCCGCTTTCGTGGGAATGACAGT
>NZ_JBVVPM010000249.1:0-241 GCF_055811255.1 Bradyrhizobium sp. MI1.11
GGTGGGGTTGTTTGGGGGGTTTGGTTTTGTGGGGGTTTGGGGGGTTTTTTTTTTTTTTTTTGGTTTTTTTTTTTTTTTTTGTTTTTTTTTTTTTTTTTTTGTGTTTTTTTTTTTTTTTTTTTTTTTTTTGGTTTTTTTTTTTTTTTTTTTTTTGGGGGTGTGTTTGGTTTGGGTTGTTTGGTTGGTTTTTTTTGCTTTTATTGTTTTCGGTGAAAAACGTTGGGTTTTTGCGGTTTCGCCT
>NZ_JBVVPM010000250.1:0-240 GCF_055811255.1 Bradyrhizobium sp. MI1.11
AATCCCTACGACGGTCACACCTTGCGGAACGTCATCGACCGGACCGAGACGCTCACCGGATGTCCGATCGAGCGGGCCTATGTCGACAACGGATACCGCGGCCACGATGCTCAAAATCCACGTCGCGTCTTCATCTCCGGCCAGAAGCGCGGCGTCTTCGGCGCCATCAAGCGCGAGCTCCGGCGCCGCTCCGCCATCGAGCCCATCATCGGACATCTGAAGGCCGAAGGTCACCTTGGC
>NZ_JBVVPM010000251.1:0-238 GCF_055811255.1 Bradyrhizobium sp. MI1.11
TGTTTTGGTGTTGCTGTGTCCTTTTTTTTTTTCTTCTGTTTGTCGCTGTGGGGGGGGGGGGGGGGGGGTGGGGGGGGGGGGGCGGGCCGCCCCCCCCCCCCGCCGCGGGGCCCGCGCCCCCCCCCCCCCCCCCCCCCCCCCCCCGGCCCCCCCCCCCCCCCCCCCCGGCGGCCGCCGCCCCGCCGGGGGGGGGCCCCCCCCCGCCCCCCCCCCCCCCCCCCCCCCCCCCCCCCCGGCT
>NZ_JBVVPM010000252.1:0-237 GCF_055811255.1 Bradyrhizobium sp. MI1.11
ATTGCCGATATTCTGCGCCGGCATGGCGAGACCTATCGCCGTGACCATGCCGGTCATCTCGGTCGGGTCGAGCGGCGCGTGATGAGCGCGATCGTGGCGTGCCGGACCGAGGCGCTCGGCGGCCACATGGAGGCTTGCGACGACTGCGGCACGACACGCCTCGCCTATAATTCCTGTCGCAACCGGCACTGTCCGAAGTGTCAGGGGCCAGCCCGGGCCGCGTGGCTCGCCGCGCGA
>NZ_JBVVPM010000253.1:0-234 GCF_055811255.1 Bradyrhizobium sp. MI1.11
GTCTTCGATCATGCGGCGGCGAAGAGGGCTCAAATCGGCCATCTCGATACTCCTGTCTGAGGGGGATGGGCTCCAACGCCCACATCCTCTCAGCCAGGAGGCGATCTACGCCACCTCGCCCCTCACGCCGCGGCAGCGGCTTCGTTCAATCCACAATGAAAATTGCAAGGTTTGGGGGCCTCAAGCCCCCAATCCCTGCAATCTCAAATGCCGCCGCAACCGGAAAACTGACTC
>NZ_JBVVPM010000254.1:0-231 GCF_055811255.1 Bradyrhizobium sp. MI1.11
ACTTCCTTTTCAAAAAAAAAAAAATTTTGCCCTTGCCCCCCCCGCCCCCCCGGGGGGGGGTTGCGGGGGGCCCCCCCCGGGCCGGGGCGGGGGGCCCCCCCCCGGGGGGGGGGGGGGGCGCCCGCGGCGCCCGCGCCCGGGGGGGGGGGGGGGCGAAGGGGGGCCCGGACAAAAACCCGCCACGCGCCGCGCACCACCACAGCGCGAGGGCGGGAGCAGACCACCCGCCCC
>NZ_JBVVPM010000255.1:0-230 GCF_055811255.1 Bradyrhizobium sp. MI1.11
CGCCCGCGGGTTCGGGGCGTGGACGGCCGCGAGGTCACGATTCCGAGCTGGGAAACGGCGGCGCAGGAGGACTGGCTCGGTCGCTGGGCGATGAACCTGATGCTGATCAACGTGTCGACGCGCCGGTTCGGCCGTGCTGTCCGGCTGCCCGAGGGTGACGTGCCGGCACCGCCCGGATCGGGGGTTTCGAAGTCGGCGGCCTCGCGGAGGTTCGTAGCGCTGTCGGCGGC
>NZ_JBVVPM010000256.1:0-230 GCF_055811255.1 Bradyrhizobium sp. MI1.11
GCCCGTATCGGCGGGTTTCGACACGTCGCGGGTGGGGGGGGGGGGGGGGGGGGGGGGGGGGGGGGGGGGGGCGGGCCCGCGGGGGGGGGGGGGGGGGGGGGGGGGGGGGGGGGGGGGCGCGGGCGGGCGCGGGGGGGGGGGGCGGCCGGGCGGGGGGGGGGGGCGGGGGCGGCGCCGGCGGGGGCGGGGGCGGGGGGGCCGCGGGGGGCGGGGGGGGGGACCCAACCCGA
>NZ_JBVVPM010000257.1:0-230 GCF_055811255.1 Bradyrhizobium sp. MI1.11
CCCCCCCCCCCACACAATTCGCGCCCCCTACCCGCCCCCCCCCCCCCCCCCCCCCCCGCCCGCTTTTTTTTTTAACCCCCCCCCCCCCCCCCCCCCCATTCATGAGCGTCTCGTGGGCTCGGAGATGTTTATAAGACACAGGTTGCATTGAGCGCAAGCTTGGTCGGCTTCGGCCGGCGGGCGTATCGACCCGCATGCCATTGGGCAGTTATTGCCCGATACTCCAACCC
>NZ_JBVVPM010000258.1:0-221 GCF_055811255.1 Bradyrhizobium sp. MI1.11
TCTGATCGTCCATCACCTTGGCCTTGCCTTGGGTGGTCGCCCGGCGGCGAGTTTTGCCCGTCGACTTATGCTGCCCGTGAGCAACGACACATTGCTTCGGGTGGTTAGAAAGCGCGGCTGGTCGTTGCGATCGATCGCATCGCGCACCCGCGCCAGCACCCGCTGCGCCTCGCGCGACAAAGCAGGGATGTCGATGGCGACACGATGCCGGATCGCGCGTT
>NZ_JBVVPM010000259.1:0-215 GCF_055811255.1 Bradyrhizobium sp. MI1.11
GCCCGGCCGCGGCTTTATCTGTTCCCTGGTCGTGACGAAGATCATCCGATCGATCAGACCGTGTTGCACGCAGCCTGTCGATCGGCGGTGAAGGCTGCGGGCCTGACCAAGCGCGTCACGCTGCACACACTGCGCCACAGCTTCGCGACGCATCTTCTCGAGAACGGAACCGATATCCGGATCATCCAGGTCTTGCTCGGGCACAATAATTTGTC
>NZ_JBVVPM010000260.1:0-213 GCF_055811255.1 Bradyrhizobium sp. MI1.11
TTTTTGATTTGAAGTGGGCGCGTTGAGCGGCAGCCTGGTGAGCTCTGCGCCAGAAGGACCATGCGATAATGTGTGCGGGTTGAATCCGCTTCCGCGCAAGTCTGATAGCAATGCGGCGGATTTCCTGGATTGACCAACGGATCAGTGGTGGGGTGGTTATGTTTTGGCTTTTGCCGGGGGGCGCCGTTTCGTTTTTTTGGGCGGTGGCGGATT
>NZ_JBVVPM010000261.1:0-211 GCF_055811255.1 Bradyrhizobium sp. MI1.11
GCGACAACGATACCCATGGACAAAAGTGCCGAGACTTTCACTGCCATGTCCTCCTAGATTTCCGGGACAGCAAACGCCATCCCAAGAGGCATGATAGCACAGTTTCAACCAATGGGATTCCGAACGTCGTTCTTCTAGACTGTATGTCCCCCCACAAAATGAGGCGACTCACCCTCGATGTTGCGACGAGGGTTGCCCGGATGGACCGGGT
>NZ_JBVVPM010000262.1:0-208 GCF_055811255.1 Bradyrhizobium sp. MI1.11
GGTGGAAGGGGCGACCGAGAATGCCGCAACGGTTCAGGCCCTGCTGGACAACCTGGTCTCGCGCGGGCTCGACCCGATGGCCCGGCGTCGCGGCCAGCATCCTCGAAGGCCTCGACGAAATCCTGACTGTCGTCCGGTTGAAGCTGCCGAAGGAGCTTCGTCGATCGCTCGCCTGTACCAACATCGCCGAGAACATGATGGGCACCAT
>NZ_JBVVPM010000263.1:0-208 GCF_055811255.1 Bradyrhizobium sp. MI1.11
ATCTCCGCGCAAGTCCAAGACTTCCTTGTCGCAGCGGCCCTTGATCAGATCGCGTCGGTGCCTTCGAACGGCTTCGAGCCACGTATCATCGAGAAACTGGGCGGCGCCGGTGGCGCTCGACCGCTTGTTCCTTGCATTCGGGTCACCGTTGGACTCGGCTATGATAATGCGCTCGACCAATGCCTTCGCAGCCGCTCTGTCGATCGAT
>NZ_JBVVPM010000264.1:0-201 GCF_055811255.1 Bradyrhizobium sp. MI1.11
GGTGGAAGGGGCGACCGAGAATGCCGCAACGGTTCAGGCCCTGCTGGACAACCTGGTCTCGCGCGGGCTCGACCCGACGGTACCAAGACTGTTCATCGCCGACGGCGCGAAAGCGTTGTCGAAGGCGATCCGCCGCACCTTCGGTTCGGCCGCTGCGATCCAGCGCTGCCAGATCCACAAGGCGCGCAACATCATGGAACG